>NZ_JBFTIA010000002.1:0-499396 GCF_056394525.1 Arthrobacter sp. 10N43 | reverse complement strand
GTCGGCGCGTAAACCTCATGCCCGGCAGCTTCCAGCAGAGGGACGACTCGCGACCAGCACCAGGCCCCGACGAATGAACCATGCACCAGCACATAGGTCCTTGATGTGTTCATGGATTTCATTGTGCTCTCCTGTTCAGGTAGTGGGAATGGGTGAAGAGATACCGGGTGTGGACAGCCCTGCAGCCCTCGGGGAGCAGCCAACCCGCGCAGGTGTACATTCGCGCGTTAAGTTACAGCCTGCGTCTCCGAGTGCATGCTGAGCCGCTAGGCAAGGGGATTGGAGCAGAGTCTGTTGATTGCGCGGGTTCGGTCGCAGACCAAGTCTGTGCGGCGTGAGATGAGTAGTCGCAGGTCGGTGCTGATTTGTCCGCCGGGAAACGTTCTGCGGGACGGTGTCTTGAGGTCATTGGATACTCAGCCCGGCCGGCGGTGGCCGGTCACGCCGTGTTCGTAAGCGAAGATGACGGCGTGCACACGGTCGCGCAGCCCGAGCTTCATCAGGATGCGGCCCACATGGGTTTTCACTGTTGATTCGGCCACGACCAGTCGTTCACCGATCTCGGTGTTGGTAAGTCCGCCGGCGATGGCCGAGAGGATTTCCCGTTCCCTGGGTGTCAGGGCCGCGAGGGCTTCGTCACCCCCGGAGAAGGGACCGGAGGGAAGCCTTTGGCTGAAGAGTTCCAGCATCCGGCGGCTGACCCTGGAGGAGATGGCGGCGTCTCCTCCGGCGACGGCTTTGATGGACGCGAGCAGCTCGGGTGGTCCGACGTCTTTGAGCAGGAAACCGCTGGCACCGGCCCGGAGCGCCGCGAAGGCGTACTCGTCGAGATCGAAGGTGGTGAGGACAATGACCCGCGACTGCGGGCAGTTCTCGGCGATTAGCTCGGTCGCGGCGATGCCGTCCATGCCCGGCATCCGCACATCCATCAGCACCACGTCCGGCGCCAGGGTACGACACATGTCGAGTCCGGTCCTGCCGTCAGCGGCTTCGCCAACGACGTCGACCGCGGGGTGGGCATCGAGTACCATCCGGAATCCCGTTCGGACAAGCGTTTGGTCATCAACGAGCAGCACCCGGATCGGGCGCTCGGACGGGATGGTTACCGGTTCCACGGGGATACCTCCCGCGGCGGGAACTGGGCGTTCACGGACCATCCACCGCTGGCCAGAGGACCCGCCTGTATCGTGCCGCCATACAGTGCGACGCGCTCACGCATGCCCACGATGCCCCGCCCGGGATGGTCTGTAGAAAGTTCTTGGTGTTGGCCGTCGTCGGTTACCGACGCAATGATCGCTTGCGGGCTGAACTGCAGAACAATCGTGACCGTTGTTGCTGCTCTTGCGTACTTCAGCGCGTTGGTGAGCCCTTCCTGGATGACCCGGTATATCGCCAGCTGGATCCCTGGGTCGGCCGGTGGAGCACCGGCAGATTGCAGGACCACCGGAAGGCCGGTGGAACGGAAGAGCGCCACCAGCGCCTGGATGTCCTCCACCTGTGGCGCGGGCGCTACTACTCCGGGTGAGTCAACGTTTTTACGTGCGTTGAGAACTCCGAGCATCCGGCGCATGTCTGCCACCGCTGTCCGGCCGGTCTCGGCGACCTGGCGCATGGCGTCTACGGCGCGGGCAGGATCAGTGGGGGCGATCTCTGCAGAACCGTGGGCCAGGGAAATCATCACTGCCAACCCGTGCGAGACGATGTCGTGCATCTCCCGGGCGATCGCGTTGCGCTCGGCCGCGGCGGCGATGCTGGCCAGGTGCTCCCGTTCTCGCGTCAGCCGGTCGGCACGGTCCACGAGGGCGGCTACGTAGTCTCGGCGCGAGCGGACGTTCAAGCCGATCAGTGCCGCGATCACGAGCACGGCAATTGCCTGGCCGGCCTGGCCCGGGTCGACCATCGACCCGGGGAGGAGGACCGCGGCGAGAAGCAGGATGCTGCTGGTTCCCAGCAGGGCAAAGACGGCATGCCGGGCCGACCTGTAGACGGCGACGGCGTACAGCGCCATGGCTGTCGCCACCGCTGCGAAGCTCTCCGGAACCGAGAACGTGATGAACATGATGCCGGCCGTTGCAGCCAACGACAACATCGGAGCGCGCCGGCGGAAGAGCAACGCAGCGCCGGAAGCCACCACCGCGAGCAACAAGAGAACGGACTCCGGGCCTTTGGTCTCGTGAACGCTAGCGGTTGCCGCCAGGGCCGGCGCTGCGTACAAGGCAGCGACCATCAGGTCTGTGATACGCGGACCGGGGCGCCACCCCCGTCGCCGATGCGGTTTTTCCGGCGACATCGGTGCCGTCAGGACCGCTTCCGGCAACGCCGCCAGGCGCTGAGCGTCTCCCGTCTTGGTCATGCTCCGGCCGCTACCTTTGTGGGGTTCATAAGAGTCCTTCGGTGTTCATATGGGTAGATGCCGGGTATCGCTCGGGCTGAGGCAGGCGTGGCCCGTCCTGCGGCCCGTGTCGAAGATCAGTGGAGTGCCAGGACCAGGTAAAGAAAGGCGAGGGCAGCCGCGACAGGAGTCATGACGAGGCGTTCGGGCCTGCTGCGGGAGATCCCGTTCATCACGACGCCGAGCGCGAAGTATGCAGTCATCACCCAGATGGTGATGGAGGTAAAAGATTCGTTGACCAAGAGCGGGACAACGGCGGCTTTGGCCAGTGCGGCGTAGGCGAAAAAAGCGTACACGCCGATGGAAACGGCGCTCCCGATCCTGAGGTTGCTCGGCAGGACACGGTGTTTTCCGCCCCAGGCCATCCTCCCGAACGGGGCCCCGGCAATAAGCGCGCTCTGGAAGATCGTCAGGCCGGTCAGAAGCGCGCAGGCGAGTGTTGCGGAAAGCTGATTTAGCGGCATTGCAAACCACTCTCTTGTCCGGTGCCGGGCAATCTATGCTCCCGCTTATGCTGAGCATATTCGCGAAAGCGCAGAAGCATGGCGACCGCCATCAGCGGGAGCACTGTTCCGTGGCTGAGAGACATCATTGTCCCGGCAGTCATAGTCCCCAGAAGGTAGGGGCCCATGGTGAGGGCTGCGGGAAGAAGCATGGCTGCCGACATCTCTCCGATCGCCCGCCAGCTGTGACGCTGATGGCGCATGTACAGGACCATCGGAACGCTCATGTTGAGCGCCATGATGATGTTCGAGAGTACGGGCAGCCGGCTCCACGGGTCGTCGACTCCGGCAACGGTCGCTCCCAGGTCGTAGACGGGGTCCAGCACGAACATTCCCGCGTACATCAGCGCGACCATCACAGCGAAGTGCTTGGCAAAGTAGAAGTATGTCGGCCGGAACTTCGGGACGGCATGGTCGGTCCGATCCATGGAATCGGGTGGGTGCGGGCGGAAATCCGAGAGATGTCACGAGTCATTCATCTGCCCCTCTGCCCGACGCCGGACGACGATTCCATGGATCGCCGGCAGGGCACCGGCGAGAATTGCGAGCAGCAGGCCGAGCACGATCAGGACCGGAACGCGGAGATAGGTTCCACTGTCCGGAAGGTTCAGATGCGCCGTGGGATAGTCGATCATTTTGGCTGCCGACAGGGCGGTGGCACGGTCGGTATGCCGCGCAAAATACTCCAGGGCCCCGTCGAAGCCGAGCACGCCGCCAGCGCCGGCAAGGGCCTCGATGGGCACGTTGCGCGATGCGGCCCAGTCCCTCAACTGCGGGTCAATGTCCTGGCCCCGAGCCGCGCCGGGGGCGATGACCCTGTCCACCGGAGGCGCCTGCGTTTCCGGGGCGGTCAGGAGGACCATCCCGTGCTTGGTGGTGACCGTCTCCGTGTCGGCGACAGCCACGGCGCGGGCTGCGAAGGACATGTTGTAAACCTCGAAGGCGCTGGCGACGTCTATCTCGCCAACCCCGTTGACCAGCCCGACGCCGATGGTCGGCCGGAACCACGGGACGAGGGCGTTGAGTCCGACGGGAACGTCCGAGACGGCGAAGGACTGGACGGGTATCGATGCTGACGCGGCAATGGACCAATCCGGGTAGTTCATAAGCCGGCCGACTCGTTCGGCTTCGCCGGCGCCGGCCAGGTCTTCCATGACTTTCAACGCGCCCGGGATGCCGGAGGTAACGCCGGCTGTGGTGGTGATCATGCCGTCCTGAACGTAGCGCAGACCTCCCGTCCATTGGACCTCGGGATGGCTCTTCTTCAGGGAAATCAGACGTGACCAGTGGCTTGTGGCCGTGCGGCCGGTCAAGAGGCCGGCTCCGGCCAGGACGTTCGATCCGTTACAGACGCCCAGGACGCGGGCCCCGCGACCTGATTGGTCCACGATCCAGTCCCGCATGGCGGTTTCCTCCGGCCCCTCCGGGGTGCCGACGGCCGGGACAACGACGACGTCCGGCTGGCGGGCCTTGCCCGATCGAACGTCGTCGAACGTGTAGGTGGGCACTATGGCCGGACCCCCGTCAACGGGGGCAGGGGAGGACTGCGCTGCGATTGTGTAGACGGAGAAATTCGGGGAGCTGGCAAACACCTCGTAGGGAGCCAGAACGTCACTCCCTACGGTGCCGGACGAACCCAGAACGACGGCGACAGCGATTTTGCCGGAGGAAGAGGGCCTGTTCACCGGGAGGTTATGCGGGTCCTGCGCTGGCGGCGCGATATGGCTTTCGGCATCAGCCACCTCTGCGCCGGCGAAAGCCAGCGCAGCCACAACGAGCAGCGACAATCCCGCCGGGAGAGCGGCGTGAAAAAGACGTCTTGAGCGGGAAGCCATGAGCGGTCTCGATTCCGTGTGAATTTGCGGGCTGTCACCGTGTGTGCACCCTGCGTTGCTCTTCACGCTACGGATTGCCCGCTTCCCGTACGTCGGCCCAGGGGACACTCCCCAAGACGTGCAACCGGTACCTGGGTACTACAGGGTCGCCACCAACCGGCGCCCCTACGGCTGCCAACCGCAGCCCTGGTAAGAGGACTGGATAGGCCCAAAACACGATTCCCGGACGCTTACCGCGCGAGCGCTGGTAAGAATGTAGTCTCGGCGCCGGCAGCCTTCGCCTCCGTGACCGCGGTCCTCGCCGCGATGGTCGCCTTCGAGCGAGTGCACTTCGCCGATCCACGGCAGCGGTAGCACAGCGAATCGTCGGCTCAGAAGCGTCCGCGGACGGCTTCGAGTTCGGCGACGACTCCGGCCGGTTCGTGGTCGAGTGGCATGTTGTCGCGGTCAAGGACGGCATCGAGCGCAGCCGCCCGGTCCGTTTGCAAGTTGCCGAACAGCGGGTTCAGGTCGGTCTGCGCTGGCCCGGTCTCTGCGACGAGCTCCAGCGTCTTGTGGTCGGCAGCATCCGAAGTGAGCGACGTGACGAGGACTTGGGCGATTTGGGCGCGGGAGACCACACCATCAGAGGGATCGCTTGCCCACCGCGTGTCGCCTTGCAGCATAATGAGCCGGTGTTGGCGGGCATCGTTGTAGTCGAACCAGCCGGGACGGACGATCGTGTACGGCAGACCGCTGGCCCGGACGAGCCGTTCACCGCGGCGCTTCCAGTCGTGACCGGGCGTGTGCTTCGTGACCCCGATCGCGGTCATCAGGGCGATGCGTGCCGGAGCTGCCAGGACGCTCAGGACGTTGCGCACGGCGCCGTAGTCCACCGCTTCGGCTTCCTTCGCGCCGCCGGGGCTGCCGTGGGCGAAGACGATGCCGGTGACACCCTGGATGACGCCCCGGAGGGTTTCGGCGTCCGTGAGGTCGCCAACGACGATCTCGGCGCCGTCGGGAATCCGGTCC
Organism: Arthrobacter sp. 10N43; assembly: GCF_056394525.1. Taxonomy (NCBI): domain Bacteria; kingdom Bacillati; phylum Actinomycetota; class Actinomycetes; order Micrococcales; family Micrococcaceae; genus Arthrobacter; species Arthrobacter sp. 10N43. The sequence continues at coordinate 493,655 of NZ_JBFTIA010000002.1, read as the reverse complement.
GTCCGGGATTCGGCACGTACCAGGGCTCTGGTCTCAAAGCCCGCCTCGAGTGCCTGAGTGACGGCGAGCTGTCCAATGCTGCCGCTGGCGCCGACGACGAGCACCGTGGACATTTCTTCAGTCATGTTCGTTCCTTTCCTTAGTTGTTGCTGGCTGCTTGATCCCGGATCGTCGTGTTGGCGCCGCTGAACGTGAATCAGCCGGGTCCCCTCGGTCCGCCGCGTCATCGGGCACCGGCGCCGGGAGCGCTCGCCCCAGTAGGTTGGCTGCCGCGAAGTCCGTGCGACGATCCCGCACTCACATAGGCGCCGGTCACGGCATTCGCGCCGGCGGCATGCCCGCGATGCCGACCTGCAACGCCGCATCGACTTCCGGCACCATTGCTGTCCCCATGAGCGAGCTGCACTACTACGTGGACATCCTTCGAAACGAAGGGCCCGTGTACTTTTCGCTCGACTCGGAAAGGCCAGCATCCAATTTCCTGTCCGCCGCCCCCGAACCAACGGGCGACGGCGAAGGACCGTAGAAACCGCCCAATTCGTGCGGGCCCTCATTGTTTCCACTTGGAGGCTTAGTCGTGCGTGGGCGGGAGGATATGGCGGACGTTTTTCTCGCTTGTACGCGACCGGGTCACCGAAGGCCACGAAGCCACCGAACGGGCTGTTGGCCATCGTGGCCTGGATGGTCTCGCCGTCGTCCTCGGTGATTTTCGTCCAGAGGGCCTCACCGTGGGTTGCGACCTTGGCGAAGGAGCTCGGCAGGAATCGCTCGGGCCAGTCGGCGGGGTCCTCCCGGTCATGATCTCGAAGTCTTCAGGGGACACTACTGGTTGTTTGCTCATAGACCTCATGTGTGCGGAGCGGGTGCTGACGGTTCCCGTTGGCGTTGCAGTCGCGTGTCAGAACCGGAATGACCAGGCGGCCGTGCCGGTGAACCGGTACGCGGACGAGGCGGCCTTCGCGGTGAAGTTCACCGTCTTGCCGTTGGCGGCCTTGTAGGTCCCGGCCGGGACCGGCTTCCCGTCGACGAAGTAGCCGACTCCCGCCTTCGCCGGGATGCTGTACCGGTTGGTGGTGCTGTTCATGGCCGGCTTTGCCGCGGTCACGGCCTTGCGGAAGTCGAGGCTCCAGCTCGAGGTGCCGGTCAGGATGCTGCCGGGGGCCGCCTTGGCCGTGATGGTGATCCTGGTGCTCCGGGAGTAGGTGCCGGGCGGCTTCACGGCGCCGTTGACGAGGTATGTGACATTGCCCGTTGCCGGGATCGTGTAGGTGCCCTTGGCCTGGTTGAATTTGGGGGCGGCGGGGGTCACGGCCAGGGACGAGAGGTCATAGGACCACGTCTTCAGGGTACGGCCGGCCGCTGTTTTGACGCCGATGGCAACCATGATGCTGCGGAACGGGTAAGTGCCGGCGGCCCTCACCGCCCCATCAACGAGGTAGATGACCCCGGTCTTGGCCGGGATCGTGTAGGTCAACTTTTCCCAGTCGACCGTTGGGTCGGGGGCCGCGATGCCGGGGCTGGTCGGGAGTGCGGATCGGCCGTCGAAGTAGTCGCGCGGGCTGTTGTACGACCCAGCCGGGACGGCGCCGGCCGGGTAGCCGAAGTGGTTCGCGGTTGCGTAGGTGCCCTTGGCGCTGATGCCGATGCCCATGAAGGTGGCGTCTGGCTGTGACATGTTCGCGTTGTGTCCGGGCGAACTGATCCATCCGTTGACGAGGTCCTGGCCGCGGTAATAGCCGAGGGCGATGTTTTCGGATGCCGAGAAGTATCCGGCCGGCGCACCGGTCGTGTAGTCGCTGTTGTGGTCAAAGCGTCCTGTCGCTGCCATCCTGTTGCTCCACTTTTGCGAGATGGTGGCGATTTTGACGTTGAACTTCAGGGCCTTCAGGTGTTTGGTTGCCCGAAACCTGTTGATCGCGTCGAAGGTATCGATGATCATCTGGCGCTTACTTGCCGGGAAGAGATCCAGGGATTCCGCGGACGCGGACTTGGCGGCGACCGGCGCGGGCGCCGCGGACGCTCCGCAGATCGGGCCGGCCACGAGTGCAGCCGTGAGCAGTGTTGCCCCCAGCGTTATGCTGATTTTCAATTGTCCCCCAAAGAAGTTGCCGGCGCGGAGATTTCTGCGTCCAGGATGGATCCTACGTTCCCGCAGGTCAGACCGTGAACTGCACATCCGCAGGCTGACTGCCCACTGGTACGCTGGCGCTCAATACGACGGGGGCGGCATGGTATCTAGGGACAACCTGAACGAGCGGCTCGCCGCCGCGCGGAACGAGGACGCAATGCGCCAGCAGGCCATTGACCTCTCCATCGCTGCGTCCCATATGGCCCTCGACCGACTCGTGACCGCTATCCAGGACTCCGTCGCTTTCCTCGCAGCCCATGAGGTCCCCACGCTTCCGCTGGTCGCCGAAAGCTACCCATCCACGTTGTGGGCCGGCTTCCGGAAGGCCGAGGACCAGGTCGGAACCGGCTGGCCCGTCGGAGGCGCCTATGGGATTGCGGTCGCCGCCGACGGCAAGCTGTGGCAGACCGAACGGGTCGTCACCGACGGGCGAGAAACCAGGCAGTGGGCGGCCTTCGACTTCGGCAGCATCCGTGAGACTCACGCGGCAGCAGTACGTGACGACGCCAATGCGCGGCATGATCCTGGTGTTCCCGGCCGTGACGTGGGAGCCTGTCCACGGCTTCCTGGGCGACCCCGACGCTGCCATCCAGCTTCACCCTGATCCGCAGGACCCGTTCTGTTTCGATCTCGAAGACCTTTTGGCCGGTGGTGCGGTGCGCCTCGTCCGGGAGCACACGGCAGGGCAGGCTGCCGCTGAATGAAGGCATAGAGAAACCGGACCGGCATAGGCCGACCCGGTGTTCTCGTTTCGTGGGCGAGGTCTTAGCTCCACAGCGTGCGCAGAAAGCCCCATAACAGGCAGGATTTAGAAGCCCGGTGCAATCTTCGATCCGTGAGTCCCGGTCCAGTGTGAAGGCCGGACGGTGACGTAAGCGAACGCTCTAAAACCTCATGTGTGCGGAGCCGGGAAGCTCTCTCACCGGTCAGGCAGCGAGCAGCCCGCCGTGTCCGAGCCCGGCCAGGGCTTGCAGGGACCGTTCACGGACTGCCGGCCATTCCTCGGTCAGCAGGGACAGGATGACAATGTCCCGCCAGGTGCCGTCGACACGCCGGGAGGACCGCCGACCGGTGCCCTCCACCGTGAAACCGAACCGGTTCAGGGAGGTAAGGGAGCAGTGGTTGCGGGGGTCCACGTCGCACTCGATGCGTCCGGCACCCCGGGAGAACAACCAGCCCAGCAACGCGGTCTTGACCTCGTGGTTGGCGTGCATACCCAAGAATGCCGGGCTGATGACGGTCCGGCCGATCTTGACCCGTTCGGTGCGGGCGTGGGATTCGGTGCCGCCTGTCGTGTCGACGAACAGCGGGCCGCGGGGAAGGCCGGTGTAGTCGATGGCCAAGATCCGCAGGCCCTCGTGCCGACGGCGGACCAAGGCGACCAGCTCATCGTGGTTCCCGGGCCAGTGGTCGCTGTCGCCGAACCCCTGGGCCCAGATGGCGTCGTTGGCCAGGATGGCCGCCAGCGGTTCGACATGGGCGTCCGTGAACGGGCTGAGGATGAATCGGCCGGTGGCCGTGGGGAGTGTTGGCAGGGTGTGGGGGAGTCGCAGTGTCATGTCGGCCTGTCGGCCTCTCGGCCTCTCGGTCGTGCGGGATCGCTGCTGAGAGCCGGCCGGCTGGCCGTTCCGACCGGTTGTGTGCGGTCGAAGACCAAATCGTCGTCCCCGCTGAAGATTTTCAGGTAAACGGCGCATGAATTCCTGCCTGACCTGCACCTACTCATGAATAATGGCGGTGGGGGCGGTGAGTTTGTGGGCTGATCCTCATGCATTGACGGACAGACATTCGCCGAGAAGAAAGCTGGACCATGATTGAGGCATACGGTCTAACGAAGACATACGGGAAGCGGACCGCCGTGGACGGCGTGACGTTTACTGTCCAGCCTGGGCAGGTCACCGGCTTCCTGGGCCCTAACGGCGCCGGCAAATCCACGACCATGCGCCTGATCTTGGGGTTGGACCGACCAACCTCAGGCGGGGTCCTCGTCAACGGCCGCCCGTACGCGGAGCACGCGGCACCGTTGAAAGAGGTCGGCGCACTCCTGGACGCCAAGGCTCTCCACCCGGCCCGCAGCGCCGTCAAGCACCTGTCCGTCCTGGCCGCCACGCACGGCATCCGGCGCAGCCGGGTCGATGAGGTCATGGCGATGACTGGAATCACCGATACCGCCCGGAAGCGCGTCAAGGGCTTCTCCCTCGGCATGGGCCAACGGCTCGGTATCGCCGCTGCTCTGCTGGGCGACCCTAGAACCGTGATCTTCGACGAGCCAGTGAACGGGCTCGACCCCGAAGGCGTCCAGTGGGTGCGCACCCTTTCCCGCCATCTCGCCTCCGAGGGCCGGGCCGTGTTCCTGTCCTCGCACCTGATGAGTGAGATGGCACAGACTGCCGACCATCTGATCGTTATCGGCCGTGGCCGGATTATCGCCGATGCTCCTGTCGCGGAGATCCTCGCCCAAGGGCAGGACCGGACACTGGTCCGCAGCGACCAGGCGCATCAGCTGCAGGCTGGCCTGGCCTCCGCCGGGATCACCTTCCGCGAACTGGAATCGGGGCTGCTGGAAGTCGCGGGCGCCGAGCCACGCCGGATCGCCTGGATTGCCCGGGAGCATGACGCTCTGATCCACGAGCTGACGCCGGTCCGGGCCTCGCTCGAAGAGGCGTACATGGAATTGACCCGAGATGATGTTGAATACCGCTCCGGCGCACTGGCCGGGGCAGGAGAGGTGACCCGATGACCACCGCCGTACCCACCAGCCGTCGCGCTGCGGCCGCCGTCCGCCAGGACAACGGGATAGGGCTCACCTTCCTTCGGGCCGTGCACGCCGAATGGATCAAGCTGACGTCCCTGCGCTCCAGCTTCATCATCCTCACCATCGCGTTTCTGGGCATGGTCGGAATCAGCCTGCTCAGCACCCTGTCCGTGGTCGACATGGCCTCTGGCTACATCGCCTACGGCGCGGACCCAGCGGGCAGCGAAGCCCAACTGGGCACGGTGGAGGAGTTCGGCGTGATGGCCCGCGGCGTGGCATCCAACGGCATTGTCATCGGCCAGTTCCTGATCGCCTCCCTGGCCGTCATGCAGATCGGCTCCGAATACGGCACCCGCATGATCATCACAACCCTCACCGCGGTGCCCCGCCGGATCACCGCTGTCCTGGCCAAGACGCTCGTGGTCGCCGGCACCTCCTTCATCGTTGGAGTCGCCGCGGCCCTCACCTCCTACGCCATCGCCCAGCCGCTCCTGGAGCCCCACGGGCTCAGCTATCCACTCATCGCTGACGGGGTTATCCGGGCCATCTTCAGCACCGGGGCCTACCTCGCCCTGGTCGCCGTCCTCGGCCTGGGTATCGGGACACTGCTGCGCAACAGCGCCGGCGGCATCGTGGCCACGCTCGGAGTGCTCATCGTCCTTCCGATCATCGTGGCGATACTTTCCAGCGTGAACGGCTCGTTCAGGGACCTTGGGCTCTACCTGCCCACGTCCGCCGGCACCGACATGGTGGCAATCCGCACCGCGCAGGACCATCTGACCCAGGCCCAGGGAGGCCTCGTTGTCCTAGCCTGGGCGGCGGCGGCCCTGGCTGGGGCGCTCGTGAGCGTGAAGCGCCGGGACGCCTGAACAAAACAGCAACCTCATACGGGTGCCCGGCAACAGTCACGGCAGCCTGCATATACTGCGGGTCGCCTAACCGAGCGGCGGCTTAGCGAGAGTCGAGCAGGTCACGAGGAGTTGTACCTGTGTTCGTCCTTGCTGACCACCGGGTACGCATCCACCTCGATACGGCAGGCGACGATTCCAGCGAAGCCCAGATTGGTACTGCCGTGCTTCCTGCATTGGTGACGCTCATAGACACGGCCGACCCGGCCGGCAGCCGGTAGGCGATGCCCTGGCTGCCTTTGGTGTTCATGAGCGGCAGTTCACCGCGGTACGTCTGTGAGCCCTCGGGTGTCGTCCAGTTCACCGTGGCGCGCACCGCATTGCCGGGCGCCAGGAACTCCACGAGGACAGTCGCAGGCTCAACAGACCCGGCGGGGCGGATGTTCGCTGACACCGCCTGGCTGACCGCGCCCACGAACAGGGCAGCCACGCCGGTTCCAATCCAGAACCATTGCTTAGCTGTGGGCATTGCCTGTCCTTCTGTGGGTCCTCTGGGCCGGGAGGTCGGCTGTTCGGCTATGCGCAGCCTACCGTGGCCGGCCTTTCGGGCCACATGCGTTCGACGTCGAGTTCCAGACCGAAGGCTGGAGAGCCAAGCGGCAACTGCACGGCCTCGGGGCTATGGTTCGATCACAAGTGCGATTGTAGGGATGACGGGAACGGCTGATCCCCAAAAGAATCAGTGACGCCGATGCTGCGGCGCCCCCGGTCGGTTGGACAATTAGTCCAGCAGGACCTTGGTGACGGCAGTTCCCCACGGAGGCCAGATCATAGGCTCACCACTCAATGCGGATCACTTTCGCGTGTCCAAGGTCGTCCGTCTAAAGGTGGCGTGTACATTGTCCACACCGCTTATACGGGATGCTGTGGCTCATTGGGACCTTTCCGCTGTGGGCCTCCCACACCTGCGACGCCCTTCGCGATGTCCACAAGGAGACCCGAAGTCGGCCGGCTCACCGCGGCGCTGGGCTGGGTCAAGGAACCGCAAGGATGAAGACCGCGGCGACGCGCAGGCCATCGGCTCCCCGACGGGGCGTGCCGGTTCCGCGACACGGGAATAGCGGGGCTATGGTGTACGTTTCCGTGCCGTCAGCTAAAAACGCCCGAAAAGAGAAGACCCAAGTGGCAACCGATTACGACGAAGTACGTTCTGACGTCAAGGAATCACAGGACCGGTCCCTGGAGGCGCTGCAGTCCGCGAACGCTCCGGACGCCCAAAGTGTCGTCCGTGCGCTGGACGAATCCGATGCTCTGGATGAGGCCATGGCCCCCGGTGGGGAGTTTGTCTCCGAGGAACTCATTGTTCAGGTGATTCCCCAGGCCGAGGACGAGTTCACCTGCTACTCCTGCTTCCTGGTCCGGCACCGGTCCCAGCTCGCCCGTGAAAAGGACGGCCACTCGTACTGCATCGAGTGCGAGGGTTAGAACGCTCCTGCTCCAGATGCCCGGCCATTGGTCCTGGTCCAGGCAAGAGCCGAAAGAAGGAAGCGATGAACACCCCTCCATACCTGCGCTGGGACGAATCAGGCCAGCAGCAGCTCCTCGCCCGGGCTGAAGCGCTGCTCCAGCGGCGCGGACGGTGCCTGCTCGGAATAGCCGGCGCGCCCGGTGCCGGAAAATCCACCGTCTCCGAATCGCTGCTGCCGCACCTGCTCACCAATCATGCCCGGCAGGTCGCCCTGGACCCCGTGGACGGCTATCACCTGGCGCAGTCGTTGCTCGAGTCCGGCGGCCTTGAGCACCCCAAGGGCGCTCCGGACACCTTCGACGGAGTCGGATACGTTGCCTTTGACCAACGCGTACATCTCACGGGTCGGCCGGTGCCCGTACTTCCCGGGCCGCACCAGCTCCCCGAAGTGCTCGATGTCGGAGCCGGCCGGGGCGGCAGGGGTCCGGCTGCCCGTAGATAGGGTCATGGTCGATTGCTAACTGAGGACTGGGTTGTTCATGGTCGGGTGACCAGGAATCTTTGGGCGCGCGTCGGCAATGCCGTCCGAGGAGTGAAGTTCCGCCCAGGTTTGCTGCGGTGCCAGCATCCGCGGTGACTCGTCGAGGACCGGCACCGTCCGGGGCGGAGGAGGGGGGTGACCCGCTGCCGGGCCGGTTTGCGTTGCCCGGGGATGCTCTGGGCTGGCCGGGCCGCAGCGGCAGCGATCTGCGGTCCGCTGATGAGCGACCACTTTTCGGGGCGAAGCCGGTGCAGAAAGACCTGGCCGACAACCGCGTCGCGGCAGGGCAGCAGAACGCACCGTATTCCTTGCCGGAGGCCTTGGTGCGACGAAGCTTGATGACGGCATTGGGCACGTCGGCCTTCGTTTCTCTGATCCACCGGTCGACGACGCGGTGGATCTCCGGCCGGTTCTCGAAGCGCTTCGGGCCGACCTCGTCCCTGACCTGGATGTTCGGGACCCGGGTTCACCGTTTGCCCGGCCCGGGGCTGCCAGCGGTCCACACGAGCATGGGCTTTTCGCATTTCCAGCACGCGTTCAGTGTCGCCCAGATGAAGATGTCGGATGCGGGCGGCACCCGGTTCGGGCCGAAGGCGGAGGACGCCGGGGCGCTGTATTCGTGCGTCTGCTGGACGGCGAGCTCGAACGCGGCGCGTCTGGCCTCGTCGGCTTTCAGCTGGGCGATGCGACGTTCCTAGTCGGCTTTCCGGGCGGCCACCTGCAGGGCCGGAGATCCTTGCGGCCAGTTCGGGCCGTGCAGGAGTGGCAGCAGATGAACGCGTCCATGCTCTTGGCCTGCGCGACGAAGTCCTGACTGACGTCGATCCGGAGCAGCTGTTCGACGACGTCCGGGATGTCCGAGGTTTTGCGGAAACCTGTCACGGCCGCCGGCACGGTGGTGGCGCTCCACTCCAGCGGCCGGGGCACGAGCCTCACGGGGAAGATGCCGCCCTCGAAGTACCGCTGGCTTCGGGCCGCGTACAGGTCCGGCGTCTGGGAGGACAGCTGGACTTCGAACGCCACCTTCCGTGCCCCGTCATCGGACTCGGCGAGGACGTCGACGATCCACTCACGGGAAGGATGCGGGTGCTCGATGATGGCGCGCCACCCCGGCAGCCGGTCGATGCCCACGGCCAGGGCCTCCTGCATGGCCAAGTGCTGCGGCGTCTCACCGCCATGCTCGACATCACAGCCGGCGGTGGACAGGTGCGCGAAGAACCTGGTGTCACCGCGGGCCTTGGCTTCGGCCCGGACACCGCACAAGGGCATGACCAGTTATTTGCGCTCATCCGCGGACTCCAGCGTCAGCCAGGACTCACGCGTGTGCTTCGTGGCATCGACCCGTTCCCCATCAAGCATGGCCACCAGCGGCATTGTCCACCTCGTTAGCGGCCGTTGCCGCTGACGGACCGATTCAACCACGGCCGCAGCGATCTTGCGAGAGACATCATGCCGGGGGTGCGGCGGCCATCGGCGATCGGCGACGCCTACTGAGTCGGGGCACAGGCGGCATATCACGACACACTCGACCCTGTTGCGGTATCTGGCGCGCGTTTAAGGAAAAACACAACGTCATATGGTGGATCTGTGGTTAGACTCGCGGCGTAGGCGAGCGGGCTGGTCCGGCGCAGAAGAATCTATGGGGGGAACATGCTTCGCATTGCCAGTAAGCTGCGTATGCGGCTGGCCATTTCAGTCTTGGTCTGTTTATCGCTTTTGTTCGTTGGGGGCCACCCCGCAGCAGCCGTCGTTGACACGTCGACCGCCAGCATCAGCGGGAGGATCACCGCTCCCGCCGGCGTCACAATGACCTCATTGAGCGTGATGGCGATGACCAGTTCCAACGGCTACGCGGGCAGCGGCGTGGTTAGTGCCGACGGAACGTACACCGTGTCTTACCTGCCAGCAGGCTCCTACAAACTGAGCTTCGGTGCTGTTTCTGGCTACGACAGCGGCACACTGACGCAGTGGTACAGCAACGCGACCACTTTCGAGACTGCCATCCCGGTGACCGTGACGGCGGCCCAGGCTGTCACCGGCATCAACGTCACCCTAAAGAAGGATTCCCGCATCAGCGGAAAGGTCACTGCGCCGCCCGGCGTCAACTTGACCAAAGTGATTGTCTATTCCCAAATGGCCGCATCCGGCACGCAGACGGGGTTTTCCTTCGTTGGCGCCGACGGGACCTACAAGATTACCGGCCTGGTGGCGGGCCGTTACAAACTTCAATTCGGCGGGGTCGACAGCAACGCCCTATGGCAGTGGTACAGCAACTCGACCTCCTCCGAGACCGCAACCGCCGTGACCGTCACCGCCGGCCAGGCCGTCACTGGCATCAACGTCACCCTCAAAAAGGCTGCCAGCATCAGCGGAAAGATCGATGCTCCGCCCGGCGTCGACCTGACGCATCTGAATGTAGCGGTGGCGCCGGTGACCGGCTCTGGCGTCTACGGAGGTTTTTCGGACGTGGGCGCCGACGGGACGTACAAGGTGCCTGAACTGTCCGCCGGAAGCTACAAACTGCAGGTCACTCCGGGGGACACCAGCGCGGCTCCTCAGTGGTACGTCAATGCGAGCTCATTTGAGACGGCCACCGCCGTGACCATTTCCGAAGGCCGGAACCTCACCGGCATCAACGTCACAGTCAAGACGGGCGCCACCATCAGCGGGAAAATTACCGCGCCCCCCGGCGGCGATCTGACCGGCGCCAACGTGTATGTGTTCCCGACCGGGACCCGGATAACGAGCATCCCGGGCATTCCCGTAGGCGCCGACGGAACCTACAAAATCTCCCAACTGGTGGCAGGCAGCTACAACCTGTTCTTCCAGGGAACACGCACCATCCCTCCGCAGTGGTACAAGAACGCGACCTCCATAGAGACGGCAACCCCGGTGACCCTTGCCACTGGTCAGAACCTGACCGGCATCAACATGGCCCTATTCCTCAAGCCATTGGTCCTCGGGCCAACTCCGGTGCCGACAATCACGGGCACGGCGAAAGTCGGATCCACGCTAACCGCGGTCCCGGGCACCTGGGGACCGGCCTCGGTGACTTTGGCGTATCAGTGGATAGCCAACGGCGTCGCCGTCACAGGGGCGACCGCCGCCACCTTCAAGCCCGCCGCGGCCCAGATGGGCAAGACACTCACCGTCAGTGTTACCGGAATGAAGGTCGGCTACACCATGAACACGAAGACCTCCACGGCCACGGCTGCCGTCGCTGCGGGCACGCTCGGACCGGCTCCGGTGCCGACAATCACGGGCATGGCGAAAGTCGGTTCGACGGTGACGGCTGTCCCGGGAACCTGGGGACCGGCACCGGTGGCCCTGGCCTATCAGTGGAAGGCCAACGGCATCGCCATCACGGGCGCGACAGCCGCCACTTATAAAGTCGCCGCGGCTCAGCTCGGCAGGACTCTCACGGTCGCAGTCACCGGTACGAAGGCTGGCTACACGACAAAGTCGAAGACCTCCGCGGCCACGGCAGCGATTGCCGCGGGCTCGCTCGGGCCGGCGCCGGTGCCGACGATCACGGGCACGGCGAAGGCGGGCTCCACCCTGACTGCCGTCGCGGGTACGTGGGGACCTGCGCCGGTGACCCTGACGTATCAGTGGAAGGCCAACGGAGCCGCCATCACCGGCGCGACCGCCGCGACCTACAAGCTCACGACGTCCCAGGCAGGCAAGACCATCACGGTTACCGTCACCGGCACCAAGACCGGCTACAGCACCAAGTCGAAAACCTCGGCGTCGACAGTCCAGGTCGTGTGACAACGGGCCTCGTGCCCGACAAGTAGCCGACTGTCGCGAGTAGGCTACCTGACGTGTCAGGAAGCGGGTTCCAGTTTGGCGAGGCACTCTGCGACCGCTCCCGTCACGGCGCGCCTTGGGGCATTTGGCCAGCCACCGCTTCAGCACGGCGATCTCCTCGTCCTTCTGGGAGAGCCTTCGGTGGACGACGGCGGCCTGCTCGGTGTACCGGGGCGCCGGCTCACGGCCCCCGCGGCCCTTTTCGGCGGCCTCGATGGCTTTGTAGTAGAGGACTAGGGCTTCATCGAGCCGGCCGTCGCGTTTCAGCTGCTTGATCGGCTCCACGAGCTCGAGGTAAGCACGCCGTCGACCATGCCGCGCTTGAACTGGGCCGCTCGTGTCCCGCCGCCGGCCAAGGCTTCCTGAACCGTGTCGCGCCGGTCCCGGTAGGCCGCATTGGCGCGTTCGGCCGCTGTCAGGGCCGGCGGGTCTTCCTGGATGTGGTGCCATTCCGGAGCCGAGCTGGCCGAGGATGCGGTGGCGACTTCCGGCGGAGCCCGGCACCGTCCTGCAGTATTTCAACGCCCGCGATGAGCGGATCATCGCCGTGCTGTGCGACACCGGCCTCTGGCGGGTCACCGCCGCCACCGGACGTGGTGCCGTGCACCAGCTCTCCTGGACCCCGGCGGCCCTGGCCGCCGATCTGTGGCGGGTGACCTACTACGATGTCGTCCCGGAGCCCTGACAAGCGGAAACATGGCGACAACAGCCACGCCAGGTATTACGATCATCTGTGGGGCCGGGGGACCGGCCCGAAGACTTGGGGGAACAATTGAAAACACTCGCCGTCCGTCTCGGCATCGCCGGGGCACTCGCCGCGCTCTCGCTTGCGGGCCTCGCCGTGCCGGCTCACGCCTCATTGACGGCGGACCCCTGCGGTCCCGTCGTCGACTCCGTCAAATTCTGTACGGCCGAGAACGGAGCGGGCTACGCCCTGCTGGTCGACACCGCCGCCGCAGGCCCGCGGCCCGGCATCAGCGGAGCCCTCCAGGTCGGCAGCACCGTGACCGTTGTCGACGGCACCTGGGATCCCGCGGACGCCACCTTCACGCACCAGTGGCTGCGCAACGACGTGCCGGTCCTCGGCGCCACCGGCCCGACCTACCTGCTCACCGAGGCGGACCTCGGCAAGGGCATCCGGGTCAAGACCACGGCGACAGCCTCGGGCTACGCCAAGACGACCCTACAGTCCACCAAAACCGTCCCCGTCACGAATGCCGGCGCCGCCGTTCCCTCCATTCAGGCATCGGGCGTCTCGTTCCAGTTGGTCGGTGAAGGCACCAGCCTCGACGATCCCAGCCGCCTCGTGATCGCCATGCCCGGGTCGTTTTCGGGAGCGCCGGTCATCTACTTCCAGTACCAGTGGCTTCGCGACGGTGAGCCCATCCCGGGTGCCACCGCGAAAATGTTCGACACCACGGGATGGGGTTCGACGGGGCTGCTCAGCGTCAGGATCACCGGCCACGCTCCCGGGTTCACACCGGCCACGCGGACCTCGCTCCCGAGAGGCGTGTCCGAATTCAACCCCACCCCGGGCACGGTGGTCACCGGCAACACCGGGCTCGGGGACGTCCTCACCGCCGTCGACGAGATTCCCTGGCAGGGCTTCACCGGGCCGGGTGAACCGATCGGGCACACCTACACCTGGCTGCGGGACGGTGTCCTCATTCCCGGAGCCACCGGGATGACCCGCAGCATCACTGCCGAGGACCAGGGGCACACACTGGTCGTGGAGACACACAGCACGAGGCGTTGGTCTTACGGCACCTCCTACTCCAACGCGGTCGCCGTGCCGGCTGCCGCGGGCACAGGTGTCGAGCTGAAGCCGCTGAGGAACGTCACCAAGCTCGTCCTGACCGGGTCCTTCATGACCGGCACGCCGATGACCGTGACGGCCGGCACCTGGTCCGAACCGGCCGAGAAACTGACGTTCACCTACGACTGGATGCTGCCGGACGGAAGGATGTGGGACGCCGGCCCGAGCTACGCCCCGGGCAGGTTCCAACTTAACCAGATCGTCTCCGTCTTCGTGACGGTCTCGGCCCCAGGCTATGCCCCGACCCGCATTAAAGTCATCGCACCCAAGCCCTTGAGCATGCATGACCCGGATCAGACCAAAGCCCCGGCCATCAGCGGCACAGCGACCGTGAGGGAGACACTAACCGTCAACGCCGGCGTCTGGACCCGCTATGACATGAGGGTGGTGAAAGAGTCCCGCCAGTGGCTGCGCGACGGCGCCCCGATCGCCGGGGCGACCGGCAGCGACTACACCCTGGTGGGGGCAGACTTCGGCAAGAAAATCTCCGCCAGAGTCACCTCCACGATCGAAGGCAAGATCCTGACAACCCAGACGGTCAACACCCCGGCGAAGGTCGCCGCTGCGGCACTGGTTGCGGCCTCGCCGACGATAGCCGGCACCGTCACGGCCGGGAACGTCCTGACCGTGAAGCGGGGCACCTGGACCTGGGGCACCGCCTTCACGTACCGCTGGCTGCGCAACGGCGTCACGATCTCCGGAGCCACGGAGCCGACCTACAAGGTCCGGACCGCCGACAAAGGCGCCAGGATCACGGTCCGGGTCACGGGCTCCCGCCTCGGCTACACCACCGTCACCAAGACGAGCGGCTCCTACACCGTGCGCTGACCGGCCGGTGCTATTCAGAGGGCAGCGTCCGCGAGGGGGCTGCCAGACATTGCGATCATCTGCGGGGCCGGGGGACCGGCGCGAAGACTGGGGGAAGAATTGAACAAGAAGACTGTCTGTCTCGCCGCCGTCGGGACACTCGCCCTGTTGCTTGCCGGGCTGGCCGCTCCTGCGCAGGCCGATACCGGGGGGTGCGGCCCGGTGGTTGACTGGGTCAAATACTGCACCGCAGCTGACGGCTCCGCCTACCCGGTGTTGATCAATGAGGCCGCCACTGGCCCTCGCCCGGTCGCCGCCGGCACACTGCTGGTCGGCAACACGCTCACCGTCTTCGACGGCGCCTGGGAACCGGCCGACGCAACATTCACGCACCAATGGGTCCGCAACGACGTTCCCATCCTCGGCGCTACGGGTGCCACGTACACGCTTACCAGGGCGGACGCCGGCAAGTACGTCCGGGTCACGACCACAGCGACGGCGCCCGGCTACGCGACGACTACGATGTGGTCCCTCAAGGGCGCGCCCGTTTCGAATGCCTCCGGCCCCATCAAGTCACTCCATCCGGCCACGACCTTTACGGTCGAGCCCGCGACCACGTACCCGGCCCTGCCGAGCCCCATCATGGTTGCCCGCACGGGCAGATGGATCGACTGGGGTCTTGCCCGGGACGTCCAGTTCAACTACCAGTGGCTGCGCGACGGCGAGCGCATCCCGGGCGCCACCGGCCGAACGTTCGACCGCACAGGCTGGGGACCGACGGGGGCGCTCAGCGTCCGGGTCAACGCCTTCGCCGCCGACTACGATCCGGTCACCGTCATCGGACACGCCGGATCCGGCTCATTCTCCCCGGCGACTCCCGGCGCCGTGGTTACCGGCGGAACCGGTCTCGGGGAAATCCTGACTGGCACCGACGATGTACCTTGGCAGGACAGCATTCTGGGCCCGAACCGGTACCCGCACGCCTACCAGTGGCTGCGAGACGGTGTCGCGATTCCCGACGCAACCCCCCTGACCTACACCATCACGGCCGAGGACCAGGGCCACACCCTGGTGCTGTTCACCGACACCGATAAATACGATGCCCACTCCAACGCGGTAGCCGTACCGGCGGCCGCAGGCCTCGAGCTGAAACAGCTGACGAACGTCGCCAAACCGGTCCTGACCGGCGACGCCCTGACCGGGCGGGCCATGTCCGTGACGCCCGGCACCTGGTCCGCGCCATCCGAAACCCTGACCGTCACCTACAACTGGCTGTCACCGGACGGAAAAGTGTCCGGCACCGGCCCGACCTACAGCCCGGACGCGAACGACGTCGGGGCCACGGTCACCGTCCTCGTGACCGCCTCAGCCCCCGGCTACGCCATGGCCCGGGTCAAGGTCACCGCTCCGAACCCCGTGACAGTTCCTGACCCAGCACAGAAGGTCCGGCCCGTTATAGGCGGAAACTTCCGGGTAGGTGCATTCATCGGCGTGGGATTCGGCGTCTGGGCCGATTACCGCCCGGGACTCACCTGGTCCCGGCAATGGTTCCGCGACGGGGTCCCGATCACGGGCGCCACCAGCACGCAGTACCATCTGGCGCCTGCGGACTTCGGAACGGACATTTCCGTCAAGGTAGCTTTCACGCTGGACGGCAAGCCCCTGAAGACCCAGACGATTAAGGCCGCGGCGAAAATTGGGCCCGCCAACATCAAACCCGGGGTACCGACGATCACTGGCACAGCCAAAGCCGGGAAAGTGCTCACCGCGAAGCCCGGAACCTGGACGCGCGAAACGAAGTTCACGTACCGCTGGCTGCGCAACGGCGTCGCGGTCTCCGGAGCCACCGCCTCGACCTACAAAGTCCGGACGGCCGACCGGGACAAAAAGATCACCGTGCAGGTCACGGGCACCCGACACGGGTACACCAGCGCCACCACGGTCAGCGAGGCCCTCTTCGCCCGCTGATGCGCCACCACGGCACGGGCTTCAGCGTCGGTGATCCAGTCGAACACCGCGCCGCCGACGTCCGGACGGCCACGGCCGGCTCGCCGTAGCGGACGCCGAGGACCTAGTCCCGGCCGGTGAGGGCCCGGATGCCGCGGCGCAGCAGCGCGACATCGTCCTTGAGCTGGCCGTCCAGGATGTGTGGCGGGTTCCGGCGCACGAAGGTGCGGACGAGGTCGGTGCCGAGGGGGTGGTTGTCCTTGGCGTAGGCCAGCCGGTCCAGGGAGACCGCGAACCGGGCTTGCGGGTCGGCTTCGATCCGCGCTTTCGTATCGAGAAGCATCTGGTCAGTCATGGTTCTCCCTAGAAGGCTGTCTCTGGTTCGCGGGCCGAGATCCGCTCGGCCAGGGTCGGCGCTCCGGCGGTGATGCGGCGCGCGCTGTCCCGGGCTTCGGAACGTGTGTACATTGACCCTGCTCGGGTCCCTCTGACGCTTGTCGCGGCTGGTGCCTGGCTGCCGCGGTGGCCTGTGAAGTTGTGTGGGTGGCGGTTCAGGTCCCTGGCTGGTGGGCCCTCCGCCTGCTGGGATGTGGGCTCATTCGGGCCTCCTTTTCTGACTTGTTCTGGTGGCCCTGGTTGGTCTTGTACCTGTTCATGCCGCGGGGTGCCGCTGACGACATGACCTGCCGGGATTTCTTGAAGATTTGTTTCTCCGGACTCCTTGTTTACCGGCGGCCTGGGGGAGGGGTCGGGGCCCCCTTGTCAGGCGAAAGGCGGTGAGCACATTGTCCACACCGGAGTGAGGTCCTCCCGTTGCTCCTGTGTGGCTCCCTCCGTGCATACTTCCGCTGAGACGTGTTCATGGGTCCACGAGTTCGGTGCGGTCGGTCCACGGGTCGGCGATGCCGATGTACTGGGTGGTGGTGTATTCGGCGATCCCTTCGGAGCCGCCTTCGCGGCCTAGCCCGGACTGCTTGACGCCACCGAAGGGCGCGGCGGCGTTGGAGATGACGCCGGCGTTGAAGCCGACCATGCCGAATTCGATCTGCTCCGCGACGCGCAGCAGTCGGTTAAAGTCGCGGCTGTAGACGTACGAGGCGAGGCCGTATTCGCTGGCGTTGGCGAGCCGGATGGCGTCCTGTTCGGTGGCGAAGGTGGTAACCGGGGCGACGGGGCCAAAGATTTCCTGGCGCAGGATTTCGGCGTCGTTGGGCACGTTGGCGAGCACGGTGGGCGGGTAGAAGTAGCCGGGACCGTCCGCGGGGGCGCCGCCGGTGAGGGCGGTGGCGCCGGCGTCGACGGCGGCGGACACGAGGGCGTGGACGTCGTCGCGGGCGCCGGCGTCGATGAGCGGGCCCACCTGGGTCTCCGGTTCGGTGCCTCGGCCTGTGGCCAGGGCGCTCATGGCCGCGGCGAACTTTCGGGTGAACTCCTGTGCGACGGATTCCTGGACAAGGAAGCGGTTGGCCGCGGTGCAGGCCTCTCCCATGTTCCGCATCTTCGCGGCCATGGCGCCGTCGACGGCCTTGTCCAGGTCCGCATCCTCGAACACGATAAACGGTGCGTTGCCGCCGAGCTCCATGGAGGTCCGCAGGACATTCTGGGCGGCATCGGTCATGAGGCGCTTGCCCACCGGGGTGGAGCCGGTGAAGGAGACCTTCCGCAGTCGGGTATCGGCCAGCAGCGGCCCGGAGATTCCGGCGGCGCTGGCGGAGGCCACGACGTTCAGGACGCCGGCGGGCAGACCGGCGTCGAGCATGGTCTGGGCGAACAGCTGTGCGGTCAGGGGGGTGAGCTTGGCCGGTTTGAGGACCATGGTGCAGCCAGCGGCTATGGCCGGGGCGACCTTGCGGGTGGCCATGGCGAGGGGGAAGTTCCAGGGGGTGATCAGCAGGCACGGGCCCACGGGCTTGTGCTGGACCAGGATTTTGTTCTTGCCTTCGGGGGTGGTGAGGTAGCGGCCGTAGTCGCGGACGGTTTCTTCGGAGAACCAGCGCAGGAATTCGGCGCCGTAGGTGACTTCGCCGCGGGCGTCGGCCAGGGGTTTGCCCATTTCCAGGGTCATCAGCAGCGCGAAGTCCGCGGCGCGCTCGGTCACGAGGTCAAAGGCGCGGCGCAGGATTTCGGCCCGTTCACGCGGGGCGGTCCGGGCCCAGGAAGCCTGCACCTTGTCCGCGGCGTCGAGCGCCGCGAGTGCGTCTTCGCTGGTGGCGGACGCCAGGGTGGCGAGCACCGCGCCGGTGGCGGGATCGTGGACGTCGAACGTGCCGCCGTCGGACGCGTCACGCCACAGTCCGTCGATGAGCAGGCCAGTGGGCACGCTGGCGATCAGCGCCGTCTCCCTGGCCGAGCTGATGGCGGCGGAGGTCATGGGTGAAACTGTCATGGGAATGTCTTTCAGTAGGCGTGATGAAGTCGGCGCATGCCTCCAAGTGCGGCTAGAGGCTGTCCTGGATCTGGGGGCGCTGGGCGTTCGCGATGCTGACACGGGGGTTCAGGCCGAGTGAACCTGGATCAACGGCAATCATTCCGCCGTCGACGGGCAACACTGCGGCATTGATGTACGACGCTTGGTCTGAAAGCAGCCAGGCCACGACTCGGCCCACTTCGGAGGCCTCCGCCGGCCTGCGGCTCGGCACGAACGAGGTGGCCGCAGCATAAGCATCTTGACGTTCCAGCCCGAGTTCGATCCCATATTCATCCATCTCAAGATCTGCCATTTCCGTCCGGGTCCATCCTGGACACACAGCATTGGCCCGAACACCCAACGGCCCGTAGTCCACGGCCACGGACTGCATCAGCATGACAAGACCCGCCTTTGTGGAGTTGTACCCGGCGATGCCGCCGGTTGCCCTCAGCGCGGCGGCGGAAGCGACCCCCACGATGGCGCCTCTCGCCGCCACGAGGTGCGGCAACGCGGCGCGGACCAGACGGAATGGTCCGGTCAGGTTCGTCCTGACCATGTCGTCCCAGTCTCGATCTGTCAGCTCCCCGGCGGGGCCGGGTCGGAGAATTCCCGCGTTCAGCACAAGGCCATTGATGGATCCAAATCGGTCGAGGGTGCGTGCAACTATTCGGTGGATGTCGTCATCTGACGAAGCGTCCGCGGCGAAGGGAATCGCGCCCGTGGATTCAGCAACTCCATGGAGAGCTTCGAGCCGGCGGCCGCAAATCACGACGTCCCATCCTTCGGATCTAAGGGCCTTGGCTGTTGCTGCACCGATGCCTGTTCCTCCCCCGGTAACGATGGCTACGGGACCAGTGTTCAATTTTCAGTCCTTCTGTAGGGGCCGGATCGGAAGTCCGCCGACAAACCTCTCATGACACCAGACACTGTTTCCCGGGCTGACTGTAGGCCGGGAACAGTGTCTGGACAGGCATTCTTCAGCCGTTGATGACCTGGGGCACGCCGAGGGCTTTGAGGCCTTCGACACCGAATTCCAGCCCGTAACCTGATTGTTTGGCTCCGCCGAAGGGGATGCGCGGGTCGACGGCGCCGTGCCTGTTGATCCAGACGGTTCCGGCTTCGAGCCGGGCCGCCACCTTGCGGGCTTCGGGGAGGTCGGAGGACCACACGGAGGCGCCGAGTCCGAAGTCGAGCGCGTTGGCTTTGGCGACTGCCTCGTCCACGGTGGCGTAGCGGATGATCGGCAGGGCGGGGCCGAACTGTTCCTCGGCCACCAGCGGGTTGTCGTTGTCGATGTCGGCCACGAGCGTGGCGGGGTAGAAGTGGCCGGGCTGGTCCGGGTCCGGGTTGCCGCCCAGCAGGATCCGGGCACCGGAGTCCTTGGCCGCCTGGACCAGGGAGGCGACGATCTCGTACTGAGCCCTGTTCTGCAGCGGCCCGAGGACGTTGTTCTCGTCCAGGCCGTTACCCATCGGCATGGCGGCGGCGAACTTGGTGAGTTCTTCGCAGACGTCGTCATAGATGTCCTCGTGCACGTAGAGTCGCTTGAGCGCCGCGCAGGTCTGGCCGGTGTTAATGAAGGCCCCCCAGAAGAGGTCTTCGGCGATCGCCTTGGGGTCGGCGTCGGGCAGGACGATGCCGGCGTCGTTGCCGCCGAGCTCCAGGGTGAGGCGTTTGACGGTGTCGGCGGAGGACCTGATGATGGCCTTGCCCGTGTCGGTAGAGCCGGTGAACATGATCTTGCCGATGGCGGGGTGTTCGGCCAGGCGGGCACCCACCTCTCGGTCCCCGCTGATTGCCGTCAGCAGACCTACCGGGAGTTCCTGATTCATTACGTGGATGAGAGCCAGAACGCTCAGGGGGGTGTTTTTGGAGGGTTTGACCACCACGGCGTTGCCCATCCGCAAGGCGGGGGCTATTTGCCAGATGGTGATCATCATGGGCCAGTTCCACGGACCGATCGCCCCCACGACGCCGATGGGCTTGTAGTGCAGTTCGGCGTAGGTTTCGCCGTCGTCCACCACAGTTTCCGGGTCCAGCGCGGTGGCGGCGGTGGCACGGAGCCAGGCGACGCAGGCGCCGACTTCGAACCGTGCGTTGGGGCCGTTGAGCGGCTTGCCCTGCTCCCGGGAGAGCAACCGGGCGAGTTCCTCGGCGGATCGTTCGACGGCGTCCGCTGACTTGAGCAGCGCGGCGCTGCGGGCGTCGTGCCCGAGCGCGGCCCAGGCCGGCTGCGTCGCCTGGGCCGCCGCAACCGCCCTCTCGAGGTCCTCAATGGTATGTACGGGTGCTTCGCCGACGGGGGTGCCAGTGGCGGGGTCAAGAATGGTCCGGGTTTCGCCGGAGACCGGGGTGATCGAGGCCAGAAGGGCGTCGTAGGTTTCCATTGTTACTCCTCAATGAGTAGCTAGTGTGCAGTCCCGTTCGGCTCTGCAGTATGGCGGTGCGCCGGGGGTTAGTGCTTGTGGGTGTCCTGAGGGTATTCGGTGGTGTTCAGGACACTGAGGCGGGAGTTGAAGGGCAGGATCACCGGTTCGGCGGCGGGGTCGTCCCAGCCGAACATCCGGCCGATGGAGCGCTGCTCACGAAGATCGACCAGCAGCACGGCCTCAACGGTCATGACTTTTTCTGTCCAGAAGAAAATGAAGAGGTCCTCGGCGACGTCCCATGTCATGCAACGGTCCGTATCGGCAAGTCCTGCCTCGCCACCCCGGATGCAGTTCCAGGTGAACGTGCCTGGATTCAGGTAGATGTGTTCGTAGGTTTCGATGTCGCTGTAGCGGTAGAAGATCCGCTTGCCGACCAGGCCAGAGGAGCGCTGGTGTTGCGCCGTCGAACCAAACGTGTTCGCGTAGCTGAATTCGGTGGTGCTCCGAGTCTTGCCATCCCGGACGACGAAGCTTGAAACAGCGGTCGTGACGGCCCCGGTGTTGCGGTCCAGGACGATCGTGACGTTCTCGGCGTCGAAGCCTTTGCCCCAGACGAAGTCGATGATGAAGATCCCGGGACGCGCCTCGATGGCCTTGTAGGCGGCCGTCCGAATGCTCCGTTCGCCGTCGTTTTCGACGATGGTCCAAGTGAGGGAAAAGGCGTCGTTGAATGTGTACTTGGCGGTAGATCCGTCCTCTGCCGGGAGTCGGAGCGTGGTGCCGGATAGTGCCGGGGAGGCGGGGAGGGTCTGGTCCCCGAAGCCGTCGAGCATGGTCGAGACGGGGGGCCACTGGTCTTCGGGAATGTAGTCCTGAAATTCGGCGGTGGTCATGATGTTGTTCCTTCTGCTGTTCATGGGGGCTATTTCGGGGTGTTCTGTGAGGAGGGTCAGACGATTTCTGCGGCGTAGTCGATGGAGGGTTTCTGCGTCCCGCGGATCAGTCCTGCTACGAGGAAGACCGGGATGCCGAGCAGGAGCCACCGGGCGATTCCGCCGGCACCGCCGAGGAGGGCGTCGTAGTTGTCCAGGGTCAGGTATCCGATGAGGATGAAGGCCAAGAAGGACAGCGAGGGGGCGATGAGGGTGACCCAGAGGTTGTCCCGGATGCGGCTTCTTTGGAAGAAAACGATGATCGCGGCTGAGGTCAGCAGGAGGATGCTGATGAAGCCGGCCGTGCCCAGGGCGACAAACCATGCGAACACCGTCGTGATCGGGTCGGCTCCGGTCAGGAGGAAGGCGCTGATGATGACCAGCACGACGAGGGCATTGGCGAGCCCTGCGAAGGACGGCGCTCCGCTCTTGGAGACAGAGGACAGTTTGGCGGGCAGGGCGCCGGCGCGGCCCAGTGCGAAGAGGTACCGGGCAAACATGTTGGACAGACCCAGCAGCATGGCGATGAAGCTCGTGACGACCAGGACCTGCATCGAGACGCTGAGCCATGCTCCGGCGCTGGCATCGGCCAGGTCGAAGATCATGCCTGCGGGATTGTCCGTGGCCTCTGCCTGGATGCGGTCGATGCCGACGGCGCCACTGATGGCCCACGTCGAAAGGGTGTAGAAGAGGCCCACGAAGGCGATGACCAGGTAGGCCGCGCGGGGAATGGTGCGCCGCGGGTTTACCGCCTCTTCGGCGAAGACGACTGTCGCTTCGAAGCTTGTGAAGCAGGCGAAGGCGAACAGCAGGGAGATACCCAGGCCCGGCCCGAACACGTTGGAGGCGGTGAAACCTGCGAAAGTGAAGATTCCCAGGCCCTTCTGGGCAATGAGGGACACAATCAGGGCCGCGACAACGAGCGTTTCACCGAGGATGAGGATGCCCAGCACTTTCAGGCTCGCGTCCACGCCCTTCATGGTCAGTCCGGTCGTCACAGCCATCACGATGACGATCCACACGTACACAGGAAGTCCAAGTCCGGTCATGCGCTCCACGAGCTGCTGGGCAAACACGCCGAACTGGGACCAGAGGCCTACCTGCAGGCTGAGATAGGTCAGGATGGCGATCCCCGCGCCACCGGTGGCCCACTTGGTGCCGAGTCCCTTCGCTATGTACGCGACGAAGCCACCGGCGTTGGTGATGTGCTGGCTCATCCGAAGGTATCCAACGGAGAAGAGAGCCACCAACAGGGCAGCAATTGTGTAAATCACGGGCGCCCCAGGGCCGCTGGCGGAAAACAGCACCGGACTCGCGCCTACAACGGCGGCCATCGGGGCAGCCGCAGCGATGGCAAAGAACGCCACTGCCAGAACACCGAGCTTGTTGGGCCGCAATCTTGCTGCGGTTGCGGCGCCCTCGGGGTCCTTCGTATCGAGTACCGCGGGGGTCCGATCTGTTTCTTGATCCATGAGTTGCTCTTTCGGAAGTGCAAATGGCGCAAAGGCCGATGCGAAGGGGATTAGGGGGCTCTGCATTCGTGCGACGGTGCGCGGTAGCGAGCAATGGCCGAAGCTGTTTGGGAGAGTGCGGCTCGGGCTGTGATTCCGGCCACACTCCAAACTCTACATCTGTATAGTTTCGACTGTCAATGGCCCCCACGAAGCCGGCCGACGAGGCTAAACTCGGGTTATGAGCCAGGAATCACGGAGATTGCCGTACGGAGACGGCCGCGACGCGTTGTTGTCGGCCGTGATTGACGTGGTCGCGGAAAAAGGCCTTCGGGGAGTGACGTACCGCTCAGTGGCCGCCCGCGCCGGGGTGAACCACACGCTGGTCACGCATCATTTCGGCTCTGTTGAAGGACTCCTCACCGCAACCATGGAATGGGCCGTTCAACGATCCATCGACGAAACAGGACTGGCGCGCATCGCGGATTTCGATGGAAAGTTCGCTGATGCCCTCATGGCCACGGTGTCGGCAGAACCGGAACTGCAGCTGTTCCAATTTGAAATGCTCCTGGAGGCGCGGCGTAAGCCGGAAATCCTCGCCATAGTGGAACGCCTCTACGAGAACTATGTCGGCACCGTCGAGGCGGCCCTCCGCCAACGAGGCATCGACACCGGGGGAGAGGCCGCCCTGGCGATCTTCGCCGCCCTGGACGGGCTCATGCTCCAGTACCTGACGCTCGGCCATCCCGCGAAGATCCGGGCTGCTGTCATTCAGGTGGGCAAGCTTCTGTCAGGACTTCCAAGCTCGAGGAGCGGTCACTCTGACGACATCGCTAATCCGTCGCTCAGCCTGCAGCATCCCTGACGGGAGCGCCGAACTCGCATCCCGCTGGGTCATAGGTCAGGCTGGGCCGGAAGTCGGGTCCGCATGCGGGCTGGCATCGCGGCTGCGCATGAGCACTTCATGGACCTCCTCCAGCGAGGCTGCGATCAGCGCCCTGTCGACTCCAGCGAGGTACTGGAGGACTAGCCCATCCAGTGCTGCGAAGAGCATGCGGGCCACTACCCGGACGTTCCCGTTCATGCCAAATGCCGTCAACCCGTCAGCCAGGGCCGCTACGTAGTTTTCGTAAAATGCCAGTACTCCAGCGGCGAGTTCGGGGCGGCGGCGAGATTCGAGAATCATCTCGTACTGGAACACCTGCAACTCCGGGTCTTCCAGGAGCAGGTCCAGAAGCGAATCGGTGAAGGAGCGTCCGAGTGCGGCAGCTTCCCGAAGCTGGGACGCTCCGATCGAGCGTTCGGCCGCCCATTCCATCGCCGCCACGATCAGTGCGTCACGGGAGCCGAAGTGGTGGGCGACCAAGGTGTTGTTAACGCCTGCGCACTCTGCGACGGATCTGTAGGTGAGGCCGCGAAGGCCCTTTTGTGCCGCCACTGTCACGGCGGCACGGAGCAGCGCCTCCTTCCCTGTTCCGTATTTTGACGACGCAGCTGGTTGGGTCATGAATCGAGTCTAGTCAGTCCACGAGCGCTGGCGCGCGGGTATTGACATGAAACTCAGCACTTGCTTAGATGCTTGGTACGTGATCCGAGTCACTAACGACAACAGGCCATCCAGCCATCACCTTGTGCCAGCACCAGAGCTTGGCACCGCTACCCCATGGAGTGGAAATGTCCCTCAGCAGCCCTGCCTTCACCACCGCCGCATCCTTGGACCGAACCAAGAACGAACCCTTTGAACTGGGATCCGTCCAGTGGATCCGGAGATTTGGCGCGGGGGACCGTGAGGCGCTGGCGTGCGGCTACTGGCACGTAACCCCGGAAGAGGCGCCAGAACCCTTCGATCTGCTCATCGAAGCCGACGAGACGATCGCCATCATCGAAGGTCACATCATCATCGAAGTCGAAGGCGGGACCATCTACGACCTGACTCCCGGCGGCGCTGCATCCCTGAACAAGGGCGCCCGAACAAAGTGGACCGTTCTTGAGCCCGCCATCGAATTCTTCGTCTACTCCTAGGAACTGACAAGTGAACAACGCAGCAGACATCACGAATGTCGACGTCGTAGTGATCGGCGCGGGATTCGCAGGACTCACGGCCGCCCGTGAACTCACGCGGCAGGGGGCCACCGTCCGCATCGTGGAAGCACGAGATCGGATCGGCGGACGGACCTGGCTGGACCACCGCCTCGGAAGAGATCTGGAAATCGGCGGCACCTGGGTTCACTGGACCCAACCCTACGTTTGGGCCGAGCTCAAGCGCTACGGCCTTGGGACAACCCCCAGCCCCGAACCGCAGCGCGCGTTTTGGTGGGCAGATGGCGCCCGCCATGAGGGAGACCCCGGCACGCTACTCGGCCTTATCGGTGCAACCAACGAGCGCCTTGTCCAAGACTCCCGCAAATATTTTCCGGAACCATTCCGCCCGCTGGCATCGGATCACTTTAAGGACATCGACGACGTTTCCGTGCTCGACCGGATCCGCTCTCAATTCCCCGAAGGCGGCCAGCGCGAAATTCTCGAATCATTTTGGGCCCTCAACTTCAACGGCCCACTGGAGCACGCAGCCCTGACGCAGGCTCTGAGGTGGGTGGCCCTGACCAACGGCGATTGGGCAGTCAGCTTTGAAGCCTGCGCTACTTACAAGATCGTCGGAGGTACTGCAGCTCTGGCGCAGGCCATTCTTGACGACTCGTCAGCCTGCGTCGAGTACGGCTTTGTCGTGGGGGACGTCCGTGACGAAGCCGGAACCGTGACGGTCACCAGTACAGATGGAAGGTCACTCCGCGGTGCCAGTGCGATTGTGACAGTTCCGATTCATGCCCTTCACCAGGTGGCGTTTGATCCGGAGCTTCCTCCCGCGAAGCAGGAAGGAATCACCAGGGGGCAGGTGTCAAGGGGAGCGAAGGTTTGGATCCGGCTCCGTGGACTGCACACCCCCTTCGTAGCCCTCGGCGGAGCGGACTGGCCGCTGAATTTCTTCCAGGCCGAATACGAAGTCGACGGCGACACGATCGTTGTAGGGTTCGGCCCGGACTCTGCGAAGATCGACGTCGAAGATGCCACCGCTGTCCAGCGCCAGCTTCAGCGACTTCTCCCCGATGCCGAAGTTATTGACGTCGCCAGCCATGACTGGGTGGCCGATCCTCTCTCCGGTGAGACCTGGCCGATGCACGCAACAGGGTTCCTATCCCGGCATCTGGCCATCATGCAGCAGGCCCACGGGCGCATACTGTTCGCCGGCTCTGATATCGCGAATGGCTGGGGCGGCTTCATTGACGGAGCGATCGAAAGCGGAATGGAGGCCGCCCGCGACGCGGCCGCACTGTTGCACCTCAATCATTCCTGAACGCGTCCGGGGAGCCGTCTGCAGGAGTGCGGGCGCATTCCATGGCAGCCATGGTTGCCACCATGGACTTCTTGATTGGGGCGTTGGCGGTACTCGGTGTGCCAGCTGGTTTGGCGGGCATTTGGTACTGGTCGTCGCGAAGGGATCGCCGGAACGGCATTAGGCGCAGAGGTAGCGGAGAGCTGCTCGGAATCGCTGATGAAATTTTTCGTCCGCATACGCATCAGGCTCAGCAGATACAGAAGATCCAACATGCGCTCCCAGCTCCGGCGCCGTCCCCTGGAGATCCCCCAGCTTCAACACCACAGTGAGAATCGTCTACTGGTTGTCCCGATTCCAAGGAAGCGGGACGGAGTACATTCGGGATGGGCGGCTTCCATGCTGCTCCGTCTAGGCAGACGCAACCAACGAGAACTGGAGACTCACCCGATGGTTGAGCTAGCCCCCTGAACTGCGATATGTCAGTTCTCGGACGGTTTTCCACTGGCTGATCCCTGCAGTCGCTGTAGGTTTTGTTCGGCGGCGTCTGCGACCCGCAATCCACTGGCTGAAGCCGGCCCCAAAACTGGCGGCAAAGCGGGGCCCTGTCGTTGAATGCGCCCGCCGCTTCCGGTGAGCACCGCCGTTGCCACTCCTCCCAGCAGGAGCACTCCGCCAGCCACTTCGGTGGCCGAGGGCACTTCCTGCAGGGCCAGCCACGCGGCGCTCATCCCCACGACCGGGACTAGCAGCGTGAACGGGACCACGGCCGACGGCGAATATTTCGCGAGCAGCCGGTTCCAGATCCCGTAGCCCACCAGCGAAGCGAAAACCGCAGTGTATAGCGCGCTCAGGACAGTGGCGGGCTGGAGGTCTCCGATCGTTGCGGTGATGGCATCGGGGCCATCGATGATCAGTGAAAGTCCGGCGAGCGGGAGCGGGACCACCGCACCCGACCAGACCACCAGCCCCAGGCCCGACGCCGCCCTGGCTTTGCGTGCAACCACGTTCCCCACAGCCCAGGAAAGCCCCACGGCCAGCACAATGACGAACGGAAGTAGCGGGGCAACGGCGCTACGGCCCACCGCCACTACCGCCAGGCCGGCGACGCCAAGTACGACGCCGGCCAACTGACGCCCGCTGGGCCGCTCGCCCAGGAACACGGCGGCCAACAGCACCGTAAGCAGAACCTGCGCCTGTAGCACCAGGGATGCCAGACCAGCCGGCATGCCCAGCGCCATGGCCAGGTACAGCAGTCCGAACTGGCCGGCGCTCATGAAGAGTCCGACGCCGATAATTGCTGCCCAGCTGACATCAGGCTTGCGCACGAAGAAGATCCAGGGGAAGACCACCAGGACAAAGCGCATGGCCACGAACAGCAACGGCGGAACGTCGCGTCCGTTGGTGTGGAGGCCCAAGTCGATGGCCGCGAAGTTTAGGCCCCACAAGACAGCGACGAGGGTGGCAAGCAAGGAATGGCGAAGGTTCACGCTCCTCACCCTGACAGAGAGGAGAATGAAGCACCAGCGTTGATTCACACCGGATAGCATGTACGTTTGCTTCATGATAGATATCGGAGCGCTCCGTGCGCTGGCAGCGATTGAGCACCATGGTTCCGTCATTGCAGCATCAGAGGTGATGGGTTTCAGCCCGTCGGCGGTATCGCAGCAGATCAAGAAGCTGGAAAAGCAGACTGGCTTCTCGGTCCTGGAGCGGCATGGCCGAGGGGTGCTGCTGACTGAACGCGGACTTGCCTTGGCCGCTTACGGGCGCCGCATTCTCGCCGAACTGGAAGAACTCCAGTCCACGCTCCTGTCCGATCCCGCCAAACCGTATGGCCGTTTGAAGGTGGTGTCCTTCTCCACTGCGTGCCGGGGGCTGGTGGGGCCGATGCTGGGCATGCTCGCTTCCTCCGGAACTGATCTGGACGTCACTGTGCTGGCTGAGGACCCACGTGAAGCGGTGGCACGTGTAGCCGGCGGGGAAGCCGACCTCGGCATCGTCCACGACTGGAACTCCGTGCCGCTTGTGATTCCAGAGCACGTGATGCTCGAGTGGCTGTGCGATGACATCGCGGATCTTCTGGTTCACCGCAACCATCCCCTGGCAGGAAGGGCGGAAGTGGAGGCTGCCGATATGGTCGATGAGCGCTGGATCAGCACCCCGCACGGCGCTATCTGCAACGAGGCCCTATTGCGGATGTTTGCCGATCTGGGCCGTGTCCCGGATATCCAGGTCTACGATCCGGACTTCGCAACCCACATCGCGCTGGTGGAACAAGGGGCCGTGGTGGCGCTCGTGCCTCGTCTCGGCAGGCCCGCCCTGCCCCCGGATGTGGTCACTGTACCGGTGGTCCACCCCGTGCCGGCTCGTCGTGTGGGGATGGTGCACCGCAGGACCATGACCGAAAGCCCGGGCATTCAGCACCTTGCCAGCCTCCTGCGCAAGATTGCAGGCCCAGCTGCGTGCTAGAGGCGCCGTAGGCGCAGAGCAACAAGCGTCCTCTCCGCATCACCCCCGGAGACCCTGACGGCCCGGCATCCGACAGCCCAAAAGCCCGGCTCCGGGCGTGCCGACAGGAGGTAGCCGGATATTCAGGCGGAGGCGTCGAGGATGCCCGCACAAGCAGCGAGGGGGAGAAGACCCCGACCACAGGTTCCAACGTCGGATCATTGGATCCGACGTTGGCTATCTCAAACGGCCGCCGGCCGAGCTCGACGGGATGCGGGTCGACCGTTGTGAGATCGAACCCGGCAATTTCGGTATCAGTTGGCTCTTCAAGCGATCGAACGCGCTTGGGCCGGGCTTCGTTCAATTCCTTGGATCTGGCCATTTTCGAGTGTGTACATCGTCGACACTTCGGCCTTCGGACCGGGCCGTACGTGGGCCGGATCGGGCCGGATTCCGCATGTTTCCGGGGGAGTCCCGTGTTTGCGTGGGAGGGAATCCGTTTGTGCTTCGGTACCCGTTCATGGCTGTCCTTGGCTTGGGCGACATGACCTGAGAGCAACCGGTGGTAAGTTTCATATCTGCGCGTCGCTGATTGTTCATCCTGTTCCTCCTCAGGCCTCGCCCTATGGCATGGCTTTGGGTACCAAGGGTTGGGTGATGCTCGTCTGTTGCCTCATGGCACAAGGTCCGGGAAAGGGGTAGATCTCGCGACGCCGCTGGGGTAGGTTGAGCGCAACTATCAGCGTCGCCGGGGAGTCAACCGTGACCAGTAGCAGGCACAATCACAATTGGCGTGTCCCCTCCCGCCTCCTCATCGCGCTCGGCATCGCAACCGCGACTGCGTTGGCGCTCTCCGGATGTACGTCCACGCCCACGCAGGCCCCCGCGTCGTCCACTGCGCCGCCGTCGGTGGCCGCTTCAACTACCGGCACGACGGAGGGAGGAAAGACAGGAGCCGCGACTCTGGGAGGGCTGGACAAAGCCAAGGTCCAGGACACTTTCCGGACTCTCGCCAAGGAGCTACTCGTACCGGGAGCGGCCATGATGCTCCGCACCCCTCAAGGCGACGTCAGCCTCACCTACGGCGTGACGAGCGCCGGAGGGTCAACACCCGTCTCGCTCGACGACCACATCCGCATCGGCTCCGTCACAAAGACGTGGACTGGGACCGTCATTCTGCAGCTCGTGCAGGAAGGCAAACTCAAGCTTGAGGATCCCGTTTCGAAGTACCGCTCTGATGTACCGAACGGCGACAACATCACCATTGAGCAACTCCTGACCATGCGGAGCGGAATCTACAACTACTCGGAGTCGTACGAGCTCAGCAAGGCGCTAGATACCACGCCGCACCGAGTTTGGACGCCTGAACAACTGGTGGCCATCGCCCTGCCGCTGCCCGCTTATTTCGGCCCCGGCGAAGGCTTTCACTATTCGAACACCAACACGGTTCTGCTGGGGCTCATAGCCGAGAAACTGGATGGTAAGGACTTCGGGCAGATCGTGCGCGATCGGATCCTGGGACCACTCGGACTGAAACAAACATCGTTTCCGGCGTCTGACTCTTCGGTCCTTCCCGAGCCTTTCTCCCGCGGTTACATGTACATGGACAACCTCCTCACCCTGTCCACGGCCAGACTTCCGGCTGACTTGATAGCTAAGGCGCAGGACGGCTCTTTGAAACCGAATGACTATACAAATGCCAACCCTTCTTGGACGTGGGCTGCCGGGCAGGGCGTCTCCACGGCGGGCGACCTCATGACCTTGGCGGAGGGCCTCACCGACGGCAAGCTGCTCAACCCGGACCTTCAAAAGAAGCGCATGGACAGCCTTGCGCCGATCGATCCGGACAACCCAGGCGCGGCGCGGTATGGCATGGCATTGGCCCAGTTCGGCCCGCTCTACGGACACACCGGCGAACTCCCCGGCTACAACACCTTCATGGGCAGAGATCCGCAGAACAATGTGACCTTGGTGGTGTGGACCAACCTTGCCCCGTCACCGGATGGACGGGACCCGGCATCGACTATCGCCAAGGCCATCATCGGGGACCTCTACGGCGCAGCGCCTTCAGGTCCAGCCACGCGGTGAACCTGACACGGCGACGCCGGCCTGGCCTGAGAGCTCGGCCCCGGGGGTTATCTGTGCAGAGGGAATGCAGTTGCACTGGACCGTGCGTACCATTGTGATCAAAAAGCGGGTGCGTACGTTGTCCACACTTTGGGCTTCGGATGGGGTCGTATGTGGCTCGGACCGGGCCGGATTCCGCATGTTTCCGCGTGAGTCCAGTGTTTGCGGGGGAGGGAATGCAGTTCGAGTCCCACCTCGGGCACAGCATTTCCCCTCGTCAGAGGGGTTTTTGCTTTAACGTGTGTACATTGACCCTGCTCGGGTCCCTCTGACGCTTGTCGCGGCCTGTGGCCCATGAAGTCATGTGGATGACGGGTTCAGGGCCGTGTCCCCTACCTGGGATCGATGCTGAACCTGACCCCTGAGGTCAGTCAGCTCGACGAACCATTGACGCCCGCGCAGCTGGCTGCTGCAAGCCCAACCCCATTCGATCCGCGCTCCGTTCGCGCCCTTGATGTCGCCCGCGAGGGGTGGACGATCCGCGACATCCTCGCCCATGGCGTCATCGACTACCACCCCACCCCCGTCGGCCCCGCCTCGGTCACCGCGGATCACATGCAGGAAAAGTCTGCCGCGGGGTTTGCCGGTGTTGTTAGAGGCGGGAGGGGAATGCGGTGCGGCGTCCGTAGATGGTCAGCATGAGTGCGGCCAGGCCGGCTACGATCATCACGACCGTAAGGACCAGGCCGCTGAAATTCGTCAGCAGCGCGGCGCCGAGGATGCCGGCGGTGAAGATAGCGAGGTTGAACGCCACCGGCAGGAACGAGTTCGCCACGTCGGAGTCCGCGCCGCCGGTGGTGGTGAGGGCGGCTTGGAGCTGGGCGGCCGCCCCGCCGAACGTAATCCCCCACAGCACGGTCGCGGCGATGATCGCCGGGGCCGATGTGTGGCCGACCAGCAGCACCACCGCGGCCGCGATGAACAAGGTGACGCTTCCATGCAGCAACGGGCGGGGGTGGCGGTCCAGGAGCGCGCCGGTGATGATGATGCTGGCGATCGAGGCGACACCGAAGATGAAGAGTTCGACGTCGGCGGTGAGGCTGCTGCCGGTAATCCTCAGGTACGGGGCGATGTAGGTGTAGATGGTGTTGTGGGCCAGCATCCACGTGAAGATGACGGCCAGGATCACGGCTACGCCGGGGATGCGGAAGACCCGGACCAGGGGAAGCCGGGAGGTTCCGGGCTGCCCCTCGGCGTCGGGCGCGACACCAGCGATGAAGACACCGGCGATCACGGCGACCGCGGTGAGTCCGGCGAAGGCCCAGCGCCAGTCGAAGGTCGTTCCGAGCCAGGCCCCCAGTGGTGTGCCGAGAGCGAATCCGACGGGTGCCCCGACAGAGACGATCGCCAGCGACAGGCCTGCACGGGAGGGCGGGCTGATCTTCCGGCCGTAGGCGGCCAGCATCCCCCAGATGATTCCAGAGAACGCGCCGGCGACGAAACGCGATACCAGCGACAGGGTCACGTCGCTGGAGAGGGCGGTGGTGGTGTTGGCCAGGATGAGTCCGAGGATCGCGCCGAGGAGCAATGGCTTGCGGCGCATGCCCCGGGTAAAGGTGATGGCGGGGATCGTGATGAGCACCGTACCCAGGGCGTAGGCGCTCACGAACAGTCCGACGGTGCCTTCGCTGGTCCCCATGCTGGTGGCGATAACGGGCAGCAGGCCGGCCGGCATGGTCTCCATCGCGACGAGGACGAAGCCGATGACGGCAAGCGCCGACAGAGTGGCGAGCGGCAGCCGTTTCGGCTTCTCAGTCGATTCCGGGGTCGGAGCCGGAGCGGTGCTAAGGGTGGTCATTTTTCTCCTTGCCCTCGACGGGGTTGCGCGGTTACTTGCTGGTCGGGAACGGTTCGGCGTGATCGCGGAACGTGTCGCGTCGGGTGTGGTGCTCCCACAGCCGCTGCGCGAGGGCGCCGGGATCGTTATGCGGGTGTCCGGGGTCGATGGCGCCGGGGATGATCAGCTGTCCGACGTGAATGTTCTCGGCGCCGAGGGTGTCGTGGAGCATCGTCGCCAGCGCGGTTTCACCGGCGAAGGCGATGGACGTCCCGGCAACCAACGGGTTCGGGCGGACGGCTGAACCGCCATTGACGAACAGGACGGTTCCGCGTCCCAACGTGCGCATGCCGCTAAGGACCTGGTGCACGGCCGTGACGGGTCCGTAAATGGAGAACTCCACCGCTGCGGCCAGATCCTTCACCGTGGTTTCCAACACGGGGCGCAGGAATTCCTTCTGCGGCAGCGGACTGTATTCCAGGACCTCGATCGTGCCTAGCTCTTGTGCGGCCTGCTCCAGCGCCGCGGTGAGGGCTTCCGGGTCCCGGACACTGGCGGCGTAGCCGCGGGCGGATAAGCCTTCCGCGGCCAGTTCTTCTGCGAGCAGGTCGAGCTTGTTCTGGTTGCGGGAGATCAGGGCAATGGCGAAGCCTTCGGTTCCGAAGCGGCGGGCGATGGCTGCGCCGAGCCCTGTGCCGGCGCCGACGATGGCAATAGTGGTCATTACGTCCTTAGGGAGTGAGGCGGTGATCAGCGGGGGAGGATGAGGTTGAAAACTTTGCCCGGGTCGTACCGCTGGTCAGTTCTTATCCAGTCAAGACGCAAACCGTCCAGCGCGGGAGTCTCTGTCAAGGGGTGTACCAGCAGGGGACCCCAACGAAGTTCGCAGGGACGTATTCTCGTGGCATGGACAATAGAGCCGAGGTACGCGAGTTCCTGATGTCGCGCCGCGCAAAGATCACCCCCGAACAGGCCGGATTTCCCGCCGGGCCGAACAGGCGAGTTGCCGGGCTTCGCCGCACAGAAGTGGCGGCACTCGCCGACGTCAGCGTCGAGTACTACGCCAAGCTCGAACGTGGTGCTATCGGCGGAGCCTCCTCGTCCGTGCTTGACGCCATCGCCCGCGCCCTTCTTCTCGATGACACGGAACGAACCCACCTCTTCGACCTTGCCCGCGCAGCCGACGGTATTCCGCTATCCGGGCGTCCCCGCCGACGATCCACGAAAAACGCCGTCAGTCGGCCCAGTCTGCACTGGGTACTCAACACAATTACCGACGGCGTTGCGTTCGTTCGCGACCAGCACCAGGACCTCCTTGCTACTAATGAGCTCGGCAGGGACTTCTATGCGCCCCTCATCGGCGACGGCGGTCGCACCCCGAACCTGGCCCGGTTCCAGTTCCTCGACCCTGCATCCCGGGACTTTTATCCTGACTGGGAGCTCTTCGCTGAGATGTGCGTGGCGATTATGCGGGCCGAAGCCGGCCGTGACCCCAATGACAAAGGGCTCCAGGACCTCGTTGGTGAGCTCTCCACGCGCAGCGACGTATTCCGGCGCCTGTGGGGCGCGCATGACGTTAGGACCCACGGGTCCGGCACAAAACGATTCAACCATCCCGTCGTCGGCGAATTAACCCTCGCCTACGAAGAACTCATTATCACTGCCGACCCGGGCTGCGTCCTTATGATCTACACCGCCGAGCCCGGCTCGCCCAGTGCTGAGCGACTGCGGCTACTCGCCAGCTGGGCAGCTACGGGATCAGGAACCGGGGCGGGTGCGGGAGCTGTTGGCCCAGCTAACCGGCAAGCCAGTTGACGCATCCGTGAGGGGGGGTCGGTCGTCTTCGCGTGGGAGGCGTCGGCGCCTGCACCAGCCGGTTGGCTAATGGAATCGCGAACTTAGTACAGCATTGTGTGTTCGCGCATGATCGCATGATCGCATGGTCGCGCACGTTCTTCCTGGGCAAAAGGCACAGAATTGCAACGTCGCGGAATCGCCGTCGTCCCCCGGTCGGTCGGGGAATCGGTCCGGGCTCTAGGCTGCGGAGGCCGGTGCAAGGCCGCTTCGTTTGGCGGGCTTCCGCCCGATCGGGGCCAGATTGCCTGGCGGAGTGCCAGAAGTTCATGGCGGACGGCGCTCCGAGGAAGACCGTATATCCGCAGATTGCCCGTGAGTGATCGTCCATGACCGTGGTCAGCCGGGGCCGCACTGGCATCAGTTTGAGTCCACAACGAGGATGCCCAGTTCAGTATGTTTGCCATGTTCGCGCCGTCCGCCCGGGCCGGCGTCGGAACGCCGCTCCGCCGAGGGCGCTTACGCCAGCATGCGCCCGAAAAAGTTCTTACCGACGGCGTCAGCGAGACAGCAGCACGCCCACCTGAGTCCGGATGTCCTGCACAATCTCGTCGATGCTCAAGGCGGCGTTAACGCTCGCCGCCATGCTGAGGAACATGACGGCGGTGACGACGTGTGCCGTCGTTGCGGCATCACCAGCGCTGACCAGCCCGTGCCTGCCCAGGACCGTAGCGATGGCCTCCTCGGTCTGCGCGACGATGGAGAGGGCTTCAGCGTGTCGGGGCTCCGTGGGGTCGCCGAAGACCATCTCCCGCAGGTAGGTGCGACCGTTGTCAACCTGGACGCGGTTGCATTCCACGATCGGCCGTACGATTGCCAGCACCGCATCGAGGACATCCGGGGTGGTTTCTGCATCAGCCCGACCTAGCTGAAGCGCTTCGGCGTAGTGGGCGTTCTGCACGAGGAGGAGGAGTTCGCCTTTGGTCTTCGCGTAAAGGAACAGGGTCCCGGTGCCGATGTCCGCCTTGTCGGCGATCTGCTGGGTCGTGACGTCCTCGATGCCGTGATCGGCCAGTAGTTCGCTGGCCGCGGCCGTGATGCGGTCCAGCTTCTGCTGCTTGTTCCGCTCGCGCCGTCCGACCGGCTGGGAGGCGAGAGACATGATGATGGATCCTCCGGAATAGATTCTGACTGCAGTCAGTTATGAGTGTAGTCACTACTGTGTGGGTTCAAATGTTCCTTCGTTCATTCTCCCACGCAAGGGCAGAACCCCCAGTGTTCCGCCCTGCACAGTGGTGGCGCTAATACCCACGACGCAAAGGATCGCACGCATGACTTCCTCCCTCTGGCAGCCATTCATTCTCGGCAATGTGGAGCTGCCGCACCGGCTCGCGCTGGCACCGCTGACCCGGAGCCGTGCAAACCAGGACGGTACCCCAGGGGAACTGGCCGCGAAGTACTACGGCCAACGCGCCTCGCTCGGGCTGATCATCACCGAGGGCACACAGCCGTCCGACGACGGACAGGGCTACCTGAACACCCCAGGCATCTACACTCCTGAACACATCGAGGGATGGCGAAAGATCGCCGACGCGGTGCACGCAGGCGGCGGAGCCCTGTTCATCCAACTGATGCACGTCGGCCGGATGTCGCACCCGGATAACACCCCGCACCACCGTCAGCCCGTTGGCCCGTCGGCGATCTCGGCCGAGCAGAACATGTTCACTCCAACGGGCCCGCAGAAGACCCCGGTGCCGCGTGAGCTGACTGCCGAAGACATCCAGGCCACCATCGCCGGGTTCCGCCACGCCGCAGCCTCCGCTGTCGCAGCGGGAGCGGACGGCGTGGAGATCCACAGCGCGAACGGGTACCTGCTCCACCAGTTCCTCTCGCCGAACTCGAACCACCGCACGGACGAATACGGCGGATCGGTGGAGAATCGGTCCCGGTTCGTCGTCGCGGTCGCCCGCGCGGTGGCCGAGGAGATCGGGGCGCACCGGACCGGCATCCGCATTTCACCGGCGTTCCCGCTGGGTGGAATCAACGAAGGGGACCCCGCGGACGTCCGGACACAGTACCGCCACCTGGTCGGCGAACTCGCCACCCTGAAACTTGCGTACCTGCACGTACACCACCTCGGTGACGACGAACTGCTTCGGTCCTTCCGCGACACGTGGCCTGCTGCCCTCCTCGTCGTCCGGTATGGGCGCGAACGCGAGCAGATCGCCGACGACATCGACGCCGGGCTCGCGGACATCGCGCCGCTGGGCCGATTCGCCCTGGCGAACCCCGACATTGTTGAGCGCCTGCGTACCGGCGCACCGCTGAACGAGCTGGACCCGGGCACCCTGTACGGCGGCGGCGCGGCCGGGTACACCGACTACCCCGCCCTGGCAGACGCCTAATCGTCTGCCGCGAGCCGTCCGCCACCGACCTCACCCAACCCACACCCCTCAGAAAGAAGAAAACAGCCATGCCATCACTCAACGGAGCAGTAGTCCTCATCACCGGAGCCAACGGCGGAATCGGCACCCAGTTCGTGCACGAAGCCCTCGCCCGGGGAGCTGCAAAGGTTTATGCCTCCGCCCGCACCCCCCGCACTTGGAACGACGAACGCATCGTTCCGCTCGCCCTGGACGTCACCGACTCGGCCTCCATCCAGGCAGCGGTCGAGGCGGCACCGGACGTGACCGTGTTGATCAACAACGCCGGCGCGTCGGTTCCCAGTGCCGGGATCCTCACCCACACGGACGAGGA
Organism: Arthrobacter sp. 10N43; assembly: GCF_056394525.1. NCBI lineage: Bacteria > Bacillati > Actinomycetota > Actinomycetes > Micrococcales > Micrococcaceae > Arthrobacter > Arthrobacter sp. 10N43. Next base: position 456,139 of record NZ_JBFTIA010000002.1, on the reverse strand, counting down.
GATCCGCCGGAACGTCGAGACGAACTTCCTCGGTCCGCTCTTCGTGGCCCGCGCGTTCGCTCCGGTCCTGTCGACGAAGGACGAAGCGACGATCATCGACATCCACTCGGCCCTGAGCTGGTACGCCGTCGCCGGCATCTACAGCGCCACCAAAGCCGCCCTCTGGTCCGCGACCAACTCCCTCCGCCTCGAACTCGCCCCCGCCGGCGTGCACGTCGTCGGCGTCCACGTCGCATACGTCGACACCGCGATGGCCGCGCACGCCACCGACCCGAAGCTTGACCCGGCCGTGCTGGTGCGCACCGTGTTCGACGCCACCGAGGCAGGGGAGCACGAAGTCCTCGCCGATGACACGTCAGTCCAGCTCAAGGCCGGACTCAGCGCCCCCCTCGAAGCGGTCTACCCACAGTTGGTGGACGCGAACGCATAAGCGAACAACCGGCGCCACCGCGTTCACCAAAAGTGAGCGCGGTGGCACCAAACCCGCCAAAGGACGCAGCGGCCCCCGAGGCCTCCAACAAGAGACGACGGAACGGGTGGGGAGTGTCTGAACAACGGTGGATCCGGGGTTGGCCTGACCCGCCGGGGAAGTCACGAGCCAGGGGTCGCGTCAGGGGTGGCGATACGTTTGATCACCCTGCTGACGCGTTTGTGCGGGTCCTGTTCGAGCTGGCCAGCGCGACGAGGCCCCGCGCCAATGGCACTGCCCGCCCGTATTCACGGGCGGGCAGCGCCACAGTGCCTCTCTGCTCTGTTAACGGGATCTTGTCAGGTACGTGCTGGTCAGTGGGCGAGGAATTCTACGGCGACGGGGGAGAATCGGTCGTGGAACTGGAAGATGCTGCCGTGGCCCGAGTCGGGGTAGATGATCAGCTCGGATCCCTTGATGCGCCGGTGCAGGTCCTCGGACAGGATCGACGGCACCATGCGGTCGTTGTCGCCGTTGGCGATGAGGGTGGGGTGAGTGAGCTTCGACAGGTCCGAGGGCGCGGAGCGGCCGAACTTCTGGATTGCCTTCAGCTGCGTCTGGAAGGCTTTGGTGCTGATCGGCTTGTCGCGGTCGACCGTGCGCTCCTGCAGGCGCTTGATAAACGCCTTCGCGGCCGGCTTGCCAGTGGCGTTGCGGTTAAAGAACAGGAACTCCTTCGGGTCCGTGCGCGTCAGGGTCGCGCGGAGGATGTCCCAGCAGGTGGTGCCGACGACCTTGTCCATGTCCTTGCCGCCGCGCGGCCCGGTGCCGGTCAGAACGAGCTTGTGGACGAGGTCGGGATGTTTGAGGAGCAGGTCCTGGGCGATCATGCCACCCATTGAGAAGGAGAAGATGTCGATCGTGTCGAACCCGAGGGCCTTGATGAAGGCATAGGCGTCATCGGCCATTGCCTCGATGCTGTCAGGAACCTGCCCGGTGGAGGCGCCGACACCGCGCTGGTCGAAGGTGATGACGTGGCGGTTCTTCGCGATGGGCTCGATGATGCAGGGGTCCCAGTTGTCCAGGGTCGCGGCGAGGTGCACGAAGAATACGACGGGGATGCCGCCCTTGGGCCCCAGCTCGCGGTAAGCGTAAGTAACGCCACCGGCGTTGAGGGTGCGTGTGGCCGCCTTAGCGTACGAGGTGACGACAGAGCCGTTCGCGGTGTCAAAGCTGCTCATGCTGGTTGTCCTCCTGAGTGGTCTGTGAGGTGAGTGGCTGCCGGCGGCTCAGGAGGGAAGGGTGACGACGGCTTTGCCGCGGAGGCCGCCCTTGGCCAGCGACTCGAGCGCCTGTGGGGTCTGGGCGAAGTCGAAGACCTGCCCCACGACCGGGCGCAGCACGCCGTCGTCAATCAGGGCGGTGATCTGGCGCAACTGGTCGCCGCTGGCACGCATGAAGAGGAACTCGTAGCTGACGCCGAGCTTCTTCGCCTGCCGCCGGATCCTGCTGCTGAGCCCCGCGATGGCCAGGCGCAGAACAGGGTTCAGGCCGGCTTTGCGCGCGAACGCCGAGTCCGGCCGGCCGGCGATTCCGATCGCTTTCCCGCCGGGCTTCAGGATGCGCAGAGACTTCACGAGGTTCTCCCCGCCGAGGCTGTCGAGCACCAGATCGTACCCGGCGAGGAGCTGCTCGAAGTCCTGCGTACGGTAGTCGATCACCGTGTCCGCGCCGAGGTCGCGCACGAAGTCGGCGTTAGAGGCACTTGCGGTGGTCGCGACCGTGGCGCCGAGGTGCTTGGCGAGTTGGATCGCGATCGACCCGACCCCGCCGGCCCCGACGTGAATGAGAACTTTCTGCCCCGGCAGTACGTTGCCTTGCTCAACGAGGGCCTGCCACGCCGTAAGTGCAACCAGCGGTAGCGAGCCGGCCTCCTCCATGCTGATCGATGCAGGTTTCAGTGCCAGATCGGCCTCGGTGATGGCGATGCGCTCGGCGAACGTGCCGATGCGGTCTTTGTCGGGGCGGGCGTAGACCTCGTCACCGGGTTTGAATCCGCGCACCTTCGCCCCGACACGGATGACTGTGCCGGCGACATCGTTGCCGAGGACCAGCTGGAGCTTGTACGGGAGGATCTGCTTGAACTCACCCAGGCGGATCTTTTCGTCCAATTGGTTGAGGCCAGCTGCCTGGACCTGGACCAGCACATCGCGGTCGCCGACGGTCGGCTCAGAGACGTCTGCTGCGCGCAGCGGGTCCTTGTACTTGGTGACGACGAATGCCCTCATGGCGTGCTGCTCCTCTACGACGTGCGTAAGCTAAAAATGAGTTGAATCAATTTTGAGCGTACTCATAAATCTTGTCAAGTAGGACAGTTGGGTTTTAAAGACACGAACGAGCCAATTGGCGCATCCCAGTTAGTTCCGCAATTCCGTGATCCCGCGGGACGGGTCGATATGGCGTAACAAGGCGGCGGCGAGTTGAACTGCCGCCCGTCTGGCACGTTCTGGTCCTCCGTCGCCCACCGATTCATGCCCTTCTGGTATGGCATTCCTCGGAGTTTGGTCTTAGACAGCATCCGCCGTGGATCCGAGAATGGATGGATACTCATGGCTGAAAGGAATCCCATGTCCGTATCAGTGGAATCTTCCGCAGGCGCTGCCCACACTCCCGCAGCCACCGGCACTAATGTCCAGTTCTCCCCACAGGCCCTCGCGCAGCGCACCCTTGCCGCCCGCCCCTCAGAGGTCCGCAAAGTGTTCAGGGCAGCCCAGCGGCCGGGCATGATCTCCTTTGCCAACGGGGCGCCCTACCTCGGCGCGCTCCCGTTCGAGCGGATTGCGCTGGATGCCCAGCGGATTTTGCTTGAGAACGGGGAGCGCTCGTTCCAGTACGGGGCCAGCGACGGCATTCCCGAGCTGCGCGCCCACATCGTCGAACTCATGAGATTCGAGGGCATCACGGCCGGACGGGACCAGGTCATCGTGACCTCGGGAAGCCAGCAGGCGCTAGATGTCGCCGCGCGCGTGCTGGTCAACCCCGGGGACGTCATCTTTGCCGAGGCACCCTCGTACGCCGGCGGCATGGCCGTCTTCACCAGCTACGAGGCCGAAATCGTGCACGTGCCGATGGATGCCGACGGTTTGATCCCGGAGGAGCTTGGGCGGCTCATTGGTGAGGTCCGGGCCGCGGGCAAGACGGCCAAGGGACTGTACACAATCCCCAACTTCCAGAATCCCGGGGGCGTAAACCTCTCGGCGGAACGCCGCCACCGGGTTGGAGAACTTTGCCGCAGCAACGATCTCCTGATCTTCGAGGACAACCCATACGGACTGCTCGGTTTCGACGGCGAAACCATGCGCGCCATCCAGCCTGAATTCGAAGACATCACCTTGTATTTCGGCTCTTTCTCCAAGATGATCGCTCCGGGCCTGCGCGTGGGCTGGGTCCTGCCGCCCGCAACGCTATATGGACACCTGGTCAACGCCAGCGAGACCTCCCAGCTGAATCCCTCGGTGTTCTCCCAGCAGCTCATCAGCGCCTACCTCGACGATCCGACCTGGCCGGACAAGCTCGCCGAATACCGCGGGATCTACCGTGAGAAGTTCACCGCTCTGGTGGAAACGCTGGAACAGGTCATGCCGGCTGGCACCACCTGGAACCGGCCTACCGGCGGCTTCTACTTGTGGGTGAGCCTCCCTGCGGGTATCGACACCGAAGCACTGGTCTACGAATGCATCGAACGCGGCGTCGTGTACGTTCCGGGCACCGCGTTCTACACGGACGGAAGAGGCCACAGCGAACTCCGGATGTCCTTCTGTCTGCCGACGCTGGACGATATCCGCAAGGGCGCCGCCATCCTCGGCGACGTGTTCCGCGACGCAGCCGCCAAGGTGTCCGCTAAGCCTGACACCGCCGGTTCCCGAACGGACTAGGGCCAATCGCCTAAAGTCCTGCCGAAACCGCCACGTCTCCCATATGGCGGCAGGCGGGCTACGTGCGGGGCGGCACTTCTAGCCTGGCAACGGACTTCATCGCCCCTGAGATGGCGAAGCAGTTCGTTGCCGGGCTTGTGGCGTGCTCTGGCCAGCCGGCCGATGGCGGAACAGGTCCTGACGAACGGCTTGGAAGCAGCGGCCACCGCGGCTTGTCTCGTCGCCCTGACGATTCCTTCGTTAAAGACGAAGCGGCCGTTGCAACACCCCGGAAATCGTTCCGGGGTGTTGCAACGGCCGCTGTATGCGAAACGGGTTCGAGCCGGTAGGCCGGGAACCTTGTCTACTTTCCGGTGCGGATCAGCTTGCGGTTGACGAACTCGTCCATGCCGTACTTGCCCAGCTCGCGTCCGACGCCGGAGCGCTTGATGCCGCCGAAGGGCAGTTCGGCGGCAGTGCCGGGGGCCTCGTTGATGTAGACCATGCCGGTGTCCAGGCGGTCTGCGATCTCCTGGGCCTTGGCAGGATCAGTGGACTGGATGACGGCGCCGAGGCCGTAAACGGAGTTGTTGGCCAGTTCCACAGCTTCGTTTTCGGACGAAACACGGTACAGGACAGCAACGGGTCCGAAGAGTTCCTCGGTGAAGGCGCGCATGTCCTCGGTCACTCCGGCGAGGACCGTCGGCTCGAACCAGGCACCGGGCTGGTCCATCCGGCTGCCGCCGGTGAGCACGGTGGCGCCCTTGGCGACGGCGTCGTCCACCTGCGCGGCCAGACCGTCGAGGGCGGCGGCGGAGGACAGCGGCCCCATGAACGTGTCTGCCTCCGTGGGGTCGCCCACCTTCACAGCGGAGACGGCGCGGACGAACTTCTCGACGAATTCGTCGTAGACGGCGTCGGCGACGATGATGCGTTTGGCGGCGTTGCAGGCCTGGCCGGTGTTGCCGAAGCGGCCGAACAGCGCGTGGGTAGCCGCCTGTTCCAGGTTGGCGGAGTCGAGCACCAGGAACGGGTCCGAGCCGCCGAGTTCCAGCACCACCTTCTTGAGGTTGCGGCCGGCGATTTCGGCGACGGCGGATCCCGCGCGTTCGGATCCCGTGAGGGAGACGCCCTGGACGCGGGGATCCGCGATGATGCCGGCGACTTGCTTGTTGGTGGCGAAGATGTTGACGTACGCACCTTCGGGTGCGCCGGCATCGAGGAAGATCTGTTCCATGGCCAGGGCGGACTCCGGGCACTGCGGGGCGTGCTTGAGCAGGATGGTGTTGCCGTTCATCAGGTTGGGGGCGGCGAACCTGGCCACCTGGTAGTACGGGAAGTTCCACGGCATGATGCCCAAGAGCACGCCCAGGCCGTCCTTGCGGACGATCGCCTTTCCACCGGCGGCAACCTCGAGCTCTTCATCTTCGAGGAACGACGGGCCGTTCTCGGCGTAGTACCGGTAGATGGACGCGACGATGTCCACTTCGATCCGCGCCTGGAAAACGGGTTTTCCCATTTCCCGCGTGACGATCGCGGCGAGCTCGTCTCGGCGCTCGGTGTAGAGCTCGGCCACGCGTCCGAGGAGTTTCACCCGGTCCGCCAGCGCTGTCTTGTTCCATGCCCTGAAGGCGGCGTCGGCGGCGGCTACTGCGGTGTGGATCTGCGCGTCGGTGGCGGTGGGGTAGGCCTTGACGGGTTCCCCGGTGGCCGGGTTGGTGACGGCATAGAGGCTCATGCTGTGCTCCTTCAATTGGTTCGGATCGTTCAGGGGAGGGCAATCTGCGGGTCGGTGATGACGTGGATGATGGCCGGGATCCGTTGGTCCTGCACGGCCTTGAGGGAACGTTCGACGGCGATCGCGGCGTGGTCGTCGCTGGTCACCGTTTCGCCGTGGCCTCCGAAGGCGCGGGCAAATGCGGCAAAATCAGGGTTCGTCAGCTGTGTGCCGCTGACGCGGCCCGGGAAGTGGTGCTCCTGGTGGTCGCGGATGGTGCCGTACTGGCCGTTGTCCATCACGATGATGAGCATGGCGGCGCCGTGCTGCACTGCCGTTGCGAACTCCTGGCCGTTCATCAGGAATTCCCCGTCGCCGGCGATCGCTACCGCCAGGCGATCCGGGCTCTGCAGGGATGCTGCCACCGCTGCCGGCACGCTGTATCCCATGGAACCGTTGCGCATGCTCAGCTGCGACGGGAACACATTCGTGGGCAGGTACCGCTGGGCCCAGGCGCAGTGGTTGCCTGCGCCGAAGCTGTAGACGGCGTCCTGCGGCAGGCGCGTCACCAGTTCGGAAATCACGGCACTCATGTGGCCGGTTCCTTCCCGGGTGGCAGGGAGGGCGGTCAGGTCTGGGAGTGCGCTGAACGCGCGTTGCGCGGCGCGGCCGGCGGCGCGCCAGGCGTCCCACTGTGCGGCCCTTCCCAGCCGGATGCCCTTGACTGCGTTGGCGAACGCGACCGGGCTGGCGAGGATGTGCGCGGTGACGGCGCCGGAACGTCCGCGGAGGGAGCTGTCGATGTTGACGAGGATATTCGTGGCCTGAGGCGACTGCCGCAGGGTGTAGCCGTCCGTTGGAACGTCAGTGGGTACGGCGCCGATGGCCAAGAGTACGTCGGCTTCGGCGAAGATCCGTGCCGTGTCTCCGGTGCGGCCGTAGCCTAAGGCGCCGACGAAGACCTCGGAGTGGAAGGGGATGCGGTCCGAGGCGCGCCAGTCCTGGACCACCGGGATGCCGTTGGCCTCGGCAAAGGCCGTCACGGCGGCCGCAGCTTCGGGCGTCCAGCGCTGGCCGCCGACGAAGATGATGGGCTTTTCGGAACCGGAAAGGGCCGTGGTGATGAGCTCCAGCTCCGCGGAGGATACTGCCCCTTCGGCAACCGTGATCACCGGGTGCAGGTCGCCGACAAATTCGTGGGTGATGACGTCTTCCGGCAGGCCGACGACAACAGGGCCGGGACGGCCGGACTTGGCGGCGAAGAAGGCCTCGGCCACCACCTCCGACGCCCGGGCGGCCTCGTCGAGGACAAAAACACGCTTGGCCTGGGTGCCGAACCAGGCATTGGGATCGAACTCCTGGAAGGACTCGCGCATGCGGTCCGCGACCGGGATCAAGCCCACGAACAGGACCATCGGTGTAGCGTCCTGCCACGCGGCGTGAATGGCAACGTAGGCATTCGCGGCTCCCGGGCCGCGGGTCACCATGGCCACGCCCGGCTCGCCGGTGAACTTGCCGTGCGCTTCCGCCATGTACGTGGCACCGCCTTCCTGGCGGCACACGATGGTCTCGATATCGGCTCCGTGGAGCCCGTCGAGCACGGCAAGGTAGCTTTCGCCCGGGACCGCGAATACACGATTGACGCCGTGCAGGGCCAGGGAATCGACGATCGCCTGGCCGGCGTGGGTGTTCTTCTCCAACGTAGTGCTCCTCAACAGGGGTTTGAGCCAGGGAACTGGCAGACAACTGGGGTGCTGGCCAGGGTGGCCGGCATGGGGGTTTCCCTCAAGTATTGGCAACCAAGTTCATGCTGTCTAATACATAAAAAGTTCAAAATATATAACTAAAAAGCATGTAGATGGCACTGGGTGGCCCATGGGCTTAGTGACGGGCAGTGCTTGCTTAAAGGCTGCCGCAGGCCAACTTGCCGTCGACGACCGTTGCCGTGACCCGAACGTCGCAGATGGCGTCGGCCGGAACCTCATAGATGTCCTCGGACAGGGCAACGAAGTCCGCGAGCATGCCGTGGGAGAGCGTGCCCTTGTAATGGTCCTCATGTGCGGCGTGCGCGCTGCCCACGGTGTAGGCGCGCACGGCCTGGGCGACGGTGATGCGCTCCTCGGGCACAAATTCCGCGCCGGAGGAGGTCCGGCGGTTCACGAGGTCGTGGACGTTCAGGATGGGATCCCCGGAGACCACGGGCGCGTCGGTGCTGGCAGGGATCTCGATCCCGGCGTCGAGCAGGGCCTTCACGCGGTAGGACAGTCGGGTCCGTTCGGGCCCCAGCGCCCGAGCTGCGCCGTCGCCGAGTTCATTGATGAAGCGGCCCTGCGGCACTGGGATGAGGCCCAATGAAGCCAGCCGCCGGATCTGCGCATCGCCGGCAACGTTCACGTGCTCGATCCGGTGCCGTGCGTCCGGCCGCGGGTAGAGGCCCTGGGCTTCCTCGAAAATGTCCAGCACAACGTCCAGTGCAGCGTCGCCGATGGCGTGGGTGGCCACCTGCCAGCCGGCACGGTGCGCGCCGATGATCCGCCGCCGCAGTTCCACGGCGGGGAACTGGAGCAGCCCGCGGTTGCCCTTCTCCGCCCCGGCGTCGTGCTGGTAGTCGCAGCACATGAAGGCGCTGCGGCCGATCAGCGAGCCGTCGGACAGGATCTTGGCCGGGCCCAGCCGGAGCCATTCGTCGCCGAACCCCGTCCGCATGCCCAGATCCAGGCCCATGCGGGCAACAGGGCCGGCGCCGGCCTGACCTACCGGACCGGACTCGTCGCCCAGCCCGTGCAGGGTGGTGAGGTAGGGCATCACCGTGGCGCGCACGCCCAGCATCCCGGCATCGCGCGCAGCCTGGTAGCCGGCCAGGTCGGACAGGCTGTGGCCGATGTGCTGCGGGGCGCCCAGCCCCGGCTCGGTGATGCTGGTGACCCCCAGTTTCAGCAGCGCGGTGCTGCCCGCGCCAACCATCGCGGCGACGTCGTCCACACTTGGCGCGGGAATGGCGTCCATGACCAGGGCCCGGGCCGTCTCCTGAAGCAGCCCGATGGCCCTGCCGTCGGCATCGGCGGGTGCGGCGCCGCCGTCGGGCGCGGCGACGTTGCGGCGGCCGGGGTAGCCGGCCCGCTCGAAGGCGGCCGTATTGGCCACGCCCATGTGCCGCGAGTTGTGCATCAACCACACTGGGTGGCCGTGGCTGACCGCGTCCAACAGCTCCGCCGTGGGGTGCTGGTTGCCGAGGTAGTTCTGGTCGTACCCTGCGCCCTGGACCCACGCCCCTGGCGGTGCTGCTGCGCATGCGCGCCCCACCGTGGCCAGCAACTCGTCCATATTTGTGCACACGGAGGAGCGGACATCGGCCTGGACCAGCGCCTGTCCCACATAGCTGAGGTGGCAGTGCGCGTCATTGAACCCTGGCACGACGGCGGCGCCCCCCAGATTGTGGACGTCGCGGAAGAGGGAACTGGGCAGTTCGTCATCGAGGCTGATGATGCGTCCATCGTGGACGCCCACGCTGTGGGCCCGCGGACGCCGGGCATCCTGGGTGTAAAACGATCCGTTGGTGTAGAGCACGTCCAAGAGCATGCATTTCTCCCGATTCTATGGATGCATCATTGCGTTCCATCCAGTATCGGAATCCGTTTTCATGCTGTCTAATGCGTATCTGGTTGATAGTCAATGCCAAAATGGCATCGTGCTCTCGTCTTTCGACTCGTCCTCAATGATCGCGCCCTGCCTGTTAAGGAACCTCCGCAGGCGGACGGCCACCGCCCGGATGGATTCCTCGGCGAAGTGCCCGGGGATCCAAGCCGTGTGCAGGGGCAGCCGGAGGGCATGTCCCGGCTGACCGTTATTGCCCGCCAGGATTCGAATCGGGTGGGTGCCATAGGCGGGCAGGTCGGTGGTCACCCCGATGCCGTGCCCGGCCGCCGCCAGTGCCATGATGGTCTGCCCGTCGTCACACTCGGAGACCCGGCGGAAGCTGAGGTGGGCCTGGTTGAGGGCGTCGTCGAGAATGTAGCGGCTGACGCTCTGGTGTGAGGGCAGGATGGCATGCTGGCCGCACAGGGCCGATAGCGGGAGCTCGGACACCCCGTCCCGCGCCCATTCGTGGTCCGCCGCGACGTAGGCGGTCAGCGGGATGCTGCCCAGCGGCATGGTGGCCAGGCCCGGCTCCGGCGGCGCCGGGGAGACGGCGAAGTCGCTGCCGTGCAGGAGGGCCTCGGCGATGGCGAAGTGGCTGGTTTCGCGGGTGATAATCAGTGGATCCTCCGGGCCGGTGGTGGCGATGTAGGGTGCCAGGAAGCCCCGGACGGAGGCTGCGGTGGCGGCAGCCACGAGCGTGGCGACCCGTCCTGTCCGCAGTGCATCCGCGGCATCTTCCAGGCTCTGCGTCTCCAGCATGAGGCGGCGGGCGGCCGGAATGAAGGCCCGGCCGGCGGGCGTGAGCGCGAGCTTGTTGCCCTGCGCCTCGAACAGGCGCAGTTTGAGCTCATTTTCCAGGGTCTTGATCTGCCGGCTGAGGGCCGGCTGGGCAATGTGGATCCGTTCCGCCGCAGCAGTGACGGTACCGGCATCCACAACTGCCAGAAAGTACTGCAGGCGGCGTAGGTTCATGGGGAAAGCATGCCCTTTCGGCATACACAAATGCAAGAAGAAGTATTGGCGGGTATGCACTGGACCGCAGTACGGTCATGGTCACAACCCATTGAACATTGAACTATCCAGCCGAGGGATCCACCCATGACAACTCCAACATCACAATCCACTGCCGCCCCGGCAGGTGCCGTTAAGGCAGCTATCGGGCCGGGACCGTCCAGCCCCGGAAAGGTTGTGGCCGCAGCCTTCATCGGCACCGCCCTTGAGTGGTATGACTTCTTCCTGTTCGGAACTACGGCCGCAATCGTCTTCGCACCGCTGTTCTTCCCCAGCGCCGACCCCGTGGCCTCCACCGTCTCGGCCTTCCTGAGTTTCAGCGCGGCCTTTGTTGCCCGGCCCATCGGTGCGATCATCTTTGGCCACGTCGGTGACAAGTACGGCCGGCGCGGCGCCCTGGTCGCGACCGTGATGCTCATGGGCGCTGCGTCCACCCTCATGGGCCTCTTGCCCACCTATGCGACCGCGGGGGTCGTCGCCCCGATCCTGCTGACGCTGCTGCGGGCGGTCCAGGGTGTTGCCACCGGCGGCGAATGGGGCGGCGCCACCCTCATGGCCATCGAATATGCACCCGCGAAGCGCCGCGGGCTGTACGCGGCCCTGGTGCAGCTTGGCTCGCCGGTTGGCACGTTGCTCTCCACCGGTGCCATCACCCTGGTTGCCCTGCTACCCAGGGACGACTTCATGGCGTGGGGCTGGCGGCTGCCGTTCATTGCCTCCATCATCCTGGTGGTCGTGGCGCTCTGGCTCCGCTGGAACGTGGAGGAAACCCCGGAGTTCCAGGAACTCAAGGCAAGTGACGGGACCAAGAAAGCTCCCGTCATTGAGCTGTTCCGCAAGTTCAAGGGGAGGCTGGCGATCGGTGTCTGCACCTATCTGGTGGGCAACGCCGGCTTCTTCATCCTGACCACCTTCATGATCAGCTACGTGACCCGGGTGCTGGGCCTGCCGTCCGCGGTGATACTCACCGCCATGACCATCGGTGCCGTCGCCCAGATGGTCATGACAGTCGTTGCCGGACGCCTTGCCGACCGCTTCGGGGCCGCCCGCGTGGGCATCATCGGATACTCCATTTTCATAGCCCTGGCGTTTCCTATCTTCTGGCTCGTTGACACCAGGGATCCCGGGATGATCATCGTGGCCATGGTGCTGGCATTCGGTCCCTGTGCCATCACCTATGCCATCATCGGTGCCCTGATCGACCGGCTCTTCCCGGCGCAGGTCAAGTACACGGGCATGGGGCTGTCGGCTAACCTGTCTGCGGTTGTCGCAGGATTCATGCCGGCGCTGGCCACGGTCTTCCTGTCCCTGTCCGGGAACGCGTCCTGGGGACCGGCCACACTCCTGGTGGTCATCGGCCTGATCTCACTCGGCGGCGCCATCGCGACGTCCAAGGTGCCCGCCAGCGGCAACTAGCCGCCCGCCGTCGGTCCACCCGTAACGACGACACCCCCGCAGCCTGTTTGCGGGGGTGTTGTGTTGTCCTGAGGTTTTTGCTTCGGAGAGTACTGGCTTCCCGCGCGGTCCTTTTCAGCGGCCTTTGGTCAGTCCTCGCTCCTGTACCGGACGAGCCCGTCGGTGACGGTCATCCGGACCTTCGTCGCCCTGATCTCGGCGGCGCCTGATGCGAAGATATCGGTGTCCAGCACGGCAAAGTCGGCCAGCATCCCGGGGCTTAGCGTTCCCTTGACGGCTTCCTCGCCCGAGGCGTAGGACGGTGCGACGCAGTACGCGTGGAGGGCCTCCTCCAGTGAGATCCGCTCCTGGGGTTCCCATCCGCCGTCGGGCTCCCCTTCAGCCGTTGTCCGCGTGATGGCGGCATGAAGCCCGTGGAACGGGTTGGGAAGTTCCACGGGGGAGTCCGATCCGAAGGCCACGGTGGCCCCGGCATCCAGCAGGCTCCGCCAGGCGTAGGACGCCAGGCCCCGGCCCTCCACCATGCCGAGGATGGGCAGGTCGCTGGGGCAGTGCTGGGGCTGCATGGACGCCACGACGCCGAGGGCGGCCAGCCGCGGAACATCCGCGGGCTGCAGAAACTGGACGTGCTCGATCCGGTGACGCAGGCCGTGCAGGGCGGTGGTGTCCCGAATGTCGGCCAGGGCGTTCAGCACCAGGTGGTTGGCGCGGTCACCGATGGCGTGGACGGCGACGGCGATTCCCGCGGCGGCGGCCCGGTTGGCCAGTCTCAGCAGGTCGGGGTAGGCGGTCACCTCCATGCCGTGGCTGGTGCCGCCCGGAAACGGTTCGGTCATGTGGCAGGTGTGGGAGCCGGCTGCGCCGTCGGCGAAAATCTTCACGGCGCCGTGTCGGATCCAGCGGTCGCCCTGTCCGGTCTGAATTCCGGCACCGATTGAGGCCTCCAGATCGTCCTGGGCCAGCAGTTTGTGGACGCGCAGGGCCAGCGCGCCCTCGGCGCGGAGGGCCCTGTAGGCCTCCAGGGCGTCAGCACCGTCGATGTCGTGGACGCCGGTCAGGCCCAGGGACAACAGGTATCGCTGGGCCTCCCGCAGTTGATCCGGGAGATTTCCCGAGACCCCCGATGCGGCGAGTTTCCGGACCGGGTATACGGCGCTCTCCCGCAGGATCCCGGTGGCTTCGCCGTGTTCGTCGCGGACGATTTCACCGCCCGCGGGATCCGGCGTCGTCCGGGTAATGCCCAATAGCTCCAGCGCCTGCGAGTTGGCCCACACCGTGTGGCCGTCCGCGCTGGTCAGGGCCACGGGGTTTCGCGGGCAGATGGCGTCCAGACCGGCGCGGTCCGGCTGGACCGGGACCTGCCACTTGTTGAAGTCCCACCAGCCGCCGAAAATCCACTCACCTTCCCTGTAGCGCGGCCGCACGGCACCGACGCCGGCCAGCGCTTCCGCCAGGCTCCCGGCCTGCCGCAGGTCGACCTCATGCATGGACCGGGCCAGGCTCGCCGTGTGGATGTGAGCATCCGTCAGCCCTGGAATGACTACGGCGTTGTCCAAATCGAGGGTCCTCGTACCCGCGGGTGCATGGGCTTGGAGTTCTGCTGCCGAGCCTGCTGCCACGATGACGCCGTCCTCTACCAGGAGGGCCCCGGCGCGTGGCTGCTTCGGATTGAGCGTATGGAACGTGGCGTTGGCGAAGAGGGTGGGGGTCACGCAATCAGGGTAAGTGCGCGTTTCCGGAATGCCGCCCCGGCCCCCGCAACAATCGAGTCACATGAGGTGCCGGAGGAGCAGCTATTTCCGCAGACGCGGGGCGCCCCGGCGTGGCCGCCCCGCGTCTGCCCGCAGAACGCCGCGGTCTATGCCGTAGAGGCATCGAATATCTACAAAATGAGTCTTAGACGTTCTGAGAGATGGATCACATACTCGATCAGCAGGTGTTCGCCTCAGCTATTGCAGGCAGCACCCGTACCCGCATCGGACCAATCGAAGGACCACTCGTGACCCAGAACCACCAGTCAGCGGCAGGCATCTCCGCCCGCCGCGGACGCAGGCTCGCTCCCTTGGCCGCCGCAGCTGCGGTTATCGCCGTCGCTGCCACCGGCTGTACCACTGGCGGCGGAACCGGCCCGGGCGCCGCCGCGGTCGGCCAGATCTCCACCGACACCATCCGTACGGTGCTGAGCGCCGACCCCACCAGCTTTGCGCCGGTCGAGGTCCGCAACGCTGACGATTACGCCGTCAACCGTCTCCTGTTCTCCACGCTGGTGCGCCGCGACGAGAACAACAAGATCGTCTCCGACCTGGCCAGCAAGTGGGACATCACCCCCACCCAGGGAACGTTCACCATTCGCGGCGGCGCCACCTGCTCCGACGGCACCCCCATTACCGCCGGCGTCGTGGCCGAATCCCTCAAGGTGTTCGCTGCCCCGGACAGCAAGTCCAGTTTCCGCCCCCTCGTCCTGGGTGATGGCCCCGCCACTGTCACGGCCGACGACGCCGCCGGCACCGTCACCGTCAAGCTCGCCCAGCCGTGGACCGACCTCCTGCAGGGCATGAGCCTGCACGCCACCGGCATCGTCTGCCCTGCCGGACTCAAAGACCCCAAGGCCCTGACCACAGGGGACGTTGCCGGCGCGTTCTCGGGGCCGTACACCCTTAGCAAGAAGCAGCATGGCGTGGCATACACGTTCGCGCTCCGGGACGACTACAAGACCTGGCCGGCATACGAAACCAAGATCGAGGGCACTCCCGCCAAGACCATCGAGGCCAGCGTCAACGCCAACGCCAGCGCCATCTCCAATGAGCTCCTGACGGGCACGAAGGATATCGCCAACATCCGCGGCAAAGACACCACCCGCTTCGACGGCAACAAGGACTTCAGCACCCAGGTCATCCCGCAGGGCAGCCTGTACATGATGTTCAATGAGCGGCCCGGCCATCCGTTCACCGATCCGGCCCTGCGCAGGGCCCTGGCCCAGGCGCTGAACGTCACGGCCTTCAACCAGGCAGCTTCGGGCGGTCTCGGCGAAATCTATTCCTCCTTCGCCCACCCGGGCGTGCCGTGCTCCAACAAGGACGCCGGCCTGCTTATCAAGGCGGACCCTGCAGCTGCGCAGAAGGCCCTCGCCGGCGTCAAGATCCGCATGGTCGGCGCGCAGATCTTCGGCCCCAATGGTGCAGCCAACACCTATGTCGCCGAAGCCCTCCGGGCAGCAGGTGCTGACATTGAACTGCGCAACGTGGACCTCGCCACGTGGAGCACCGACCTGACCCAGAAGCTCGACACCTGGGACGTCACCGTTATGGGCGGTATCAACGCCGGGGGCACCATGTACGGCGCACTGTCCACTGTCATCGGCACACCGGTGGAAAAGGGCGGCCTCAACTGGGGCGGCCTGGAGAACCAGCCCGTCCTGGACCTCGTGGCCAAAGCCATGACCCAGACCGACGACGCCGAACGTTGCGGGACCTACCAGGAAGCCCAGAAGATCATGATCGGCGAAGCCCACGTGATCCCGCTGGCCAGCCTTCCCTCGCAGGTGACCATCCGGTCCGGTTTCGCCATGCACACCATGAATGGCCAGCCGGACGAGAGCACCATGCGGATCACGAAGTAGCACGGAAAACAGCTCATGACTTCTTCACGCATTGCTGAAGCTTCCAGCACTCCCGGTGTTAATGCCGGGAGTGCTGGACGCCGCCTCATCCGCCATCCGTGGGCCCGGTTCTCGCTGCGCCGGCTCAGCGGGCTGCTGCTCTCGTTCGCGGTACTCACCGTCGTGACGTTCCTGATCGTGCCGCTCATCCCGGGCGATCCGGCCGTGATCGCCGCCGGTGACGGCGCCAGCCCGGCGCAGATCGCGAATGTCCGGGCCGAACTCGGCCTGGACCTGCCGCTCCTCACCCAGTTCGTCAACTATGTCTCGGGCGTCCTCCGCCCGGACCTGGGAACCTCTTTCGTCAGTGGCGAGAGCGTCTCCACCCTGATCTTCACTCGATTCCCGTTCACCGCCGAGATCGCCCTGCTGGCCATCGCCCTGGTCCTGCTCGTTTCCGTGCCGCTGGGCATGGCGGTGGCCATCCTCACCCGCGGCGGGCGGAACCGGTGGCTGGACGCCGGGTTCAACTTCCTGACCAGCCTCATCTACTCGATTCCGCAGTACGTGGTGGCAACACTGCTCGTGGTGGTGTTTGCCGTGACCCTGCGATGGCTACCGGCCGCGGGGGCGGCGACCCTGAACTCGCTGGTGCTTCCCACCGCGGCCCTCATGTTGGGCCCGATCTGCGTCATCTCCCGGATTGTGCGGCGCGAAACCGCCGTGGTCCTGGACAAGGACTACATCCGGACCGCCCGCGGCTGGCGGCTGGGCGCCCTGCGCACGCATGCCCGCTACGTCCTGCCGAACCTGCTCACCACCACGCTGACGCTCTCGGGACTCATCCTCGCCGCACAGCTCGGCGGCGCCGTGGTCATCGAAACCGTCTTTGCGTGGCCCGGACTGGGGCAGGGGATCGTGAACGCGATCCTGCAGCGCGACTATCCCGTGATCCGGGGAATCATCCTTGTCCTCGGGCTTCTGGCCACCCTCATCATCATTCTGGTGGACCTGATCCTGGCCATCATCGACCCCCGCAACCTCGGAGGAACTTCCAATGACGTCTAGGTTTAGGAGCCGGGAGTTCTGGACTCCCGCCATGGCAACGGGCGCCGCGCTGATGCTCGCACTGATTCTCATCGCCGTCATTGCACCACTGACCTTGAAGCAGGCGGCCGAACAGCTGACTCCCGACGCCGCCCAGGGACCCAGCCCCGCACACTGGCTGGGCACCGATGACTTCGGCCGGGACCTGCTGGCACGCGCCCTCGTGGCGACCCGGCTGACCCTGCTCATGACCGCCGGTGCCGCGGCTATTACGGCGGTCTCCGGCATCCTGATCGGCCTGGCCATCTGGCTCTCGGGCCGGCGTGTCCGCGAGGCCGCCCTGCGCGTCCTCGAGACCGCCGTGGCGTACCCCAGCCTGATCTTCGCGCTGGTGATCGCCGCCGTGCTGGAACCCGGTGTCGCTTCCGCCGTCGTCGCGATCGGCATCGCCGGCATTCCCGGTTTCGCCCGGATCACGGCCAATCTGGCCTCCTCGGTGTCCAGCAGTGACTATGTGGTCACAGCGCGCCTCCTCGGCGTCAGCCCGGTCCGCATCGCGGTACGGCACATGCTGCCGAACATGGCCGAGCCCCTGCTGATCCTGTCCGCCACGGTGTTCGCGCTCTCCCTGGTGGAAATCTCCGCGTTGTCCTTCATCGGGCTCGGTGTGCAGTCCCCGGACTACGACTTCGGCCGGCTCCTGAACGACAGCCTCGGGGCCCTGTACACCCAGCCGGTCGAGGCCGTCGGCCCCTCTGTCATGATCGCCCTGACCGGGCTCTCGGTCATGCTGATCGGCGACGCGCTGGCTGCCGACGCCGATCCCCGCGCCAAGCGGAGCTTCTTCCGCCGGGTGGTCCACCAGAACCGCACGGTGGCGTTCCCGGCGTCGGACCGTGCACTCGTGCGGGTCGAGAACCTGAAGATTGGTGTCCCCGGCGGGCCCGGCCTCGTGAAGAGCATTTCGTTGAGTATCGATCCCGGTGAAGTGCTGGCCCTGGTAGGCGAATCAGGTTCCGGGAAGTCCCTCACGGCCATGGCCATCGCAGGGCTGCCCACCGAAGGCTTGACGGTGGAGGCAGACCTGCTGCGTGTGGACAACATGAACATGCTGGCTGAGCCCGACCCGTCACGCTTGGCCAAAGACATCAGCATCGTCTATCAAGATCCGGGAACCACGTTCAACCCGGCCCTGCGGATGGGTTCCCAGCTCACCGAGGTGCTCCGTACCCACCTGGGCATGGGAGGCGCCAAGGCACGCCACGTCATCACTCAGGCGCTGGCCAGCGTGAACATCACTGAGCCGGCCCGCCGGCTTCGGCAGCACCCGCATGAGCTCTCCGGCGGCATGCGCCAGCGGGCCATGATCGCTGCCTCAATTGTCACTTCGCCCAAGCTGATCGTCGCCGATGAGCCTACGACGGCGCTCGACGTCACCGTCCAGGCAGAAGTCCTGCGGCAATTTCGCCGCATCCGCCGGGAGCAGGGGACCGCCATGCTGTTCATCTCCCATGACCTCGGTGTTGTGGAAGCACTCTGCGACACCATTCTGGTGATGAAGTCCGGCGAAATCGTCGAGCGGCTGACGTCCGCCCAACTGGCCGCCCGAGATGTCCACCACCCCTACACCAAGGCACTGCTGGCCGCCATCCCGGTTCTGGATCGCGGCCCGGTTCCGGAAAATCCTGGAGTTCTCACGTCATGAACGCACACGCAGATGTTCTCAATGTCCCCGGAGGGCCCGGGGCGGGCTTTCAACCAAGCGGAACCGACGTTCCGCTGGCCGCGTCCGTCCGCAACCTCGATGTCAGCTTCGGCGCCGCCCACGTGCTCAAGGACGTGACGCTCGCCGTCCCCGCCCGCTCCGTGGTGGGGCTGGTCGGTGAATCAGGCTCAGGGAAATCAACCCTCGGCAAGACCCTCGTGGGCATCAACAAACCGAACAGCGGCGAAATCTTCATCGGCAACGAGGACTTCACCCGTATGCAGGGCAAGCGCCGGCAGCAGATGCGCCGCGAAGTTCAGTACATCCCTCAGGACCCTTACTCCTCGCTCAGCCCGCGCCGAACCACAGGGCAGACTCTGGCCGAAGCGCTCGATCCACACGGCGCGAACCCCAGAGAGCATCGGGACGCCATCGCGGCCGCACTGGAACGGGTCAAACTCGACCCGTCCGCCGCGACCCGGTATCCGCACGAGTTTTCCGGCGGGCAACGCCAGCGGATCGCGATCGCCCGGGCCCTCATGCTCGAGCCCAAGCTCGTCATCGCGGACGAGATCACCTCTGCCCTGGACGTTTCAGTCCAGGCCGACGTCATCCGGCTGCTCCAGGACATGCGCGGCACCGTGGATAGCGCCATGCTGTTCATCTCGCACAACCTCGCCGTCGTCCAGCAGGTCTGCGACGAAGTGGTGGTCATGTTCCAAGGCCGCATCGTGGAACAGGGCCCCATCGACACCGTCTACCGGGACCCGCAACACGACTACACCAGGAAGCTCCTCGCCTCCGTCCCCGGCTCACCCGGCTTCGCCCTCGACTGAGGGCGCCAGCGACTGATCTATGCCGCGACGGCATGCTATTCCTGCAATATTGGTCATGGACGGCAGGTAGTGCAGCTCACATACTCGAAAGAAGCCAAACCACGTTTTTGTGGATCACCCGTTCATTCGAAGGGAACACTTCGTGTCCGTCGCCAAAATTCTTGAAGATGCCCGCGCGCTCCACGGCGACATCGTTCAGTTGCGCCACGACCTGCACCGCCACCCAGAGTTGGGCCTGGAACTGCCCCGCACCCAGGAGAAGGTACTCGAAGCGCTGGCCGACCTGCCGCTGGAGATCACCCTGGGCAAGGGCCTCACTTCCGTGGGTGCCGTTCTGCGCGGCACCGCCGGAGACACGTCCGACGGCGCCGCCCGGCCGGCCGTCCTGCTGCGCGCAGACATGGACGCCTTGCCGCTCCAGGAGGAAACCGGCATCAATTTCACGTCGGAGGTGGCCAACCGCATGCACGCCTGCGGCCACGACCTGCACACGGCGATGCTCGTCGGTGCGGCACGTCTGCTCGCCGAGCGTCGCCACCATCTGGCCGGCGACGTCGTCTTCATGTTCCAGCCCGCCGAAGAATTGCTGGCGGGCGCTCCGATGATGATTGAGGAAGGCATCCTGGAGCTGTCCGGCCGGCGGGCCGACGCCGCTTACGGACTACACGTCTTCAGCGCGGGCGGCAATACAGGCCGCTTCGAAACCAAGCCGGGGGTCATGATGTCCGCCGCGGACGCGCTCTTCGTCAGGGTCATAGGCCGCGGCGGTCACGGGTCGGCGCCGCACCAGGCGCAGGACCCCGTCCCGGTTATGGCGGAAATGATCCTCGGCCTCCAGCACATGGTCACGCGCCAGTTCAACGCCCACGACCCCGTGGTGGTCTCGGTCGGAATGGTCAAGGCCGGCGAGGCCATCAACGTCATTCCGGACACGGCCGAATTCGGCGCGAGCCTGCGGATGTATTCCGACGAGGCCAGAACCAAAATGCAGTCGGCCATTCCGCGCCTGCTGGAAGGCATCGCATCTGCCCACGGGCTGGAAGTCGACATCAACTATCAGGTGGGGGGACGCGTCACGGTGACGGACGAGGCCCAGACCGCTTTTGCCGCCGACCAGATCACCGAACTTTTTGGCGCCGAACGCCACCACCGGCTCGCCGCACCGCTGGGCGGGTCCGAGGACTTTGCCGACGTCCTAATCCGCGTGCCGGGCAGCTTCATCTGCCTGGACGCCACCCCGCTTGCCGGCGGCCCGGACACGGCGTTCAACCACTCCCCGCGCGCGGCGTTCGATGACAGCGTCCTGGTTGACGGTACGGCCCTGTACACCCAGTTGGCCGTGGGCCAACTGGCCCAGCTCGCCGCCGTCTGACCTTCCCGGCACCCCAATCCTTCCCCCCAACACCAAGGACTTTTGATGATGGACCCAACAACTGACGGCACGGCGCACCTTGCCGTGCAGGAAAAGACCCCGGCCGCCAGGGCATCGCTCAAGGCGACCAAATCCCAGCGGCAGACTCTCGTCGCCACCGGCATGGGCAACGCTCTCGAATGGTATGACTGGGGCATCTACTCCGCCTTCGCCATCTACTTCGCCACAGAGGTCTTCAACCCCAAAGACCCCCTGGCCGCGCTTTTGGGGGCGATGGCTGTCTTCGCCGTGGGCTTCGTTGCCCGCCCAGTTGGCGGCCTCCTCTTTGGCTGGATGGCGGACCATCTTGGCCGCCGCGCGTCGATGATCTCCACCGTGGGCCTCGCATCGTTCGGATCACTGATGATCGCGCTGGTTCCTACCTACAACTCCGCAGGCGCCTGGGCTGCCGTAGTGCTTCTCAGCGCCCGGCTCCTACAAGGGCTCGCCCACGGCGGTGAAATGCCCTCAGCCCAGACCTACATTGCAGAGTCCGCCCCGGCATCCCGCCGCGGTCTCTGGTCCTCGTTGATCTATGTCTCCGGCACCTCCGGCATTGTGATCGGTCTGCTGTTCGGGGTGCTGCTGAACACCGTCCTCAGTAAACCCGACATGCAGTCGTGGGGCTGGCGTGTCCCTTTCGTTGTCGGCGCGCTCCTGGGCCTGTACACCCTGATTGCCCGTTCACGGATGAAGGAAACCGAGGCGTTCACCGCAGCGAAGACGACCGTTCGCCAGCCGATGTGGCCGGAGATCCGCAGGAACTGGCGCTCCGCCCTCCGCGTGATCGGCCTCGGCGTCGGGGGCACCGTCTGCTACTACGTCTGGTCTGTGAGCGCGGTGCAGCAGGCTGTCATCATTCACAAGATGGACCAGGGAACCGCACTTCTGGCCAGCGTGCTAAGTAACGTCGTACTGATCATTTCCCTGCCGTTCTGGGGCAAGTTCTCTGACCGTTTCGGCCGCCGACCCAGCCTTTTGATAGGCACCGGCGTGCCCATCATCCTCTTCCCGCTGCTGGTAAACACTGTGGGTCAGAGCTTCTGGTCCCTCTTTCTGCCCGCCACCATCATCCTGGTTTTCATGGGTGCAACGCTGTCCATTTCACCTGCGGTGTTCGCAGAGCTTTTCCCCACGCGGATCCGCACAGTGGGCGTCGCTGTGCCCTACGCCGTCGCCGTGGCCGTTTTCGGCGGGACGGCACCGTATCTCCAGAACTGGGCGAATGCGTCGTTCGGTCCGGGAGCGTTCACCAGCTATGTGGTGGTTTTGCTGGCAATCTCCACCCTGGTCGCGTGGAGTCTTCCGGAAACCGGGGCGAAGGACCTCACCGGATAGACCGGCGGCAAGGGCGTCTTTCAGCAAGGGGCTGATCAGTGCACGACGTCTCGTAAAGTCTGTCGAACTGCAACCAGAGGGTGGACACCGTGTACACCCCGGCTCTGGACCGGGCCGTCGGTGATGTTTTCTGCGCCGCCGATTCGTCCTGCGATGGAGGGACACGTCTGACAGCGACTCCTAGGCCGCCAGGTCGCGCCACAACGTCAGTGTCCCGATCAGCCGCGCCGTCGACCGCATCAGATCGTAACGTTTACCGGCGTCGCCCGGAATTGCCGGAGCGGCACGGAAGCCATGTCATTGGTCCCACCGTAATAGTTGTTCCATGCCCAAAAAGATCACAACAGATGTTGAGGAGAACTTGTGCAATCAGACATCTCCTTTCGAGCAATGCTTCGCTTTGTCGAAGAATGGCAGCAACTCGAGGGGCTTCTCGTCGAACTTCGATTCGGGGGAGTCACGCAACGCCGTGGCCTGTTGACACGGTCATGCCCGATGCCTCCGGCCTCTGGCTAGCAGCGCACGCAGCCGATCAGCGCACGTTCGTTGACCAGGCCAGCGGCTATGAGATCTGGGTGAGCGACCCTGTGGGCGATGGGCCTCGTGATTCTCCTGATCAGACACGCCGGGTCTTTTTTTCTGGGTAGTTCTGGTGGCCGTGGTTGGTCCTGTACGTATTCATGCCGTGTTGATGTGGTGACGACATGACCTGTGCGAAATTTTTTTCAGATTCTTGGCCGAGATTCGCTGTTTCTTGGGGGCTGGGGAGAAGCTGGTGGCTGTTTGTCCGGCCAAACGGGGTGTGTACGGTGTCCACACTCTTATCCGCGTGATGCCGTTGCTGGTGGCTGCTTCCGTTCGTCCCTATTTGTGCCGACACGAGGTCATGCACCCATGTGGTCTCTGTGACATGACTTTCCGAATGCTCGGGCAGGATGCTCGCCTTGGATTGCGTGCGCTGTGTCAGAAGTATCCACGGAATCGCGGTGTTCGGGACCGGGGACATGTTGGGTCAGCATTGTCGAGTCCCGGCGGGTCACAGGGGACGAAGGCGAGAATCGTCAGTCTCCCATTCGTCTCGGGTGATCGCGTATTCGACGTCACCGTGCTCCTCGCCGGGGACGGACACCGGCCAGTCGGCGAAGAAGGCCCGCACGAGGCGCATCCCGGATTTCTCCATCACCCTTCGGGATGCTGTGTTTACTGCCATGGTCGAGGCTACAACCCGCTGGACCCCGAATTCGGTGAAGCCCTTGGCGATCAGCGCCCGCGATCCCTCCGTCGCGTGCCCCTTTCCCCAGGCCGCGTGGCGCAGCCGGTAGCCCAGTTCCGGCTGATCTTGCGGGTCGTCGTGGCCCGGCCGGAAGTGGAACCAGCCGAGGAATTCCCCGGTCCTCTTCTCGTGCGCGGCCCAGAACCCATAGCCGGGAAAGCGCTGGTAGTAGTCGAGGAATGCAGGGAGGAAGTCGCCTTCTATGTCGGCCCGGGAGGTGGGGATACCGCCGGTGATGTACCGCATCACGCGCGGATCACTGTCCAGTTCCACGAGTAGTTCGGCATCGTCGGGGGTGAACTGCCGAAGCAGAAGTCGTTCAGTCTCCAGGAAGGTGAGCATGCAGACATTCTCGCACCGGGGGAAGAGCCGTCACATCGATCTGGGCGGTTGAATTGTTGTCGCTGTACTAGCGTCTGGCCCATCGGGATTGGACTCCGACATCTGGTCACCGCGCAAGCGGCATAGTTCACCTACACCCAAGCGTGGTTCGGTAGGCAGGTGCGGAAAATCGTCTCAACTGCCGTTGCCCTGGCCACGTCCAAGTTCAACCGACTCCGGCCCGAGGTCGAGACCATGGCCCTGTTCGTTGGCCGCACCCACCACCCTGACGAGTCAAGGACCTGCTGGAATACGTGAGCTGTTGGCATCCCGACGCGATGAGGAACGGGGGCGGGATGCTCGTGACCCACCGAACACTTCCCGGCGTGCCGGTGAGCGAGCGCAAAGCCTGCTCGCCGACGAGGGCATCCGCTGGTACGAGCTGAATCAGGCTGAAAAGCAGGGAACGTTCATTCATCACGAGCTGACGGAGCGGCTGGTGACCTCCCTCCACAAGAAAAAGAAGCAGCAGGTCCTCAAGACCCTCGATGTAACGCGCCGAGTGAACAGCGGTTGCGCCTCCCGACTTTGACACCGAGGAGTCCCTGGACTGAAGTGGCTGGCCTTGCCCTGCAATACCAGGATTCAGGCGCCGTTCCCGGGAGTGTAGTAATTGTGCACGTCGTGGAAGGTCAGCTTGGGAGGCCCCGCGAAACCGGCCTGCACGCTGAGGGGCATGATCTTTTCCTGAGCGAAAGCATCGAACTGCTCGCGGCTCTCCCAGACATCGGTCACTTGCAGACCCTTGTCCGTCATCGTGGCCCAATGTGAAATGGATCCGACAGGGCCCGGTCCGCCCGGAGTGAGCCCCATCAGCCTGTTGATCTCGTCGTACTGCTCGAGAGTCGTTCCGTCGAACTCCAAGATGACTGCAACCGCCATGACATGCTCCCTGCGTGCGTGCAGGCTCGCAAAGGACTGCCTGCGGATGGATGAATACGCCCCTGTTTACGCCTGGCTCACCAGGTACGTCAACAGGTCGCGTTGACTCATAGAAAACCTCCGCGTAGCCGGATACGTTGCCTCATGTGAAAACCTCCGTGTAGCGGCGTGGTTGACGGTGTTGGCTCCGGTTGCCAGCTATGCCCGTTTTCATGGAGCTGACAATGGCCCAGCGGCAGGCTGTGACGAAGAAAAAAGCCCTCGCCTATCAGGGCGCTTCCCGGAAAGGGAAGTCTCGGATCCCGGATGAGATGGTCGCGCTGACCGGGTGGCACCGCAACTTTGCCCGGGCGGCCCTGCGGGATGCTCTGGTTCTGAAGATCGTCAAGCCGCGGCCGGGGAGGACACCGGTTTACGGGACTGACCTGCTGCCCGCGCTGATCAAGTGCTGGTCGGTCCGGCGTGCCCCGGCGGGGAAGCTGCTGGCCCCGATGTTGCCCGTTCTGGTGCCTTTGCTGCGCGCTGAGCAGGAGCTGGTGATCACCGATGAGCAGGCCCGGTTGCTGAGCCGGATGAGCGCGGCGACGGTCGACCGCAAACTGGCCGGTGAACGGGCGAAGCTGATCCCGCGGGGACGGTCCCACACCAAGCCGGGAACCTTGCTGAAGTCCCAGATCCCGGTCCGCACCTGGGCCGACTGGGACGACACGGTCCCGGGTTTCGTGGAGATCGACCTGGTGAGCCATAAGGGCGGCAACAGCTTTGGTGAGTTCTGCTTCACTCTGACAGTGACCGACATTGCCACCGGCTGGACGGTGAACCGGTCTGTGCGGAACAAGGCCGCCAGATGGGTCCTCGAGGCCCTTGGGCACGTCACCGCGGTGAGTACGTCACCGCGGTGTTCCCGTTCCGGATCATCGGCATCGATTCGGACAACGGCTCCGAGTTCATCAACGAGCACCTGTTCGCCTACTGCCATGCCCACCAGATCACGTTCACCCGCTCCCGGCCCGGGAACAAGAACGACGGCGCCCACGTGGAGCAAAAGAACTGGGCCAGGGTCCGGGAACTCGTCGGCTACCTCCGCTACGACACGGCCGCCGAGCTGGAGAAGCTCAATGAAATCTGGGAACAGGACCGCGTCTTTTCGGGCCAGACCCCATAAATATGTTCGCGGCGACGAGGGTGGTTTCCGTGCGGGTTTTCAGTCGTAGTCGGTGTCTGGGTCATCGTCCGTGAGGCGGCGGAAGTCCTGGGAGAGGTACAGGGCCATCACTGCCGGGTTGTTGTCCTCTACGGTGACCCTCACTGTGGTACGGCCCAGGGTGTGCAGGAGGTGCAGGCAGTGCCGGAGGAGTCCTTCGGCCAGGCCTTGGCGTCGGTGGTCCGGGTGGGTGAACAGTTCTTCGATGACGGTCTCGCCGTCGCGTTCGGTGACGATGAGGGCGGCCGTGATTTGACCGTCGGGTCCGAAAGCCACGAGGGAGGCTGCCTCGGTGGTGCGGCCGCTGCCCTCCTCGGTGGATGGGCCGATCCACACCGGGTCTCCGGCCCGCTGTCCGGAACGGTCGGCGTAAGCGTGTCGGTGCAGATTGGCCAGTTCGAGAAGATCATCGGGTTCCAGGGGCCGGACCCGGATGCGGGCCGGCGCGGTGTTCCGGTGTCCGGTCGTGGCAACCAGGGTGATCGAAGCGTTCATGAGGCGATGCCTTCCCCGGTGCGCGGGCGGCACCGTTGAACATAGTGTCCGGCATCGTCCGCGCGCGCGGAAGACACAGGACCGCAACGATATCCGGCGGAACCGATGATGCCGGGCCGCGGTGCAAGGAACGTCCCGAAGTACCCGTGATCACCGCTCCGGGACCAACCGGACGCCTCCGAACAGGACTCCGGTGAGTATGTCAACCTGATCCAAGACGACCGAGGGCGCTGGCCGGTGGCAGCGACTGCTCTACAGGGCGAGCATGGGGTTTGGGGCCGGCCCCGGCACGGTCAAGCGCTGGCCGGGAGGCTCCTACGGGGTGGGCCGGGAGAGGCCGAGCCGGGGGTAGAGGACTTCGAATCCTTTGGTCAGGCCCCCGTTCAGCGCCCCGATGACGTGTCCCCCGTTAGGGACCTCGTAGTAGGTGACGGTCATTCCCGCTCCCGCTGCCGCTGCCGAGACGTGACGGGCCGCGTCCAGGTAGACGGGGTCGTCGGTTGAGGCCGTGAAGATGGCGCGGGTATCGAGGTAGTGCTGTTGTTTCATGATGTTGATCGGTTTTTGGGCGTCGTAGGCTGCTTGGTTGCCGCCGAAGACGTCCTGGAGGGTGCCCCCGGGGTCCTCGGCTCCCGGGTATTCTTCCCCGGATATGTCCAAGACGTTGCCCCAGACCGAGGGGTACTTGGCGGCGAAGGAAATGGCACACTGGCCACCGTTTGAATAGCCCGCGATGGTCCAGTATTTCGGGTTGTCAATGATGTTCAGGTGGCTTCGGGCCCAGTCGACCACGTCGCGGTTGATGAAGGATTCCGGGCGTCCGTGAAGGGGCGAGTCGAGGCACAGATTGTCGACCATGGGGTCACCGAGCTGGTCGGCGACGATGACGATCGGTGCCAGTCCGTCGTGGTGTGCTGCGTAGTCATCCAGGACTGCAGCCGCGTACTGCGGGTCCGGATCGCCGGGCTGACCCATCATCAGGACCAACAGCG
This sequence comes from Arthrobacter sp. 10N43, assembly GCF_056394525.1. Lineage (NCBI taxonomy): Bacteria > Bacillati > Actinomycetota > Actinomycetes > Micrococcales > Micrococcaceae > Arthrobacter > Arthrobacter sp. 10N43. Next base: position 428,871 of record NZ_JBFTIA010000002.1, on the reverse strand, counting down.
GCAGGGCCGGTGGATTGGGGACCCGTGCCGCCGGGGGCAGGTACAGGCCCGCCGGGCGCGAGGCAAACCCGGATATTTGGGGCGGGATGACCACCTGGGCCGTTGAACCCTCGGAGGGCATTCCGGCCGGCGCCTTCCACGCTTCCCACAGCGGCTTCTGGGGTGCGGCGACGTGGGGTGGGACCGGTCCCAAGTCAATCCTTGGGGCCAGGGAGACCCCCAGGAAGGAGGCCAGCGTCACGTTCAGTCCGTAGTAGGCGTTGATTCCCAGGGTCGCCGTGGCAGCAAAGCAGAGAGCCGCCACGGACGCGAGCACCTTCCGCCAAGTGCCGGATCCCCGGAAGTTCGCCCCGCAGACGCCGAGGCCGGCGAAGAACACTATGACCCAGATCCGAACAGACCAGTCGAGGGGACTGCCAAATGCCTGCACGATCTTCTCCGCCACCACTAACGTGACTGCCCCGACCACGGCGCCGGCAGCACCCCAGAGTACCGTCATGGCGAACGACCTGGGCCCCCGTCGCACCAGAAGGGTCGCGCACAAAGCCGCGCTGAGCACATATGCCGCGACGATCAAGGGCCCGTCAACGATGTTGAGAGCCAGAATGAATTTTTTCATGTCCCCTGTCGACCATATTCTGCGGCCACCGTCCCGCCGGAACTTCATCGTCCGGCGTGCCGGGGCCGTTCGGCCCCTGAACCCATCCCGGACTGCCCGTCCGGTCACGCCGCTGATCATAGCGGCTGAAGATTGCTGCCGGCTGGGAAGACGGATTCCCAGCATCCATGATGACTGGCGTGCTATAAAGTCCCGGGGATAGCCGCTGCCGGGGGCCGTCGTGGATCTGTCCCGACAGGGACTGCCAGCACGGGCCATGCCAAACAGGAGGAGGCGGGGTGGAACAGCTTTTCAACCTCAATATCATCGACACATCACTGCTCTACGCCATCTATGGCCTTTCCGCTCTGGCAGCGCTCTACCTGCTCGTGCGCCCGGTGCTGTTGCCACCCCAGCTGCGCCGCCGGACCACGGGGCCAGGACGCCGTTCGTGGATTATCACCGCCACCGCGGGTGTGGCCGGCGGCGCCCTGGCCGGAGCCATTACCCTGTTCGTCTGCGAAGTCGTGCTGAACGTTTTCGGACTGCCACTGGACGCGGGCACCCGCACCTGGGTCATCATTGCGTTCGCCGGCGTCGGACTCGGCGTCGTGAACCTGTGGCGGTCACGCTGGTGGCGCAAAGCGGCCGCCATCGTCGCCAGCCTGGTGTTCGTTGTCACTGCGGCGCTGGGGATCAACGCCGGCTACGGGCTGAACCCGACGTTGGGAGCCATGCTGGGCGTTGACCACACCAGCCATCTGGTCTTGCCAAAACTCAACCCGGTGCCGCAGGCACAAAGTGGGACAGCGCTGTGGCAGAGCTGGAAACCCCCGGCGGGCATCCCGTCAGCCGGAGTGAGCGGCTCGGTCACGATACCGGCGAACGGGTCCGGTTTCCGCGCCCGCGACGCCTTCCTCTACCTGCCTCCCGCGGCTCTGGTGGACAATCCGCCGGCCCTGCCGATCATCGTCATGATGATGGGCCAGCCGGGCGGCCCCGAGCAGAGCAAAACCGCCGTGCAGCAGCTCGATGTGCTGGCGCAGCAAAACCACGGTCTGGCACCGATCGTGCTCACCATCGACCAGTTGGGCAATCCGTATCGAAATCCGGTTTGCGTTGATTCCGCGAAAGGCAACGTCTACACCTACGTCACTACCGACGTCGTCAATTACATCCGCAAGAACCTCAACGTGGCCACCGGCCGGACCCAGTGGGCCGTGGCCGGGTACTCCAACGGCGGGGAATGCGCCCTCTCATTCGCGGCCAAGCGACCGGAGATCTTCGGCTCTCTGCTGGACATCTCCGGAGAGCTGAACCCCGTGGACCGCAACGCCGACAACACGGTGAAAACCATCTTCGGTGGGGACAAAGCCGCATACACCGCAGAGAAACCCGCCACCATCCTCAAAGCACACAAATACAACGACGAACTCGCCATCTTCACCAACGGCGCCCTGGACTCCAAATACGGGCCGGAGGGCGCCAAGGCCGAAGCGGACGCTAAGGCGGCCGGCATGACTACCAACCGGTTCGTCGGGCCCGGGATCGGGCACCTCGGGGACGCCGTTAACTTCGGCCTCAAATCCGGGCTCCCGGTGCTGTACCAAAGGTTCGGCCTCACCCCGCCCTGAAACGGTCGCTTCGCAGCCACCGCGCCGAAGACCTCGGCGTTCAAGACCCGGCACCCACCGGACCACACCCGCCGGCGACGACGCGCCGTGCGCATCGGCCCACGGCATCGTCCCGGCGCCCCGCGAGAGGTTAGCCGGGGGTGACGGCACCCGGCCGTTCATCCTTGGGCTCGTCGATGTGGTTGGCGCCCGGGACCGGCTCCCGATTGCGGAGCGGTGCGGGCCTCCCTCGGGTGGGGCGGTGAAGCATTCGCAGGGCCAGTGCAAGGCTTTCTCCGAAATTGATGGTGGGGAGGTAGGCCCGGGTGACGGCGTTTCCGATAGGGGGCAGCGACGCCGCATCGGGATAGAGCATGTAAAGGGGTTCGTAACGGGGCTGGAATTTGGCCTTAAAGGCCAGCAGGGACCTGAACCCGTACACGGGTTCCAGAGTTGCGCCCAGCCAGTCCAGCAGCCGGTCCAGGCCGCCCGCCGTCTGCGGATCCGAGTGGGCGGCCAGGTCCGGTGACGTCACATTCGCCCGGGCCAGGGGCGCCCCGGACAGGCTGATAAAGCCACATCCTTCGTCCTTGAAGCTGAGTGCCGCGGAGGCGATGAGGAATTCTACGCCGGCACGGAATCCGGTGCTGCGTCGACGCATGTAATCCAGGGTCCAGCCCTCGATGGTCCCGTTGCGGTAGACAGGCAGCCAGGAGAGGACGGCGTGGACCCTGTGATGCCCGTCGATGGCAAGCAGCAGGCGGACATCAGGGTCGTTGAGTTCGTCCAGGCTGCCGAGGGTAAAGCCCATTTCGGGCATTTTCTTGTCCGCCACCCATTCTTCGGAGAGCTCCTGGATCTGGGCAAGGACCGAAAACGGTGCGGTGGCGTATGTCATCCACTCCGCGCGAATGCCGGCCTTCGCGGCGTTGTTCATGGCCGTGCGGATGTCCTGGAATTTCTTTCCCTTGAAGGACATCGAGTCCAGCGGCAGGACCGTCTCCTGAGCCACTTGAACTGACCGCCAGCCCAGCGACGCGGCGTGGTCCCGCAGGTCCTGGGGAACGGAGTAGAAGCACGGTGTCCACCCTTCCCTGATGCAGAAGCGGGTGAATTCCGCGAAGGCGTCCTCGCGGTCCGGCCCGGGACCGACCGGCACGCCCATGGTGAGGGCGATCCCGCCGATGACGCGGTAGGCGACGAAGCTCTCGCCCGTGGCGGAGAACCAGTAACTGTTGCCGGGCCAGGTCGTCATCCAGGACAACGAGCTGCCTTCCCGCGTTTTCAGTATGTCGCGGGCGCGTGCGGCGCCGGCGTTGTGCTGGATCGGGACCGGGCGCAAGAAAGTGTTCAACACTAGAACGGCGGTCGCGGCCCAGAAGATGACGCCGATGCCCTCGTACAGCAGAACCGCCGCGGTGCTTTGGGGAAAGAACGCCGGCGACACGTCCACCATGTATCCGAGCGCCAGGAATCGGTCCGGAATATCTGCCAACAGTTCGGCCGGTCCGGGAACGGGTGCGAAGCCGCCGGCAAGAGCCAGTCCGGCGAGCAGGTAGAACGCTCCAAGGGACGCTCCCACGGCAAGAACCCGTGACAAGAGCCGGGCGTATGTCCCCGACGGTGCCGCCACCAGGAAGAGCCTGCGCGTTAGCAGCAAGAGAATACTCAGGGCGATGGGCAGCAGCAACGGCACTATCAGGCTGAGCGGGTGTGCGTACCCCGATGCTGCGAACGCGCCGATCCCCTCCACGGCCGAGGTGTCCGGTGCCGCTCGCAGGAGAACCCCGGCAATGGTGATGCCAGCCAGCAGCGAGAGAGCGAGCTGGATTAGCACGGCGCCGGTCCACGCGAAGCGGCGGCCGCGGCGAAGGCCGTCGGCAAGCAGCAACAGCAGAAATGATGGAAGGATTCCCATGAAGATGCCGCCGGCTCCGGCGCGCAGCTGCAGGTGGGCGGCGGCACAGTCCTTGGCTGACCCCGGGTCGGAGCACAGGTTCTGGAGGGTCTGGGAGTCCACCGGCTGGATGTTGGTAAAGAGGAATCGCAGGACCGCCAGGGGGCCGGCGGCATGCGGGACAAGGCCAGCCACGACCGGGCCGACGGCCGAAACCGCCACCAGGAGCGAGATCAAGACACGGCCTTCATGCCGGGAGCTCACCGGGCGCCCGAACTTGGGAAGCCTGCCCAGCAGGATCGGACCCAGAAGAGCTCCGGTCGCTGCGGCGCCGAGCCTGACAAGGTGGGCGAACCCTCCGCTGTAGAGGGCGAGGAGTATCAGCAACGCGAAGACGACCAGGCGGACCCGGCGCCGCCACAGGGTTGGCATCATGGCGGTCCCCGCCATCAACGCCCCTGCGATCAGTGCGCTGGGCCCCAGGAACAGATGCCCGCTCATTTCCTGGGTCAAGCTCCTCAGCGTTTGCTGTGTCAGGGCCAGGAACCCCAAGGCTGCACCGATGCCCAGAACGTGTGAAGCCAGGCCTGCGGCGGCGAACTTCAGGCTTCCCATCCGAGGTTCCAGCGGAATGCCGACGGCGAGGACCAACGCCGTACCCAGCAGGTACCCGCCCAGGCTTTGTGCCCAGAACACACACGTCAGCACGGCCCACCAGTTCCCCGGCAGGGAGTGCGCTGTCGCCGCCAAGTGGGTCCGCAGGGAAGGGCTCGGGCCAGAGATCAGGCACGAGGAGAATGCTCCCGCAGCCCAGAACACCAGGACAAAGCCCACCGTCACCGGCGCGGCACGCAGCCTTTTCAAGGGCCCGGAAGCGAAAAATGGCGCGCTTGCGTGATCAGGCGGCAGCACGGTCACGAGGATTCCTTTCAGGGCGGCCGGCATCAAGGGAGACCCTGGAGCTGCCGGACGGATGCACGGTGCACCGGCTAACCGCTGTTCATGAGGGCCGGTGTCGGGAGCGTGCATCCTATTCAAGTAGAGGGCCGGAGCGCCGGAAGAAAAATTCGCTCCATCACCGGCGTCAAGTCTGGCTGCTATTGAGGACGCATCCGCTGACGTCGTCCAGGTAGCGCCCCCCGAGTTATGAGTTTCAGCAGCGGGCGCGCCCCTCGCAAGTCGACAACGAGCAGGAACTGGAACCAAATGCCAGCGCGATGTGCGACGATGCCTTTTCGTAGGCGCCGGTTTCGACCAAATACATACCTTCATTCTCCGATGCCTGGCTGGGAAAACCATGAGCCTCACTGAATAATCGACGGGAGCGGTTGACCTCCAACCGTGACACAAGAAACCTGGCAAAGACGCTCCCAGTTGGTTATCGACCGACACGGCTCGTGTGTCCCTGCCGCCCACTGCGTCCCAAGGCAATCCCGATTCGGACACTGGTGCTTTCGACTCCTGATCCTTCCGCCTTGGATGGCGTTCGCTTGGAGGACGTGATGAATCCTGCCCGAATACCAGCAGAGCGGCCTGGGGTACGGCCGGACAGAGCATGCCCCCTTCCTTCGGGGTCCGGGCGGATGATGCGCTGTCATGTTCAGGTAACGGTAGGGACTGTGAGGCACAATCACGGGATGACAGATTCCCGACAGCAGGACATTTCACGTATCGGCGCCGCGTCTGGGGTGCAGGAGGCAGGGGTGCCGGCCGGGGGAGGGGCTCGCGCACGCCGGGTCGGGGTCAAGGTTCCGGAAATCACGGCCTGGTTCTGGGTGGCAAAGGTGCTTACGACCGGGATGGGCGAGACCACGTCGGACTTTCTGGTCCATCACATCGAGCCTGTCGTGGCGCTGGGCCTGGGTGGGTGCGGCCTGGCTGCTTCGCTCGTTCTGCAGTTCGCCGTCCGCCGTTACGTTCCATGGGTCTATTGGCTGGCCGTGGTTATGGTCAGTGTTTTCGGGACGATGGCTGCCGATGCGGTGCACGTCGTGCTGGGCGTCCCGTACTTAGTGTCTACTGTGTTCTTCCTCTTCGCACTGTCAGCCGTTTTCCTCCTCTGGTACCGGTCCGAGAAGACCCTGTCGATCCATAGCGTGGACACGCGGCGCCGCGAAGGGTTCTATTGGATCGCCGTACTGGTCACGTTCGCCCTTGGCACCGCGACGGGCGACATGACCGCGTACAGCCTGGACCTGGGCTATCTTGCGTCGGGCGTCGTGTTCGCCGCTGCGATCGGGGTGGGCACCCTCTGGTATTGGCGTGGCTGGCTTGCGGCGATACCGTCGTTCTGGTTCGTGTACATCCTCACCCGGCCGCTCGGGGCGTCCTTCGCCGACTGGACGGCCGTATCCTCCGATCGGGGAGGTCTCGGCTGGGGGACCGGTCCCGTCAGCCTGGGCCTCGCCGCGTGCATCGCAGCAGTGGTCACCTACCTGTCAATCGCCGGCAAAAGAAACGCTGCCCGCCGCTTCGGCTAAAGAAGCTGCCCGTACCCCGGTACCGGGGCCGCCGGCGACTGGGCGGCCCTGACCCGTGCACACCCGCTGACACTGCGGCGGATGGACGGGATGCCTGGAAGTGCGGGGTCAGGGTTTGTTATTGAGGACGTCCTTGCCGAAGGGTTTCAGTCCGGGGGCCCCGGCGTAGCCGAGGCGGGGGAGGGAGAAGATGTCCTCGATGCTGGCGAGCAGGCTGTAGTGGTTGTAGGGGGTGTTCGAGGTGGTTCCGGCCTTGGCGAAGGGGGAGAGTACGAGGGCGCCGACTCTTCCGCCCGCAGTGCCGCCTGGCACGAGCCCGGCCGGTCCGGTGGTGTTGCCCTCGGATTCGTCGAAGGTGATGACGAGCATGCCGTCCTGTTTGTAGGCCGGGGAGTCAAGGATGGCGGGGACCTGTTGGCGGAGCCACGCGTCGGCGCTTTCCAGTCCGCCCTGGCTGCCGTCCACGCAGGGGCTGTCGTGACCGTCGTTGCACAGGTTGGGCGTGATGTAGGACAGATTGGGGGTCGTGCTAACGGACTTCAGGTCATCGGCGAGATGGGCGAAGTCCACGACGGTGCTTTGGCAGTCCGGGGACGAGGTAATTGATTCAAAATACACGAACGGGTTGTGGCGGGTGGCGTACTGGTCGCCAGCGGTGGCACCCTGGTGGTCGTCCTTGGCGCCGGGCGCCGGGTGCTGGCAGGGGCTCTGCATGTCCTCCATGTAGCCCTTCCAGGTCTTCCCGGCCGCACTGAGCTGCCCCGCGACGGTGGGGACTGAGGCCGGATACAGGCAACCGGTTCCGTGCACCTGGCCTGGTGCTGCGGTCCCGGTCTGCTGGAACGGGGCATAGGTCGGGCAGTCGTTCCGAGTCATCTCATTCGATGCCTGCCCGGAAATCTGGGCCAGATAGTTCGGGTTCGAATTGTGTGCGATGCCGTAGTAGCGGGAGAGCAGGACGCCCCGGGCGCGCAGAGTTTTGGACAGGTACTTCGCCGTCGAGCCCGTACCCCAGACCTTGTCGTAGCCCTTGTTCTCAAGGATGATCACGAACACGTGTCCCGGGGTCCCGGAGACCGGGCGGGCGGCCGTCGAAGAGGAGTTCGGGGCCGGGGAGGCCGTTGCAGTTCCGGTCCCGGTGGAGGGGGCGGGGCCGGGCGGCGGGGACTGGCAGCCCGCCGCTGCCAAGGCAAGGGCCGCCGCGACAATCAGCCACGGATACCGCCTCATGAGCTTCCGCCTACACTTTCCTGCGACATTCCGGCTCATCATTTCCGGCTTTCTCTACGGTCCGACCCGGCTGAAATCGGTGAACGGCTACTGCAACAGGATCGTCCGCATCATCAACCGGCAAGCCCGGGTCATACGTCGGCACGGCGCGGACACCGTCAGGTACTCGAACTGTTCCACAACAGATAGGGGAATGCCACGGAGAAACCTCGGAGTTCCTTGTGAAACGCCGGAGGCGCCGGAACCAAGTTGAAGGCCAAAAGCTATAACGCCCACTCCTAAGTGATAAGCCGGGCCGGCCGGGTTCGACAGCCAAGCGGCATCGTCTGTCGACGCGGAAACGGATACCCGTTAGGAAGCCGGTCAGTTAGTTCCGTAACGGTAGGAATCGGCAGACCTGGGAGAGTAGGGAAGGCCGTCTCCTACTTAGAAGCGATTAATCGTGGGGTGAACGCGGGGCAGGAGCCGCCATAGCAGACGCGCGCCGCCCTTGCTGTGTTGGCGACGAGTGCGATGCGGCCCGGCGCTAGTCCAGAGGCAGTGTTATCGTCACGCAGGTTCCTGCGGCGGCCGACGAATCGATGATCATTTCTCCGCCCGCAAGGCCTACGGCCGCTCGCATGAGGCGCAGTCCCATACCAGTGTGCCGACCAATCATGGCTGCCGGCACGTCGAAACCACTGCCGTCGTCGGTCACTTTGAGTTGGACGCTGTGGCTCAGACCTTGGGCTACGCAGCCGAGCCGGATCGTCACCATTGAAGCGTGGGCGAATTTGTAGCAATTGCTGAGGAGTTCCTGTGCCGCCCGGTACAGAAGAGTTGCGGATTGCCGGTCCACTTCCGTCCTGTGGTGCGGAGCCTCCAGGTGCACCGCGGTTCCGCGTTCGCGGAGGGGAATGGTCAATCGGTCGATTGCGCCGGTGACCCCGAGGGCATGGAAGTCGACCGGCTGCGTATCGGTGAGGACGCCACGTACGGCGACGACTTCATCGCTCAGTAGTGATTTCATGCTCATACTCTGCGCTTGCGTCGTTGCGATTTTCTTGTGCCGCGCCGAGGACGGTATACCTGGATTCCATCCGCCAGCGCCAAAAGGCTACATCCAGTGAACGACAAGAATGCCATGGGGGCCCGTGCGGCGCCGAGACGATTCATTCAGGGGCGTCAGGCCGGAACATAATGCGGCTTGCCGAGTCGCCCGGACGGGCAAGGTGAAGGGCAATTGGCGCCCGGGACTCTGACAGGGCTGCATATCGATTGCGCGGCCGGATTCGTGTTTCCCGCCCGACAGGTGACCGCCGCCGCCCCTGCGCGCGGACTCTGTCCCGTGGTCCTTCGCTGTCACTTTCGGGCAGACTCGCGGCCGAGATCCGGGCGGGACGGGCCCATGCCGACTCGCTGGCCGGGATGGCGGGCGCGAGGATCGCTGCCCTGGCCACGTCTACGCTGCCGGCCTCACCGCAGGGCACCCGCAAAGTCCGTTATGACGCCTCGATGGAAAAATTCGCTCTGACGGCCCGCGAACAGCTGACCTGCGGATACCACGTCCAATATTGCCGGGAACATTCAATGCCACAAGCTAGCCGTGGGTGGCGGCGACCACTACGCCGATGGCAAAATACGCGGCCCCGATCAGGCCTATTCCGCGGCCGCCTGACTGACGCCTGCCTATTCCGCGCATCATTGCTCTTTTCCCGCTGTGGGGTGTAAATCCAAAATACAGTCGCGTTGGGGTCATCCTGGGAGGGGGAGGGGCTTCCGTTCAGTCAGGCACCACATGAGCAGAGAATCTCGGTGCCGCGGCTCTCTCCCGGCGACATGGCTGAGCTAGCCGTCGTGGAGTCTGTCCGATTGACGTGGCATGGGCGCCGACAGTTGGGGGCATCTGCTTGTCCACGGGGCTACCGTGCAGGTCCGGAGTCTAGAATTCCTCCCTTGAAACCCGTACACCAGTTGCTGGTGCTCGGTCCGAGCGCTCCAAGCTTCCTTCCGGGGTAGCTTTCACGGGGAACGCGGTTACCTTCATCAGCCTGTACTTGGCGGCGGGCGCGCCGACACCCCTGCTTCCCTTCTACCAGGAGCGGTGGAGTTTTCCCGCGGCCGTCCTGACCCTGGCGTTTGCCGTCTACGCAATCGGCTTTCTTGTGGCCATGCTGACCGTCGGTTCACTTTCGGACCATGTCGGCCGGCGGCCCGTGCTGATCGGAGCACTCCTCGTCCAGCTCCTGGCGACCGTGACGTTCCTCGTGGCGCCCGGCATCGGCTGGGTGATCGCCGCCCGAGTCCTGCAGGGCCTCGCCACCGGCGCCGCCACCAGCGCATTCACGGCCACCCTCAGCGGATTCATTGCGCCCGCAACGGCTGCAGTCGTGGCTGTAGCCTCCGGGCGGCTCAGCCCCCGGCGTGGAATGACCATCGGGATCTACGCCTCCATCGCCGGAACCATCGGCGTCGTGACCGGCGTGCTCGCCGGAAGCCTTGCGGTCATGATCACCGGGCTGGTCATCACGGGCATCGGCTTCGGGGCAGCGTTTTCCGGATCAATGCGCCTGATCGTGCCGCTGGCCGGCCCCCAACAGAGAGCAGGAATCGTCGCCGCAATCTACGTTGTCGCCTACATCGCGTTCGGCCTGCCCGTCATCATCGCTGGCCAGCTCGCTGCCCCGCTGGGCCTCATGCCGACTGTTGCCGGATATGGCGGCGCTACAGTCGCCCTCGCCCTGATCAGCCTGATCTCGCAGTTCCGCACCGGCCGGGGCCCTCATGAGTGAAAAGCGGTCAGAGTGACCGGGGGCCGGACCCTGCGTGGACCTTCCCGTCTCAATCCCCGGCCGCTAGGCTTCTGGGAAACGATGTGGCCACGCGTGGATTCTTGGCTTGCCCGTGGCTCCTTGGCGGGCCCCTCCGCTGCTCAGGAAAGGTTTCTCATGCCGGACTCCAGTGTCGAAGGGATCGCACGCTCGTACATCCAGGCCGTTGGCTCCCACGATGTGAACGCCCTGGAAAACCTGCTCGGTGAGGATCTCGTGGCGACGTTTGCTGGCGCCACCTTCGACGAGGCCGGGTGGACCACCGCGCTCAAGCGCCTTCTCCCGGCGCTGGTCCGCAACGAGATCCGGGAAGTCTTTACCGGGCAGGACCGTGCCTGCGTCGTGTATGACTTCATCACCGATACCGCTGCTGGTGCCGTGAGGTGCATCGAGCTGCTCACCATCAACGCTGGCAAGATCCGCGAGATCGAGCTTGTCCTGGACCGGGTTGCCTTCGCCCCCGTCAACGAGGCCCTGAAGGCGCGGGTGCCGCCAGCCCAATAAAGGTCACGGCCGGCGGGCTGGGTGCGGCAAAAGGGGCCGCAGAAAATCTCCCTTCGCGCGCTAGGCGACGTTGGTGCCGGTGTTGCCTGGTCCGGCATTCATTGCCGCGGCCAACAGCCGGTCGAAGCTGGCAGTCCCGTTCTCGGGAGGGACTACGGTAAAGACCGCAACCCACTTCTCGGGGACATGTTTCTCCAGCGTTGAGGCCTTGGCAACATGCAGGTTTAGCCCGGGCACGCCGCTGACAACGAGCGGAAGTTTCTCGCCGCTCTTGGCCATGTGCCGAAATTGCCTGACCGACAGTTGGTCGCCCGGGCTGCTCGTTACCTCGGCGATGGTTTCATTGATCCTCTTGGTCAGCCCCCGCATGAATTTTCTCTGGGTCATGACTGAACGCAGCGTCAGAAGCGCGGCGAAACAGACGGTAAACAGGACCAGGGCACCGAAACTTCTGAGGCCGGACAGGAAGATCATCAGGAAGAGGCACAGGATCAAGCCCAAAATACTGGACATGATGAACTTGGCCACGGTGTTTTCGCCCGGTTGCTTTTTCCAGCGAACAAGAACGACGGTGTTCTTGCGGGGCTGATCGCGCCTTGAAATTTCCATGATTAGTAGCCCTTCACTTCGATCAGCGCTTCGGCCAGGATGATTGCCTCGCGTGCTTCCTTGAGATCGCTCAGCAACCCCATGTCGGGAATGGCTCCCGTGGCAACGGGGGAGCCGGCGAGTTCAGAAAAGATGGTGGTCAACTCTTGGCGGTCCTGTGACAGCATCCGGGACGACGTCAGCTTGATTCTGCTCAGCTCAAGCTCCAGCAGCGACTTGTCGATGGCCTCGCGGCGCCCTTGAATGACCGCGAGTTTTTCCGTGACCCGCTCGACCCGGCCGCGGAGCATCGATTCCATCTTTCCCGCCACGATGTGAAGCTCGCACAGCGCGGTGTAGGACTGCGGCGACCCGGAATGCGCGGCGAGCTGCTGGCTGACGTAATGCCGACGGCGCTCCCATTTCCGGACAGCTGACTCATATGGTTCCAACAGCAGCGAGACGGCCTCCAGGGCCTTGTCCAACGACCCGGCCCGAGTGCTCAGGCTGGTTGTGGCGGCGTCCAGCCTCGACAGGAAGGCGTCGTAATTGTCATGGGGCTGGTCAGCGGTATTCACAGGCCACTCGCGCGCGGCGGCGCGATTCCCCTCGCCGGAAATTGCCCCCATCCTTCATGGCAAGAGAATAAGCGTTCCGGGCCCGATGGCATAGGGTGCGCCCGTGGATCCCGACAATTTCTGGCCTGCTACCCGCACAGCGCCCGGTCAGCCCGGGGGGAACAGGGGATCCGCGTGTTGAAAGGAGTCCGGGTCATGGACTCGGGCGGCTTGGGGAAGGCAGCGGCGGGGTAGTACCCGGCAACCTGCAGCATGTAGTTAGCCCATTGCGGACCGGCGAGCATGTACCCGTCAATGGCCTTGTAGAACTTGCCGTTGACGGTGACGTTCTGGCCGGGGCGCTTTTGACCTTCCAGGGCGTCGCCGAAGAAGGACGCGGTGGCCATGCCGGTGGTGTAGCCCACCACCCAGGTCGAGCCGTTGGTATTGGACGTGCCGGTCTTGGCCGCGACAGGAAACCGGTCGTAGAGCTTGGGCTTGATGTAAACGCCGGACCCGCGCTTCAGCACGTCCTGCAGCACGGAGTTCACGCCGCGGGCGACCTCGGGCTTGAACGCATCCCGGCAGGAGCTGCTCTCGGCCGGAAGGTTTCGGCCGGCCGCGTCGGTGACGGCCACAATGGCGATCGGTGCGCAGTACCTGCCGTCATTGGCGAATGTGGCAAAGGCGTTGGCCAGATTGAGCGGCGCCACGCCAATGGCACCCAGCAGATTGCCCAGCTGGTGCATGTTTATCCGGGCGTTGTCCACGCCGCTGTGTAGCCCCGCGGCATCGACCATTTTCTGGATGCCGCAGAAGTCGAGTTGGGAGGCCTCTGCGAAGGTGGCCGTATTGATGGAGTTATACAGCCCGTAGTCAACGCGCATGCGGCGGTAGTATCCGGCGTCGTTGTTCTGGAGGTCGTCCGCCGCGCCGAGGCTCTTCTCCCGCGAGCTGTAGGCACCGAGTACCCTGCCGCAGCTGGATCTCCAGCGAAACCCGAGCGGATAGGAGCGGCGGGAGGCGTCCACCACGGCGCCGAGGGATTTGCCCTCGTTGAGCCATTCCGCGAACGTGAACGGCTTCATGGTGGAGCCCGGCTGGAACCCGCCGGCGCCGTTCAGATCGTTGCCGTTGGCGTCCTTGGAATCGACATTGAAGTTCAGCTGGGTATCGAATTTTCCGGGAGCCGGCAGGAAGACGGTGTTTTGGGCCATCGCCAGGATCTTGCCCGTTCCGGGAACGATCGAGACCATCGATGCGCCCCATTTGTCCGGGTTGGCCCCGGCCGTGGCATCCACCTGCGCCTGGGCCGCCAGTTGGAGCCGGCTGTCCAGGGTGGTCGTGATGGTCAGGCCGCCGCGGAACAGCTTCCGCTCGCGCTCGGCGACTTCCGCACCGTATGCGGGGTTGTTGAGGATGAGGTGGGAGACGTAATCGCAGAAGTACGGTGCCAATTCCGCGCCGGCGCATCCTTGCATCCCGGGAGTGATCTTTAGATCCACCGGGGCGGCGACGGCGGCATCATGCTCCGCCTGCGAGATAGCCCGGGAGCTGAGCATCCTGGCGAGGACCTGGTTGCGCCGCTGGACGGCGTTGTCCGGGTGGACGGCGGGGTTGTAGAAGCTGGGGCTGTTCACGAGGCCGGCGAGCAGCGCAGCCTGCGGCAGGGTGAGGTCCTTGGCTGTGGTGTTGAAGAAGTAGCGGGACGCGGCCTCAATGCCGTAGGCGTCGCGGGCGAAGAACACGATGTTGAGGTAACCCTCGAGGATCTGGTCCTTGGTGTACTTTTTCTCCAATTCGACGGCGAGCTTCATCTCGCGAATCTTGTCGGCCATGCTCTTCTGTCCGTTGAGGACAATTTGATCGCCCCTGTCCGCCGAGACGAGGGATTCATTGAGCACGTTGGTGACGTACTGCTGGGTCAGTGTGGAGGCGCCCTGCCTGCCGCCAGTGGTCAGGTTGGACACCACGGCCCGGAGAATCCCCTGGGGGTCCACGCCGGCGTGCTCGTAGAAGCGGCGGTCCTCGATCGCGACGATCGCGTTCTTGATGTACGGGGACATCTGCTCAAGCCGGACCTTGACACGGTTTTCCGCGTAGAAGGTCGCGATCGGCTTTCCATCCGCGGTGAGCACCCGGGTGGACTCCGACGGCGGATCTACGGTCAGTTCCGACGGAAGGCTATTGAACAGTTTGATCGAATCGCTGACGGCGACGCCGGTCGCGGCCACGGTGGGCACCAGGAGGCTGGCCGCCAGTACGCCGCAGACCGCGCTCGCGGTGAAGAAGCCGAAGAGCCCCCAGAGGGTCCTGGCCAGTTGGGAGCGGGTTCGGTTCCTCGGCGCCATGTTCGCTCAACGGGTCAGGTCAACGAGTCGATAGCGACGGTGATCGCCAGAAGGAGCGGAACGTCCTCGCCCTCCATGACTTCCACGCCGTAGGACTCACGCACGCGGAACCATTTCTTGGAGATGGTCGCGATTGTGTCGCCGTCACGTTCGATCTTGTATTCGTGGTCAACGATGTTGCCGTGCGCCTTCAAATCGGCGCCGTCCTTCACATCGATGGCGAAGCGGTCCCGGAGCCCGACCAGTGCCTTGTGGACCGTCGCCGCGGTGTCCCCGCCGCGCTCGACGGAGACCTTGTCCCGGATCGAGAGTTTGCGCTCCTGGATGCGCGCCACCTCGTTTCCCGAGGCGTCCTCCAGGACAAACGTGTCACGGACACGGACGGCCTTGCCGTTGACCTTGTAGGCACGTCTGCCCTGGTCGTCCTCGATCCAGAAATCGTCCCCAATCGAGAGCAGCTTCTCGCGCATCTGAAACCGCTGGGCCGCGGGTTCGTCATGCCTGTGCCGTAAAAGTCCCATGCCCTGACCATAGAACCCGATCGCCGGGCGGCGCCTCACCCGAACCGGGTGGTCCCGGGGGAGGCGCCAGGGAGACGACACAACCGGTCAGCTGGCCGGGATGACCAGACCCTTGAACTTGGTCTGGATGAAGTCCTTCATGTCCTGCGAGGTCAGGATCTTGTACAGCTTCTGCACGCGCGGGTCATCCTTCATCTCGGCCTTCACGGCCAGCACGTTGTAGTAGGCGCTGTCCTTGCCCTCGACCAGCAGCTGCTTGTCCGCGCTCAGGCCAGCGGGAAGGGCAAAGGCCAGAGTGACGATTGCCGCGTCCTTGTCATTGAGGGCCTGCGGGAGGCTGGCGTTTTCGATTTCCGTGAACTTGAGGTTCTTCGGGTTCGCCTTGACGTCCTTGAGCGTGATCGGGTTCTCGGTGACCTCGATCAGCCCTTTGGACGCCAGCAGTTTCAGGGCGCGGGACTCATTGGTGGGGTCGTTGGGGATGGCGACCGAGGCGCCGTCGGGAAGCGCCGAAAGATTGGCCACATCGTTGGAGTACAGGGCCATCGGCGGCAGGTACACCTTACCCACGCTGACGAGGTTCTTGCCGGCAGCCTTGTTGTAGGTCTCCATGAACGTGGTGTTCTGGAACAGGTTGGCGTCGATGTCGCCGTCGCTTACGGCCGGGTTGGGCGTGTTGTAGTCGCTGAACTCCTTGTACTCCACGGTCAGGCCCTGCTTGGGGGCGAGTTCGCGCTGGACCTGCTTGAGCATGTCCCCGGCCGGCACGGCCAGGGCGCCGACCTTGATGGTCTCGGCCGGTGTGCTGGAAGCGCCCGCGCCGCAGGCGGACAGGGCGAGGATGGCGGCCGCACCGGTTGCGGCGGCCTTCAGGATTTGTGCACGGAACATGGGAACTCTTTCGCAGAACGGAGGGTGATGGGAAAAGTAAACGGTGAAGCCGGCGTCGGCAGCTATCGGTGGGACAGCCGGCGCGCGGCGAAATTGCCCAGGGACTGGAACAGCTGCACCAGCAGGACCAGGAGGATGACGACGCAGAACATGTACTCGGGGCTGTACCGCTGGTAGCCGTAGCGGAACGCGACATCCCCAAGGCCGCCGCCGCCCACTGCGCCCACCATGGCCGAGTAACCGATGAGGCCGACCACGGTGGTGGACAGTCCGAGCGCCAGGGCCGGGACTGCCTCGGCGACCATGACCTTGGTCAGGATGGTCCACCGGGTGGCTCCGAGCGACTGGGCGGCTTCGACGAGTCCCACCGGTACTTCGCGGACCCCGATCTCCACCAGGCGGGCGAAGAAGGGAATGCCGGCGATGGTCAGCGGGACTATGGCTGCGGTGGGCCCGATAAAGGACCCGACCAGCAGGCGGGTGAACGGAATGAGCAGGATCATGAGGATGATGAAGGGGACGGACCTGCCGATGTTCACCACCACGTCCAGCAGCCGGTTGACGAAGAATCCGAGCGCCCGGCTGCCGAAGAGCTTCGCCAGCAGGCCGCCGGTCTCGGTGGTCACAAGCAGGACGCCGGCCGCGAGGCCAAAAACGACCGTGAACAGCAAGCTCAGGCCCACCGTGTAGAACGTCTCACCGGCGCCCTTGAGGATGGTGTCCAGCAGGTCCGACCAGAAATACGGGTCATTGCGGTCGATCACTTGACTACCTCCACGAAGAGTCCCTGGGAACGGAGATCGGCGACGGCGGCTGCCACGGTGCGCGCGTCACCGGGCAGTTCCAGCCGGGTGCGTCCTGTCTGGAGTCCGCGGACGGTTTCAACCGCCGCCCCCAGGATGCCGACGTCGATGCCGTGTTTGCGTGCCAGCCGGGCGATCACGGGGCGGTCGGCGGTGACGCCGCTGAACGTGATGTCAACGACTGCGCTGGAGGTCTCCGGGACCTCGCCCATGGGGAACAGCGCCTGGCCCAACAGGGATTTCTCCGTGGCCAGCAGCTGTTCCACGGGACCCTGCTCGAGGATCCTGCCTCCGCTCATGACGGCAGCCGAGTCGCAGATCCGCTTGACCACGTCCATCTCGTGGGTGATGAGCAGCACGGTCAGTCCCAGGTCCCTGCTCAGGTTCCGAATGAGATCGAGAATCTGTGCCGTGGTTTCGGGATCCAGCGCCGAGGTCGCCTCGTCGCTCAGCAGCACCGAGGGGTTGGACGCAAGCGCGCGGGCGATGCCGACACGCTGTTTCTGCCCGCCGGACAACTGTGCGGGATACGCGGAGGCCTTGCCGTTCAGGCCCACAAGTTCGAGGATCTCCAGGGCCCGGGTGCGCCGGGCCGCACGCCCTGCGCCGGTGATCTCCAAAGAAAGTTCCACATTCGCCTGCACGGTCCTGCTGCTGAGCAGGTTGAAGTGCTGGAAGATCATGCCGATGTTGTGGCGTGCAGTGCGCAGCTCTGCGCCGGACAGGGTAGTCATCTCGCGGCCGTCGACGCTGACGCTTCCCGAATCGGGGAGCTCCAGGGAATTGATGGTGCGGATCAGTGTGCTCTTGCCGGCGCCGCTCTGGCCAACGACGCCGAATATCTCGCCTCGGGCGACGGACAGGGAGACGTCGTCAAGGGCACGGACCGCCGTCGTCCCCGAGCCGTAGCTCTTCGAGACCCGGCTGACGGAAATCATGGATAGGGCTCCCTGTGGTGGCTGGAATCGTCACGGAAGCGCTTCCGCAAAATTGGGTGCGGATATCGCCCGCATTCCGCCTTAAATTCTTCCAACATGGGGATAGTGGCGCAAAATCCGAATATTCACCATAAATTCACGCTCTTGTTCCACGATAATTCATCCATTCCGAAGCGAAAGGCTCGGGCGGGCCTGTGGTAACCGGGAGTGCCCGGTGAATCAGGTTCCCTGCCGGCGGCCGCAGCGGGGTGAGAGATTCCTCACAGGCGCCAGCCTGTGTCGTCCTGCAGGGAAGTCTGCGCTGGCGGCCCCGCTGGTAACCTGAACATCGGTGTTTGAATAGTCGGAAAGGCGGGTCGGGCCCGTGCCGGAAGTCCAGAAGGGGCGCGTCAAGCGTGCGGACGCTGTCCGGAACAAGGACGTCATCATTGACGCCGCACTGACCTGCCTGGGTGAGAATCCAGGGGCCAGCATGGCTGAGATTGCCCGGGTTGCGGGGGTGGGCAGGGTGACCCTCTACGGACACTTCGCGGACAGGCGTGAGCTGGTTGTTGCTGTTTTTGCCGTGACTATGGACCGCGCCGAGGCCGAACTCGCCGCGGTGGACATCGGGCAGGACGCTTGGGGTTGCCTGCTGGAACTCATCCAATCGTCCTGGCGGGTCCTCCAACAATTCAACTCGCTTTTGGCGGCGGCCGATCGATACTTGACGGCGGAGCAAATCAGGGGGTACCACGACAAGCCACTGGCGCGGGTAGTTTCCGTGCTTGAAAAGGGCAGGATCGAGGGGATCTTCCGCACCGATCATTCCCTCGCGTGGCAGGCGGCCTGCTTCTACGCCATCCTCCACGGCGCGGCGGCTGAAATTCGGGGAGGGCGACTGGACGAGGTCGCGGCAGCAAAGGTCCTTCCGTCTACCATCCGTGCCCTCTTAGCCCAGCCAGGCCCGCCTGCGGATCCGGCCCCGCACTAGGGGAGTTTCGGGCTGATCTGGCGCAGGAATTCGCTGATCTTCGCAGCCATGGCCTTGGACTGCGTCCAATGCAGGTAATGCTCGCCCGGAAGGACAACCAGCTCGCAGTGTCTTACATTGGCCAATTGCCGTTCGTGCAATACGTACCAGTCCGGCTGCTGGTTCATTGTGTCTTGGGACAGGAATTCGAGTACCGGAAGGGTGTCCGAGTAACGGACGTCTTGGAGTTTGGCGGCGTTCTCGCCCATCCGCAGTGTTTCGTCAGTGACGGCTTGATTGCCGAAGTTCCAGCTGGTCATTTGACGCATTTGCTGGCGTTCAGCAGTCGTGAAGCCGTCGCCCCCAGGCTCCCCAAAACCCAGCGCGGTGGCCCAGCGGACCAGGCCTGCCGTGGAAGGTGTGTGCGCCCACCAGTAGTCCGCTGCCGGCATCTCATTAGGGCCGGGAGTTGCGCCCGTGGACCTCTGGCGGGTCGGGACGGTGGGGTCGATGCCGATAACCGCGGAGACCTCGGCGGGATATTTGTTCGCGTAGTACAGCGTGGAAAAGCCGCCAATCGAGTGGCCCGCGAGGACGTAAGGCGCGCTGATGCCGAGCTTTGACAGCACTTCATGAAGTTCTTCGGCGATGTTTTCCACGGTCCGCGGCCGGGCTGCCATGTCGCTGTAGCCGTAGCCGAATCCCTCAACAACCACGGTTCGGAAGCCGCGCAACTCCCGGACCAGCGGTGCGAAATCGAGCGCCGGGGCCGGGGTGCCGAGCCCGCTGAGCAGCACGATCGTAGGACCGGCGCTGCCGGTTCGACTTACGTTGACGGTGCCCTCGCGGATGGAGACCCTCTCGCCGTAGGCGACCGAGTTGGACTTTTCGTGCCATTCCAACAGGAGATTGGCCGACGTCGAGGCGACAAGTAGGCAGGCCACGATCATAGCCACCACCACTGCCGCGCGGAGGGCCCGTTTCCACGGGTTCTTGCGGTGCGGCCTGGCCGCCGCTGAGGTGGCGTGGCGGGGGTGGCGCAGCAGCATGGCAGGACTCCAGTCAGAAGGGGTCGACTTATGCGGTGCGACGTCTCCGCGCTGGGACCGGGCTGGGCAGGCACTTTGGATAATCAATTGAAAGTATACAGTGCTGTTTGAGATAAATCTCTGGCAATCTTTGCCCCAGCTTTTTGCAACCGTCGCCCACTAGGGTTGGCGGGATGAACCCGCGAGGCATCAGGAAAATCGCTTCCACCATCACCGGCCTCCTAGCACAACTGCTCACCGTGGGCTGGTTGGTGGCGGGACTCGCGGCGCCGGCCCACGCCGCGGGTGCCACATACTTTGTCAGTGCCTCTGGGAGCGACACCAATTCGGGAACCTCGAGCGCCGCACCATGGAAGTCACTGTCAAAGGTCAACTCGACAGTCCTCCAGCCCGGAGACACCGTGAGTTTCCGCCGGGGAGACACCTGGACCGGAGGTGTTGTGACCACCCAGAGTGGGACTGATGCCGCGCCCATTACCCTGAACGGCTACGGGAGCGGCAGTGCCCCGACCATAACGGGCGGGAAGTCAGGGAACTGCATCCGGATCAACGGCAACTTCACCACGGTTGACGGACTGCGCGGCGTCTCCTGCGGCTATGCGGGCATCAGCGTCACGGGAGACCGCAACACGGTCCGGAACTCCAGCGCCTCCAACAATGCCGTGGGCATCAAGGCGGGAACCGGGTCCGACTTCGGGAAATACGCCGGCAACATACTCACAAACAACAACATCATGAACGTCCTGACGCAGGGCACAAACTGCGGAACACCCCAAGCAGTGAACTGCAATGACGACTCCGGGGCATCCGGCGTGCTGGTCAACGGCAACGACAACGAATTCTCCGGCAACACCGTCAGCGGCTCCACCGCTTTTTCCTACGATTACAACCGCGACGGCGGTTCTTTCGAAATCTACAACGGTAACCGCAACTACATTCATCACAACGTGGCCCTGGACAACAACAATTTCTCCGAGATCGGCAAGTCCTCCGGAACTGCCGACGGCAACACCTACCGCTACAACCTGGTCCGGTCCACCTGTGGCGCCAACTGCGCCCAGGCCAAGGGCTTGATCGCCCGCGGACCGGGGACCTCGTTCGGACCCACGAACGGCACCGTTTTCGAGTTCAACACCATCTACCTGAACGGGCCGCAGTCCCAGGCCATCGTCTGCCATGCGAGCTGCCCGTCATCAACCGTGATCCGCGGCAACATCCTGGCAGGTGTCAAGAACTCCTTGTGGATCAACGGTTCCGGATGGACCGAAAAGCAGAACGTCCTCAACGGTCCAGTCAATTTCGTGCCGAACAGTACGTCCACCACTGCGTCCGCACGCTTCGTGAACGCCCCGGCCGACCTCCACCTGACCGGCACCAGCCCGGCCATCGACCGCGCCGGAACCAGCCCTTCCTTCGTCGACCTCGCCGGACTGGCGGTGCCCCAGGACGGCGACTGCAACGGCACGGCCGCCGCCGATTCGGGGGCCTACGAGTTCGACTCGCCCAACTGTTGACCACTCCCGCAGACACCAGCCTCAGCGGCTGCCGGGATGCCGGATCGATCCGCCAAGCAGCAGGGCCAGGAAGCTCCGGTCGTTGAGTTGCCGCTCAAGCTCTGCCTCGTCCCATTCGCCGGTCCGCTTCCCGCGGAACACCCGGACGATGCCAATGCCCGATACCAGGTTCATCAGCCGCCGCGGCCAAGACCTCGCTGCTAAGCCCCGCCGGCTGGACGCTCGGCCCTATCCGCCGGCACGGCCTCCGTGCAAGCATGGGCCTCACCGAACATGAAGAGCTCACCGAAAATGTACGGCCCACCGAATATGCACAGGGAGGGACTTGATGAAATCCAATGAACTGCTGCTCGACTCCTTCGGCAGGATCCATGAGTGCGTTGCCGCTGCCCTGGCGGGGGTAGATAACGCTACGCTGCTGCGCCGGCCGGCAGGCAACGGGAACTCGATGGCCTGGCTCCTCTGGCACCTGGGCCGGGTCGAGGACGCGCAGGTGGCCTCCGCTGCAGGCCTTGACCAGGTCTGGACCTCGCAGGGGTTCGCCGGCCGGTTCGATCTGCAGCTGCCCCAACGCGACACCGGCTACGGCCATACGAGCCGCCAGGTCGATGCGGTGCAGGCGCCGCCGGGGCTGTTGCTCGAATACTACGACGCCGTTCACCGGCAGACTGTGGAATTTCTGAAGACCCTCGGCGACGCTGATCTCGACCGCATCGTCGACACCCGCTGGGACCCGCCCGTCACGCTCGGGGTGCGGCTGGTCAGCATATTTGCCGATTGCCTCCAGCACGTGGGGCAGGCGGCCTACGCGAAGGGCCTGGACCCCGCGCACTCAAAAGTCTAGGAAGCAAAGGCCATGCAAGCCTCCGACATCCGCCAGCTCTTCCCGGGGCTCAAGGACATCATCTATCTGAACACCGCGACCATGAACGTTGGCTCGGCCCCGGCACGGGAGGCTTACGAACTGGCGGTCGAGCGCTGGTCCGCCGGCCGGTTCGATTGGATGGAAGCCGAGCGGGCGGGGGAGGAGGCCCGCGCCATATTCGCGGAGATCGTCGGCGCCACCGCCGCAGAGATCGCAATCGTTCCGGCAGTGAGCACGGCCGCCGGGATCGTCGCCGCCAACCTGCCACCCGCGAAGCACGGCGAAAACGTCGTGGTCGCCGGGAACGAATTCGCCTCTAACTACTATCCGTGGCTGCTGCTCCGGGGCCGCGGCTACGAGGTCCGCACGCTGGCTCCCGACGGCGACGGCACTGTTGACGCCGAGGCTTTCGGCCGGGCGGCCGACGGCTGCACCCGCCTGATCGCCGTCAGCGCGGTACATTCGGCCAACGGCTACCGGGCCGACCTTGCCGCGCTCAGCGGGGTCGCTGCCCGCTCCGGTGCGTGGTTCTTCGTCGATGCCTGCCAGGCGGCAGGCGCGGTGCCGCTGGATGTAGTGCGTGACGGCGTGGACTTCCTGGCGGCCGCGAGCCACAAGTTCCTGCTCGGTTCGAGGGGCATGGGGTATCTGTATGTCCGCAGGGGGCTGCTTGACCGCCTCCAGCCCGTCGGCCCGGGCTGGAAAGCTGCACGCACTCCGGCCGAGAGTTTCTACGGACCGGCCATGGACCTCTCGCCCACGGCCTCGAAGCTCGATGCCTCGCTGGCATGGTTTCCTGCCCTGGCAGAGCAGGCGGCCCTCGGCATTTTCCGCCGTTTCGGCATTACTGCC
This sequence comes from Arthrobacter sp. 10N43, assembly GCF_056394525.1. NCBI lineage: Bacteria > Bacillati > Actinomycetota > Actinomycetes > Micrococcales > Micrococcaceae > Arthrobacter > Arthrobacter sp. 10N43. Next base: position 405,858 of record NZ_JBFTIA010000002.1, on the reverse strand, counting down.
TTGTTTGACCGCAACGCCCGGCTCGTCCGTCGCCTCCAGGACGCCCTGGCGGCGGAGGGCTCAGGCTTCCGTCCGTTCGCCGAGGATCACCGCTCGACCATCATCTCCGTGCCCGTGAGAGACACCGAGGCAGTCATGGCCCGGTTCCGCAAGGCGAAGGTCGTGTCGTCTGTCCGCGAGGGCAGGATCCGACTGGCCGTCCATTTCTACAATCTGGACGAGGAGATAGACCGCGTGGCCGGGCTCATCGGTCCGGGCTGATCGGAATCGCCTGCACCTCGACCTGTTCCGCACATCCTGGACTCACGGCGTGAGCGGGCCGCGAAGCAAGCGACGGGCGGCGGCGTCGTCGCCTTCAATGACAGCAATCTCCTTGAGGCTGGACCGGCCCCAAAGACCCAGATACATGCCGCGCAGCGGGGCGGTAATAGATGCCACCGCAGGACCCGGGCCGACGGTCCAGCCGGCGGCCCCCGGCACCTGGAAAATCACGCCCTGGTCTGGGTGCGGCATCCGCCCCAGTCGAAGTTGGCGCGGAGTGAACATGGCCAGGACCTCGTCCACGCCGTCGAGCATGAAGTCCTCATCAAGAGACGGGATCTCCAGACCGAGCGCCTGGCAGGCGTCGACCAGGTGGATGGCGTGCTCGTGGGCCTGGCGCCGAAGCCAGAACCCGGCCTTGCGCGGTGGCGGACCAAAGTTCCAACAGTCCTGCTCCGGATCCAGCACCGTCATCGTCCCGAGGAAGGGTGCCGTCCCCTCGAGAAACCAGGCCGCGGCGTCGATGGCGGGTGGTGAGGTTTCCTCGACGAAGGTGCCCCGACTAACCACCGCGGCCGCCCACCGCTCGATGGAGCCGAGGTGGCCGAATAGTTGCTCGAGCGTCCAGCCGGGGCATGCCGGGACGGCGCGGGAAAGCAGGCCGGCCGGCTGCCGGGCGAGCGAGCTGAGTTGGTCCAGGGATCCGGCCAGTTCGGCCAGGTAGCGATCGGGCGACATGGGACGAGCCTAGCGCGGCGCCTGAGGCGAGGGCCCGCGGGGGCGCTCCCGGCCCGGGGCGTCCTCCGGGGGGCGGGTGCGGGGGCTCAGCCGCAGACCTCCGCCAGCATTGGGCAAGGATTCCGGCGCGCCGGGACCCCTGCCCCCGTTGCCATGCCCTTGCCAGCTAGGATGCGTCGCATGCGTCCCACACCACAGCCGCGACCACAGTCGCGGCAATGAGCGGATTCGCGGCGCCGGCGCCGCTGACCGAGCGATTTGCGGCCCAGTCCGTGATCGAGGAACTGTTGGCGGTCCAGGCGCTTGTTCCGCCGCGCTCGCTGCTCAGGCGGATGTTCGGTGCCAGTCCTATGAGCGAGGCCAGCTGGCCGTGGTACCGGGGCGCGCTGGGCGAGATTGCTGTGGGCCGGATTCTGGCAGGGCTCGGGCCCGAGTGGCTCGTGTTGCATGCCGTCCCGGTCGGCTCAGGCTGGTCGGATATCGATCACGTGCTGGTCGGTCCTGCTGGCGTCTTCACCATCAACACGAAGAACCATACCGGCCAATCGATCTGGGTGGCCGGGCAAACTCTGATGGTGTCGGGAAACAAACACCGCCACCTCTACAACTCGGCGCGCGAAGCGGCCCGGGCCTCGACGCTGCTGAGTGCGGCAGCGGGTGCGGCGGTGGACGTCACCGGCGTCGTGGTGATCGTTGACCCCCGGCGGCTCACGATCAGGGAGAAGCCGAGCCAGGTAATCGTCCTGAGCGATCGGCAGCTCCTGGGCTTCCTCCGGCGGCGCCGCGCCGTATTGAATGCCGACCAGGTCGACCGCATCGTTGCCGCCGCCGTGAAAGCCCGGACCTGGCACACGAAGCCGACGCCGCCACACGATGTGGACGAACTCATGAGGAACTTCGCAGCCCTCCGGTGCCTGGTGGATCAGGCACGACGGCGGCGGCTGTCCTGGGCGCTGGGTGTTCCCGCCGCCGTTGGCTTTTCGGTGCTGGCCGCTACGGGTCCGCCGGGTGCAGCTGTCCTGGACGCCTTGATGAACCGGTAGGCGAGACCCTCTAACGGCGGGCGCGCGCTGCCTTCTCGAAACAACCCAACGGACCGGAACGCTGACACGCTTCCGCCTACCCTCTTCGTCCCCGTTGGGAACGCTCGAAACACCCCGGCAATTGCTCACGCCTGCGCCCGGAGCGGCCTCTGCCGGCGATGCCTGACAACCATGCGCATGGCCCCAGACCGGGGGTCTCCGCCCTGAGTTTTCCCGGGTGCAGGTAGGAAGCCGCGACAGCCCACGAGGCGATCAAGTAGTGCCAGCAAAAAGACGGGAATCGCGCCCAAAAACTCGAGTAGCGACCACTCGCGCGCTCACAAATCTCCGCTTCTAGGCTCCTGATTACTGGGTTAATAAAGTCAATGTAATGATCAGGAACGGGTCTCAGCCATGCGTGATCAAACAGATTCTCGGGTGTTTTCTGGCCATTTTAAGGGCCGTCTGCGCGGTGGACGTCAGGGTGGGGCGCCACATCCGCGGAAACATCGGGCGGCCACGAACTTCGCAGCATGGTCCCTGCCACGCGGGTCGTCCCGGGGCGCGTGGGCGTCTCTGCTATCGGCGTCGCTCGCACTTGCTGGGCTGGCCCTTAGCGGGCCCGCGGTCGCGGATGTGGCGACCGTCGCCTACGATTCACTGCGGACGGGCTGGGACAAGAACGAACCGGGGCTCTCGCCGTCGGCTGTCGCCTCTTCGAACTTCGGCAAACTGTTCTCTGCAACCGTGGACGGACAGGTCTACGCCCAGCCGCTCGTAGTAGGCGGTACTGTGATTGCCGCGACGGAAAACAATGCAGTGTACGGGCTGGATAGCGAGACGGGCGCGGCGAAGTGGACGCGCCAGCTCGGGCCGGCCTGGCCGGTGTCGACCGTCAATTGCGGTGATCTCACGCCCAATATCGGAATTACTTCCACTCCCGTCTACGACCCGGCCACTAAGAGCATCTTCCTGCTGGCTAAGACGAATGACGGGGCCAGCAAGTATTTTCCGCACTGGTACATGCACTCCTTGGACGTTGCGACCGGCGCGGAGAAGCCCGGGTTCCCTGTCACAATCCAAGGCGCCCCGACAAATGATCCCACCCGCCCGTTCAACCCAATGACGGCGATGCAGCGCCCAGGGCTGCTGCTCCTTGACGGCGTGGTCTACGCAGGATTCGCCAGCCATTGCGACTACACCCCCTTCGTCGGCTATGTCGTCGGCGTATCGACCGCCGGCCGGCAGACGACGATGTGGGCCACTGAATCAGGCAATGCCAACGCGGAAGGCGGCGTCTGGCAGTCCGGCGGAGGCCTGGTGTCCGACGGTGCCGGTCAGATCTTGCTGGCGACAGGGAACGGCATCTCCCCGAATCCTGGCCCGGGCTCGAAGCCTCCCACTACCCTGGCCGAAGCCGTGGTCAGGCTCCGCGTGGGCAGCGACGGCAACCTGAAGCCAACCGACTTTTTCAGCCCGGCAGACAACGCCCGGCTGAACCGAAACGACGCTGACCTGGGAGCCGGCGCCCCCCTCGCCATCCCGGATGGCTATGGCACAGTGAAGCACCCCCATCTGTTGGCGCAAGTGGGGAAGGACGGCCGCGTCTACCTGTTGGATCGGGACAACCTGGGCGGCATGGCGCAGGGGGCCGGTGGAACTGATGCCGTCCTCGACAAAGCCGGTCCGTACAACGGAGTGTGGGGCAAGCCCGCGTTCTTCGGGAGCAGCAACGGTGGTTACATCTATGTCGTAGAGAGCAATGGATACCTTCGCGCATTCAAGTTGGTGACGAGCGCGGCGGGCGGCGTCAGCCTCGCCGCCGTCGGGACCTCCGCCGGCACGTTCGGGTTCAGCTCCGGTTCGCCGGTGGTGACTTCCTCCGGCAACGACGGGTCCTCCGCCCTTGTCTGGGTGGTCTATGTCAGCGGAGGAACCGGGGCCGGTGCGGAATTGCGGGCATACAAGGCGATTCCGGACGGCACTGGCCAGCTCAAAGAGGTCTTCAGCGCCCCGCTGGGGATCGGCGCCAAGTTCTCCTCGGTGGCAACTGAGAAAGGCCGTGTGTACGTCGGCACCCGAGACGGGCACGTGGTTGGATTCGGCGCCCCGACAACAGCAGCGGTAGGGGCGACGGACACTGACCTGGGCAACGCCAAGGTGGGTACCCCTGCAGCCGGAACTGTTACGGTCACCGCGTCCCGGACCGTGACGATTAGTTCCATCACAACAACTGCACCGTTCAAAGTTGGAACCTCTCTGACGTTGCCTCGGAAGGTGGCTAAGGGGGGAAATCTCGCAGTTCCGGTGATGTTTTCGCCCACGTCCGCGGGACAGATCGATGGCACACTGATCGTCAAGACAGCGGACGGCGAGACCGTCCTCCTCGGCGTCCATGGTGTGGGGACGAAGGACGGCCTGGGCGCTACCCCGGCGTTGGCCCAGTTCACCGACGTGCCGACGAAAACCACTAGCCGGTTGACCGTCAACATCGTCAACACCGGCACAGCGGCCGTCAAGATCACTGGCGTCACCTTGCCGGCCAACGCGGCGCTGAAAGTGGATGCAGGCACGGCGCCAGTTGTGGGGCAGACGATTCAACCCCTCGCGTCAGTGCCGGTGTCTCTGACCTTCAGCCCCACCACGGCGACGCCGGTGGCCGATTCGCTGGTCGTCGTCAGCGACCGCGGCAGGGTGACGGTAAAGATTACCGCGACCGCCATCTCCGGTACAGCGCACCTGGAGTTGCCGGGCTCGCTGGACTTCGGTGACGTCCCCACCGGGACATCGGCCACCAAGGTTTTCCCGATCAAGAACACCGGAAACGTCCCGATGACCATCACGAAGGCGAAAGCGCCGCAGGGTGTCTTCTCCACTACGACACCCATCTCCGAAGGCCTGAAAATTCCCGGCGGTGAAACCGCGTACCAGACCGTGACCTTTGCGCCCACGGCCGCAGGGCAAGCCGGCACGAAGGAGACCTTTTACCTCATTACAGCGGACGACGGCCAGACCGCTCAGAAGGTCATGCTCACCGGGAACGGAACGGACGACCCCATCGCTGCCTACGGGTGGACGATCAACGCCGGCCGCCCCGGGTCGAGCCTTGGCCGGTCGCTGACCGCGGAGTACGCCGTAGCGGGAGGAAAGTGCCAAGACTACTTCAGAGGGGTGATCTGTTGGTCAGCCAAGACAGGCGCGCATGCGGTGCTCGGTGAGATCAACAAACGCTACAAGGCCGCCGGCGGTCCGGCCGGCATCCTGGGCTTCCCTACTTCCGATGAGAAACCATCGCCGGACAAAGTGGGGCTGTACAACCACTTCGCCGGTTCGGGAGGGTCTTCGATCTACTACTCCCCGACAACCGGAGCGCACTATGTTCTGGGTGCGATCCGGTCGAAATGGATGGCACTCGGCGCGGAAACAGGGCCGTTAGGCTATCCGATCAACGACGAAAAGCAGTCCCCGGACGGCGTGGGGCGGTATAACCACTTCTCCGGCGCAGGAGGTGCGTCGATTTACTGGTCAACCAAAACCGGGGCGCACTCGGTGACAGGTGCGGTACGAGCCAAGTGGGCGTCACTGGGCTGGGAGACCGGGCTTGGCTATCCGACCTCTGACACGAATGCATCGGCGGACAGGGTGGGGCAGTACAACCATTTCGCCGGTTCGGGTCGAAGCTCTATTGTCTGGTCGCCGAAGACCGGGGCGCACGTTGTCCAAGGTGCAATCCGTGCCAAATGGATGGCGCTGGGCGCGGAGACTGGCGCGCTGCGATATCCGATCACGGACGAGAAGGGAACACCGGACAAGGTGGGGCGGTACAATCACTTCTCTGGTTCTAACGGGTCGTCGATTTACTATTCGCCAGCTACCGGGGCGCATCCGGTAACAGGTGCGATCCGGTCTAAGTGGGCGTCACTCGGCTGGGAGACGAGCCGGTTGGGCTATCCCACGAGCGACTCGTACGTGGTTTCCGTGGGCCGGGCAACGGATTTCCAGCACGGGCGGCTGACTTGGAACGCGACGACCAAGAGAATTTCCGGATAGCCGAAACCCCAAAGGAGCCGCATGCGGGGTACGCGCGTGCGGCTTCTTGCTGGCTTGCCGAAAGACTTGGACCGGATTTAGTTGGCGCTCTGGGGTCGGGTGCTGCCGTACTGGACCTGGCCTCAGCGCAGGTACCCTGTGGACTCTTGCCGGAAATCTGACTTCGGAGGAGGATGATCGGCACCGGAGGAGGCCCTTCATGACCGAGCTTGGCAAGTTTGAGAAGTATCTGATTGAGGAGTTCTTCGACGACTACCGCTCCGGCGATATGAGTCACCGGGCATTCACGCGGCGGGTGGCGTTCATCATGGGCAGCATGACGGCGGCATCGGCAGCCATGCTCCTGGTTGGCTGCACGGCCGAGGAAGTTCCCCGCAGCACTGATCCCATGCCGACGCCGACGCCAACATCGTCGGGTTCCGGTCGTGCGTCCGCAGGGGCAGTACCTGGAGCCAAGAGCCCGTTGTCTGTCCCGGAGGGCGCGGCAGGACTCTCGACGGCGACCGTGCAGTTTGCTTCGGGTGGCACAAATATCAGTGGTTATCTCGCCCGGCCGGAGGCGGGTCAGGCCGGGCCGGCCGTGCTGGTCTGCCATGAGAATCGCGGGCTGACACCCCATATCCAGGATGTGGCGCGCCGCTTCGCCAAAGCAGGCTACGCGGCACTTGCCCTGGACCTGCTGAGCCGCGAAGGCGGTACCGCGGGCATGGACCCCGACGCTGTGCCGGGGGCGCTCACGCAGGCCGGTGCCCAGCGGCACGTCTCCGACTTCGCCGCCGGTTTCGACTATCTGAACTCTCAGGACTTCGTTGACCACGGGCGGATCGCCATGAACGGTTTCTGCTTCGGCGGTGGGATCACCTGGCAGTCGGCGACGGCGATCCCTGGCCTGAAGGCGACGTCAGCGTTTTATGGGCCAGCACCTGATCTGGACAAGATCTCGGCCATCAAGGCGGCCGTCTTCGGTGTCTACGCCGAACTGGATCAGCGGATCACCGGCGCCATGCCGGCCTTCCGGGATGCTTTGGACAAGACGAATGTTCGCCACGAACTCAAGGTCTATCCCGGCGTGGACCACGCCTTCCACAATGACACTGGGCCACGTTACAACCAGGAGCAGGCGACGGCGGCATGGAACGACACGCTCGCCTGGTTCGGCAAGCATGTGTGAAAGCACGTCTGCGTGAAGCATGGCCCGGACATGTCCCGACCGGATGGAGACGCGATGTTCGCAGTCCGCAGGACCGCGGCGTTGAGCGCCGCAGGCGCCTTGGCCCTTGCCGGGTGTGGTGCCGCACCAGTGTCCAGGGAACGGGCACCGGCGATAGACCGTGCGGCCGCCGTCTCCACCGGAACGCTGGCCGCCGTGACCGCCGCGACGCAGGCCGCCGGTTCAGACGGGGCCCAGGCCGCCGTCGTCCGCGGATGGGGCCCAGTGGTGGCGGGGGACGAATTCAGTTACGCCGGGCCGCCTGACCCCGCGAAATGGAAGGTCTTCAAGGGGCCGGGGCACGCGGGCAAGGGGATCCGGAGTCCGGATGCGCTGGTTGTGGGCGGCGGAGTCTTGACTGTCAGCGGCGACGCCGCGGGCACCACCGGCGGAATGTCCGCCAGGTTTGCCCAACAGCGGTTCGGCCGCTGGGAGGCCAGGATGAAAATTGGCCAGCGGGATCTGCAATATCACCCTGTCCTGATCCTGTGGCCGAACAACAACATCTCGTCCACGTGCGCCGAGATTGACTACGCCGAGGGCAGCGCCAACACCGCCCAAATCAAGTTCTTCCTGCACTACGCCTGCGGTGGCCCAAACTTCCAGACCACCGCGGCCAAGACGATCGACACCACTCAGTGGCACAACTATGCCGTGGAGTGGACCCCCGCCGGGATCACGGGATACGTCGACGGGTCATTGTGGTTTGCGGACATGACCCCGGCGCATCAGCCTACGGTCGGGATGCACCAAACGGTGCAACTTGACTGGTTCCCCAACGGGACCCCTACCAAACCCAGCCAGATGCAGGTTGACTGGATCCGCGTCTATCAGTGAGCCGTGCGCTTACTCGCCCGAGGCCCAGTCGCGCTGGACCGGTTCGGCGTCGTCCGGCGTTCCCTCAAACAGCCCACTCAGGGCTTTCAACGCCGTGAGGTGTTCCATCAGGGCCAGTTCCGGGCGGCCGGGATGCGCAGCCATATGCTGGCGAAGCAGCTCCCGGGCCCGGCCGTGTTCCGGGGCGGTGTCGGCGAGGACGGCATCGATGATCCTGGCGGCCTGATGTTGGATTCCGGCGGCAGAAGCGGCATGCTCCGCACCGGATCTCAGTCCGTCTGGACCCTGTTCTTCGGGGCGTCCTGGCGTGGACGAGGGCTCCACCGACATGGCTATTCCTTTGTTCATCGTTCCGGCTGAGCCCGGAACCGGTCTGCCGCCTTCTCCCCATCCCGGGTCAGGGACCCGGATCCAAAGACGGACCACCGAGACAAACGATACAACGACGCCGGGCGGGCAACCTTAACATGAGCGAAGTTTTCGCCAAGGTGATGCACAAGTCGGGGTTTGGACCCACCGAGGCAGCACGTGGATTGGTCATCTCCCCGAAAAGACCCGGAAATACTTGCCGGGTAGCCTCGCACCAAGGAAGCCTTTCGAAAGGTAGTGCGTCATGCGTGTTGGACTGATCCGGGTGATGACGACGTCGGACCGACGCCTGCTCCACGCCCACGGGAAACTCCTGCAGGAGGCATTCGGATTTACCGTCACCTCCCGCTGCATTCCGGACCAGCCGTCCGGAGTCTACGACCAGGCGTCGCTGGAATCTGCGGCACCGAAAGTAGTCCAGCTGGCCCGGGAAATGGCGGGGGCCGCCGACGCCCTGATTGTCAGCTGTGCGTCCGACCCCGGGCTGGCCGCCACCAGGGCGGCCGTGGATATCCCGGTCATCGGGGCGGGCTCCGCTGCCGCGGCCGCCGCACTGACCTTTGGCGGACGGATCGGTGTCCTGGGACTCGGCGCCCATGTGCCGGGCCCCATCTCGGACACGCTGGGTGACCGCATGCTGCTCATAGACGGGGCCGGGCGCGTTGAAACACCCGACGAGTTCCTCATGCCGGCCGGGATCTTCGACGCACTCGCCGCTGCCCACATGCTGGTTGACGCCGGCGCCGACGTCATAGTGCAGGCCAGTACTGGCCTGAGCAGCATCGGCATGGCGGACGTGCTCCGCCGCCGGCTGGGGGTTCCGGTCATCGACGCCGTGACGGCAGCCGGTTCCATGCTGGTCGCGGCGGTGGTTGCCCGGGAGCTTCAGGCTGTTTGAGTTCGGCAGCGGCGCGCCGTCGGCCAGGAACAAGACAGCCCCGCGCCCTTTTGGGGTGCGGGGCTGTCGGGTAGCTCGAGCCGGTCCTACTTGTAGACGCGGACCCAGTCGACCTGCATCTGTGAAGGCTTGGTGGCCGATCCGTCAGGGAACCAATCCAGCTGCAACGTCTGGTGCATGCCCACGGAGGGCAGGTGCGCGGGGTTCGTGTCGGAGAAGGTCTTCACGCCGTCGATGTAGCCGGTGATGCCGGACGGGGTCCACTCCACGGCGTAGTTGTGCCACTGCGTGGTGTCGATCGTCTTGGCCGCGGTGGTCTGGAAGTTCGAGCCGCCGCAGGCGTAGTGCAGGAAGAACTTCATCTGCGCGGTGTTGGTGCTGCCCTCGGCGTAATCAATCTCTGCGCAGTTGGGGGACGTGTTGTTGTTGGGCCACAGGATCAGCACGGGGTGGTACTTCGGGTCCCGGGCGCTGGTCCGCATGCGCGTCTCCCACTTGCCGTATTTCTGCTGAGCAAACTTGGCCGACATGCCGCCAGTGGTGCCGGCCGAGTCGCCGCTGACCGTGGCCACGCCATTGGCAACAGACCACGCCTGCGGGCTACGTGCGCCCTTGCCTGAATGACCGGACCCCTTGAAGACGCTCCACTTCGTGGAATCGGGGGCGCCGGCCTTGGTGAACTCGTCGCCCGCAACAACCGCACCCCAGCCGCGCGCCGTGGCGGCCTGCGAGCCATCGCCTGTCGCGGCGACGGCGGCCTGAGCAGCAACCGGAGCGGCTTGGGCAGCAACCGGCGCCGCGGCCGGAGCGGGCTTCGCGGTCGACGCCGACCCCGCAGCGGGTGCCGCCTGGGCGCCAGCGCCGACGGTCGGAGCTTCTGGTGCCGCGGGCGCGACGGCGGCCGACGCTGCCGCTTCAACTCCGGCAGCCGCCGGCGCGGCTGAGGCACTGCTGACGGGTTTGGCGGCAGACCGCGTCGCCGCCGCCTGAGGGCTGGTGGCCGCCGAGGACGTGGAAGCGGCGGCGTGGCCCGAAGGCTGGGTAGCCGGGGAAGCGGCTGCGGCTTCGGCCGTGGGCGCGGCGCTGCACCCGGTCAAGGACAGCGCACCCAAGGTCAGCGCGATGGCGACCTTGTTGAGCTGCTGGTTCTTGGGCTGTGCTTTTTTGAACGGTGTTTGCTTAAACAACGGACCCCTCCGGGCTTGGTGACTGGCACACACAACCGTCGCAGCCAGGGCGTCGGCGAGTGCTGGAAGCTTCATCCGGCCCGTGCCTCAAGAGCATGGGCGAGCAGACGCCGAACGGCGCAACCGGGGCCGGCATATGGGCGTCCGGGGCCCTGCATTCGGGCCGGGCCTTCACGGCCAGTCGCTTACGTTACCGGAACGTTACCTAGGTCGCAAACCTCCCAACCACCTCCCGGCACGGGGACGCACGGCCGCCTTCCGCAGGCTGCCGGCGCCCCCGAGGCCCCGCCGCTACAAACCGTCGCTACAGACAGCTGGGCTGATATGCCGGGTTGCCCGGGTGGCCGGCCGGCTGCCCAAGGGCGTCGGAGACGAGACGCTGGGTGACCGGGTCGTTGGGGGCCTGGTCATGGTCAATTACATCGGCCGGGCACTTATCTTGGATCGTGATGTTGGTAACCCGCCCGGCCGGGCCGGTGAGGAATTGGCTGGAGTACGGGGTCACCACCTCGTCGTGCGTCGTGGAGATTACCGTATACGCGGGACCGGTAACGGTGTCGCCAATGGAGTTGAGCTTGGTGAGGAATGGTGAACCTGCCTGCTGGTCGGCGCAGGCCTGGCAATTGGACCCTCCCACTGAAGTCGCCGGCGGAACGTCGCCCGGCGCGGGGGTGATCAGCCCGCGGGTGCCGTGGTTGGACGGCGCGATGCCCACGAGGTGGTTCACCTTGCTAGCTCCGCCAAGGAATCCAAGGTAGTAGCGCGGCATCATGCCGCCCTGGCTGTGGCCCACGAGATCAACCTTGGCCGCACCCGTCGAGGTCAGCACCTTATCAACGAAAGGGGCGAGCTGCCGGGCCGAGTCTGCGACCGGCCCGGTGGCGTCGATGCCGTTGGTGGCACCGTAGTTCAGCGCGTAAACGCAGTAGCCCTGGTTCTTGAGTGCCGGCGACATCGTGGCCCAGTTTTTTGCCATGCTCTCAAAGGTCCCCGGTACCAGGATTACCGGGTAGGGGTGGGCTGCCGAGGGCTTGCAGGTCCAGTCGTTGGCGCCCGGTGGCGAAACGTCGGTGGTAGCGGCCTGGGCTGCCGGCATGCCCATCAGGGCTGCGGAAGCCAGCGCCAGGGTTGTGGTTGCCAGCGCGGCGAGTGCTGCGGGCGTTCTGGGGTAGGACACGGAGTACCTCTTCGGTTGGACGCGTCATCGGTGACGGTCTGTGTGATGGGAAGTGAGGTAGGGGATCAGCCCCGTAGTGATCCGGCTCACTTCTATCACTTCATGCTAGGAAGGGCGTTCCGCAGATATCGCTTCTTTGCACGTTCGTGCAGGCTTTTATGGTGGGACTGCTGCCAGTGGGGCTAATTGGTCAGACTGCTGCACAATTGTGCATAAGTACGGCGCGGCGGGGCGTGCAGCCTGCATCCGCCCTTGCTCGCTTCACTCTCCAGGCGGGAAATCGTAGGAGGCCTGGATCTTCGCCGGCGCGGTGCCGTAGGACAGGACGATCTCGTCGTGCGCCTTCAGAGGCAGGTCCCGGATCCCGGCGTTGTACTTCTCGCCGTTCACGTAGAGGGTCCAGCCGTCCAGCGGACCCGTTCCAGTGCCCGGGGCGCCGCTGCCACCGAGGACACCCCATTCCGTGAGGAGTTGCCCGAGGCTAAAGACCTGGCCCGCGGTGGGGGATTCGATGTGCACCACGCCTGTGGTGTCGTGGGTGTGCAGCGCCGAGATGCCGTTGGCCCTGTGGTCGGGTCCCGCCGTTATGCCGATGTTGGCCGGCACCGCGACAGGCTTGCCGTCTTTCAGCACGTCCAGATGCGCGTGATAGTGGTCCACGTTGCCCTCCGCCGTCAGCACCGCGAGACCGGCCTGGGCGATCCGACCCGGCGCCCCCGCGATGTCCAGCGCAAAATCCGGGGCCGGCGCCGCGGATGTCGCGGGAGACTCAGGCGGCGGTGCGGTAGAGGGTGCAGTAGACGGCCCGGGGCCAGCGCACGCTGCCACCGCCAGCGTCATGGCGGAGAGTGCGGCGGCGAGTGTCAGCTTGGTGTGCATGGTTGCGTGAACCGCTTTCGATCGGAGACTTGCCATATCAGTCTAGGCAGATAAGCCCGGCCGGCCGATCAAGGCGAAGATGCCCCGCGTTTCCACCCCGAGCCGGGAGGGGAAAGAATGGACGCGTGAGTGATGCTGGCGAATTCATTGACCTCGCACTGCAGCGTGAGGGTTCCTGGCGCCGTGCCGACGAGCTGCAGTCCCGGCTGGAACAGGAGCCGGGAGGCCGTGGACTCCGGTACTACGGTGCCTCCGTGGGTGCCGTGCGCGGGACCGTCAGGGATGCCGGCCGCCGCTATCCCGGGCTGTCCCGCGATGAGATCACGGCGCTGAGTTCCGAACTGTGGGGCTCGCAGCTGTCCACGGCGCCGGTTTTCGAGCGCCGCCTGGCCGCCGTGGTGCTGCTGCAGGCCAATGTGAAGCTGCTGACCAACACCGACCTCACCCGGCTGGAGGGCTTCATCCGGGAGGCGCGGCTGCGGGACCTCGTGGATCCGCTCGCCGTCGACGTCGTCGGGCCCCTGGTGGACGGGCTCGACGTCCTGGCCAGGGTGCGGGCCGACAGCGTGCTGGACCGCTGGGTGCGCGAGCCCGATACCTGGCTGCGCCGGGCCGCGCTGCTCTCGCCGTTGCTGGCGCTGCGCTCCGGGGCGGGGGACTGGGACCGGTTCATCCGTCACGCCACCGCGGTGCTCGGCGAGCCTTCCGGGACGTTCGACGCCGACGACGACGCCGGTGCGGTCCGGGAAGCGGTGTTCCACGTCCGCGCCGAGATGGCCAAGAGGCGACCCGAGCTGCAATTCACACCCGTGGGGTGACTCCCGGAACCCTCCGTCCGGCACGGCAGGACGGTGCCGTCTGGCGGACGCCCAGCCCGTGGCCGCGTTCAGTCTTTCGGCCCTCCCGGCCCTCCCGGTCCGCTTGGTCCACTTGGTCCTACGGCGCTGCCGGTATCGCCGGACCTGCCGCCGGCTTTTGCGGGCAGGGAGAAACCCCTGGCGGCCCGTGACCCGGCGACGGCGCTCGCGGCTATGGTGACCAGCGCGCCCACCAGCAGGGCCGCGGCCTCGCCCGGGAGCAGGACCTGGAGCTGCGTCCCGATGCTCGCCGCCGCGGCAGGTATGCCGAGTTGAGCCGCCGACAGCACTCCGAGGGGCAGCGGGAGCCCCAGTACCACCAGGGAGGCGTGCGTCAACAGGGCGCCGACGCCCAGCGCCACACCGAGGGCGATCATGTCCGGATGTCCGGCCAGGTCCTTGAGGGTCAGTGATGCGCCCAGCCAGACGAAGAACAGTGGCCCAAGGAAGCCGTCGCTGAGGGCGAACAGTTGCCGGGCCAACCGCCTCGGTTCGCCGACGGCGGCCACCGCCAGGCCGAGGGAAAAGCCTGCCAACATCACGGACACGTTGCTCCACGTCGCGACCGCGGCCAGGGCGAAGAGAACCACCAGCTGGATCCGCAGCTCGAGGGCAAACTTGCGGCTTTCGGAAAGTCGGTGCATGCGCCCGTTGATTCCCCTGCGATCGAGCCAGCGCAGTACGACAAAGAGAACCACCGCGCAGCCGGTCACCGTGAGCACGCCCAGCGCCGCCCGGAGCGCGTGCGGCGGGTCCACCATGAGCGGCAGCGCCACTATGCAGGCTACGTCCGCGATGGCCACCTGCGCGGTCATGGAGATGACATGGGGTCCGCCGAGGCGGAGGGAATCGATGATCGGCAGGACCAGCGCGGCTGAGGAGGATGCCAGCAGGACGGCGTAGAGGGGAGCATGTCCAGTCCCGAAGAGCAGGCCTATGCCGGTTCCGACCGCCACCGCTGCCGCCGCGCCCGCAGCGGCGCGGCGGGAACCACTGCCGAGGGCGGAGCGGATCTGCGGATCCCGCACGGGAACATGGGTTCCGGCCACAAACATCATCAGCGCAAACCCGATATTGGCCAGCAGGCTGAACGTCGGGTCCGCCGGATCAACCAGGGCCAGGCCCGAGCGCCCGATCACGATGCCGGCCAGCAGTTCGCCCAGCACTACCGGCAAGTGCCAGCGCACCGGCAGCGCCAGGAGCGGGCCGGCCAGTGCGACGACGGCGATCAGCGCCAGGGACAGGAACGTCACGGCTCACCGCCCCGGACCTGCCCGGGGTCTGACCGGCGCTCCACCACGGCGTAGGCCTTTCCCTCCAGGAAGGCCCAGTCATTGACAACCATGTAGCCTAGCGAGTCCACCCGGTCATTGAGGACGTGTTCGTCGAAGCCCCTGTCACGAGGTTCCGCATCCCAGGTGGCCACATGGACGTCCCGGCCGTCCAGGATCAGCAGCTCGGTATTGACGTCGAAATCCTCCTTGGGCTGGCTGCTCAACTGGCAGATGGCGACACACAGGCTGTTCATTTCGGGCCTCCGCTTCGAGGTGGTGCTGATGGCATCATCCTACGTTCGGATGCGGCCTCGCCCCATGGGCAACGGACGGACGGCACTGTGGCCTCCGTTACCTGAATGTGACATTGGCGTGCGGTTCGCGTTACGGTGGTTAGGTGCCTGTTTCTCCGATACAGGCGCTCCCCAGCCGATTGCCTAACTCTGCCGCGGCCCCGGGGGTAACTCGCATCGACGCCGGCAGAGACGGGGAAACCACTTTTGGCCTGCTGACACGCAGGTCTTGGGGTGAAGCCGCACAGCGCCCGTCATGACGGGCCCGGGAGTGCGGCCGGGTGACTCCCATCCGAATCCGACAGCTCACCTCGCAGGCATTGGGAGAGGCTACATCCATGTCTTCAATCAGTACTTTTGCGCGCCATAGCGCCATTCTCGCCGCCGCCTCCGGGCTGGTGCTGACGGGCTCGATGGCCGCCAACGCCGCCTCGACACCCGTGCAGCGGGACTCCGCTCCGGCCTCCAAGGTGGACGTAGCGGGACAGGTCAGCGCCCCCGTCAACGCCGATTCCAGCGTCAAGATCAGCTTCGACCGCCCCGCGGTGGCTTCCGTCGCCGCGCCGGTCATCGAACAGCCTGTTGCCGCGGCACCGGCTCCCGCAGCTGCCCCGGCGGCAGCGCCGGCAGCAGCACCTAAGGCAACAGTGCAGGTGCAGGCGGCACCCGCCGCCGCACCGGCCGCGGCCCCCGCCGGCGGACGCAACGCCATCATGCTCTCCGCCGCCTACAGCCAGGTGGGCATCACCCAGGACTGCACGGCCATGGTCGAAAAGGCCCTTGGCGCGGCAGGCAAGCCGGTTGGTGACATCGGTCCCCGGGCGTTCCTTGGCCTCGGAACCATTGTTGGCACCCCGCAGCCTGGCGACATGGTGGTCCAGTCCGGCCACGTTGGCATCTACGCCGGCAACGGCCAGGTGGTCAGTGGTGGCATGAACGGTAAGAACCAGACGATGGTCCACCCGCTGTCCTGGCTCACCGCGACCGGTGGCGTGACTTTCGTCCGCGCCTAATCTAGCGCTCCTATTCCTGTAGGGGCCAAACAGCCCTCCCGGGGCCAGGCAACCCGGAAAGACCGGCGATCGATTTCCTTTGGGGGCAATCGATCGCCGGTCTCTTCTGCGTCTGCCGTCCTATCTGCCAGCATTCCCGTGGCTGTCTAGGGGCACACCACTTCAGGCATTACCGCTTCAGGCATTACCGCTTCCGGCCAGCGGAAGCGTCATCTTCATGACCGTTCCCTCGGCTCCAGTCGCAGCCACCTCGACGGCGCCGCCAGCGGCGACGGCGATCTCCCGGACCAAAGCCAGGCCGATGCCAAAGCTCCGCTGTCCGTGCGAGCCGCCGGTGCTGGCGGTCCGGACGAAGCGGTCAAAGATCCGGGCCTGGTCCACGCCGGTAATCCCGGTTCCTGTGTCCGCGACGGTGATCACTGCGCTGTTCTGCTCGATCGAGGTCCTGATGGTCACCCGGCCGCCCGGAGGAGTGTGGGCGAGGGCATTGTCCGCCAGGGCCAGCACGGCACGGCGCAGCGCGTTCTTCTCGATGCGGGCCAACGGCCGGGCGTCGGCGGAGAAATCCATGCGGACCTCGCGCTGGTCTGCCACCAATTGGAGGCTGCCGGCGACGCCTGCGGCGGCGTCGGCCAGATCGGCAGGGGGTGCGGAGCGGTCCGGGGCGTCCGCCGTCGCGGCGAGCAGCAGTTCGTTGACAATGCCGGTCAGCGTCGCAGCGTCCTCCCGGATCCGGGCCAGGTCCTGGCTTTGCCTGGAGCCGGGCACCGTGTTGCGCTGGGCGAGTTGGATCCTGGTGTCCAGGATGGTCAAGGGTGTTCGCAATTCGTGGCTTGCGTCCTGGACGAAGCGCCGTTGCCGGGCCAGGGCATCACCGAGGGGGCGGATGGCGCTGCGCGCGCTGAGCCACCCGAGAGTGCCGGCCAGCAGGATTCCCGCCACCCCGGCGATGACCATGGCTTCGAGGAGATCCTTGGAATCCAGGTACGCGTAGGCCGTCCCCGCCGCTGCCGAGCCGGGCACTTCAGGATGGGCCAGCTGATTCATGAGGTAGAGCGCCGTGGCGGCGAGGAGGCCGAGGACCATGACTGCGCACGCGGCGCTGATCCGCAGCGCGACTTTGAGCGAGGCTTTGCGCAGTATCGAGTGGTCCGGGTTTCCGCTGGAGATCCCGCCGTTATTCATGAGCGTCGCCAATCTGGTAACCGACGCCGTGAACCGTACGGATGACGGCCTTGGAAATCTTCCGGCGCAGGTGATGAACATAGGTATCGATCACGCCGGGCTGGTCCGAGGCGTGGAAGTACGCCGCGAGGAGCTCGTCCCGGGTGAACACGCGGCCGGGTTCCGCTGCCAGGGCTGCCAGCAGCTGGCATTCTTTCGCGGTCAGCGCCACCGTGCGCCCGTAGACGGACCGGACGGAGCGCTGCGTCGGGTCCAGTTCCCAGTCCCCGATCATCACCTGAGCCGGGGCCGGAGAAGGGAAAGTGCGCGTCAGGGCGCGCAGGCGGGCGGCCAGTTCGCCGGCGTCGAAGGGCTTGGTCACGTAGTCGTTGGCCCCCGCGTCCAGGCCCCTGACCTTCTCGTCGGCGTCGCCCAGGGCGGTCAGGATCAGGATGGGCGTGGCAATGCCTTTCGACCGCAGCGCTGCGATGAGGGCGATGCCGTCCATCACGGGCAGCCCGCGGTCGATCACCATGACGTCCCAGGCCCCGGTCAGCCCGTGGTGGAGGCCATCACGGCCGTTGGTGACCAATTGGACCCGGTAGTCCGGATCGAGGAGCTCGGCGATGAGCGGCCCCAGGACGGCATCGTCCTCGACGAGCAGCAGGGACGGGCGGTCAGCGGTTCTCATGCCAGCTATTCTTCCGCGGCCATTTCCACAGTCCGCAGTCCGTCGTCTGTTGCCTCCGCCGTGTCGCCCGCAGTGGCGTCTGCTGTGGCGTCGGCGCGCCGAATGTTGCGGCGGCGCTTGAGGAAATGCACGACCCCCGGCACCACCGAGACCAGGACCATGGCGACGGCGATGACGTCGATATTGCGGGCGATGATGTCAAAGTGTCCCAGCCAGGTGCCCAGCATCGTCACGGAGACGGACCATGCCACCGCGCCAATGACGTTCCAGAGGGTGAAGTACTTGTACTCATAGCGCGCGATCCCGGCGGTCAGCGGAGCAAACGTCCTGACCATGGGGACGAAGCGGGCCAGCACGACGGCGGCGCCGCCGTGGCGGCGGAAGAAGTCTTCCGTGGAGGTCAGGTGTGCTGTCTTCAGGATGCGGGCATCGTCCTTGAACCACCGCCGGCCAAATTTCCGCCCCAGCATATAACCGACCTGGTCCCCGGCGACGGCAGCCGCGGTGACGACGCCGATCAGCACCGGCAACGTCACGTGCAGCTGCTGGTGCAGCAGGCCTGCGGTGAACAGCAACGAGTCCCCGGGCAGAAAGGGAAAAAGCACGCCCGATTCGATGAAGACCATGAGCGCGATGACACCCAAGGCGGCCGGGCCCAGCCCGGCGAGCAGGCTTGCCGGGTCCAGCAGCGAGGGTGTCCCGGCGGCGTGGGCGGCCGGAAGGAGGGCAAAAACGTCCACAGCGTGCATTCTCAGTTCCTCTCAGTCTTCAGCGACCGCACGGTGGAAGGGGCGCGACGCCGGGCCGCCAGCCAGGGCGTCACAACGTTCCAGAGTCCCGTGAGCAGGACAACTGCGGCGCTCGTGGCCAGAAATGAAGCTGCCACATCGGTGGGGTAGTGGACACCGATGTACAGCCGCGACCAGGCGACGACGAGTGCCAGCGCAGCCGCACCGAACGCGGTGATTTTGGCCCAGCGGGTTCCGCGGGCCAGGAAGAAGAGCGCGAAACCAACGGCCACCGCACAGGACACATGGCCGCTCGGGAAACTGTCCGAGCCCGTTTCCGGAGCCAGGGGATCGAACAGCAGGGCGGGGTTTGGCCGCTGGCGGGCCACGATGATCTTGAAGATTTCACTGGCCACCCAGCCGGAAATTGCCACGAGCCCGAACGCTACCGCCTTGAGCAGGCCGCCGCGGAAGAGCCAGATGCACAGAGCTGCGGCGCCGATCAGTGCGAGGCCCACCACCGGACCAAAGACGACATTCAGCGCCATCGCCACGGCGGTCAGGGCCGGGGAGTGATGCTGGCTGAGGTCCTGGTCCACTCCGATCTCCGTGGCGCTAAAGCCCGGCGTCAGCTGCGCCCCCAAGCCCAGTGCCAGGACGGCAGCGGACAGCAGGACGCCCCACAGCAGCCAATGGCGGATGTGGGGGAGGGCCCACAGCTGCGGCTCCGCGGCGGGACGCGTAACGTCGCGGCGGTGCGGTGCTTCGGGGTTTGGTGCTGCGCTAGTTGGTGCTGCGCTGTTTGGTGCTGCGCTGTTTGGTGCTGCGCTGTTTGGTGCTGCATCGCGTTCAAGGCGTCTAACAGGGACGGGTCCAGTCATGGGAACCTCCGGGTCGGGACAACGGGCGCCCGAAAAGGCACCGACTCCCACTCTCCCGCCAGGCGTTTAAGAAACGCTTAAGAAAGAACCGGCCCCCGGCTAGGGGGCGTAGCGCAGCAGCGTCACGCCGTTGCCAAAAGTGTGCGTCTCCAGCAGCCGGAGCTGGGCCCTGCTGCCTGCATCCTTGAACATGGGCCTGCCCCGTCCAATCAGAACCGGTTGGACGTACACCCAGTATTCGTCGATCAGCCCGAGCCGCCGGAACGTATCGCCCAGGTCCGCCCCGCCGACCGCCATGTCCCCGCCCGGCTGCGACTTCAGGGCCAGGACTTCTTCCGGCACTACCTCCCGGACCACAGTTGCGTTCGGGCCGGCCGTGGTCAGAGTCCGGGAGTAGACGAACTTGGGCATGTCCCGCCAGATGCGGGCGAAGTCGGCCATCACTGGACTGATGTCGGGGTCCTCGTCCGCGGTCGGCCAGTAGCCTTCCATCAGTTCGTATGTGACGCGGCCCTCCAGGAAGGCGCCCATGGGGGCCAGCTTTTCGTTCATGTGGCGGTGCAATTCTTCGTCCACCATGTGCCAGCTGATGTCGCGGTCCGGCCCCTCGAAGAATCCGTCAAGTGACACCTGCATGACCATGACGATTTTTCGCATCTTCGCTCCTCGGTTTTCTCCAGAGTACGCCGCGGCTTTAGCGCGCTGACCTGCAACGGAGAATTTTTCCGGGCAGGAATCAGGTTTGATGGCCCAGTTTTTCCCAAGAGCCGGCTCTTGTGCGGGATGCCGGGACCGTGCACAATGCAGGAACTCTATGGCCCCACCGCGGTCCATCACCTTTCGGGGGAGGAATGATGCCGGCGCACGATTCCGCGCAGATGCCCGGGGCAGGTCCGGATGACTGAACCGCCGCCACGCCACTATGGGTCCGGCGGCCACCGCGCGGACGACGGATCGCAGGCCGGATCCCGGCCCGTACGACCACACAAGTGGAGGTTCCGCCCGCAGCACCTGACGGCGGCCGCCGTCGCGGTTGCTCTTGTGGCTGCCGGCAGCGTTTTTGCGACCGTCCAGGCGGGGGTGCCAACCGATTTGGCGGCAGCCGCGGCCACGCCTGGTGCCACCGCAGCTGGGACCGCCGCAGATGTGAACGTCGTAGCGTCCCCCTTGACCGCGCCCCGTGGATCTGCGCCGTCTGACCTTCCCGCGCCTGCGGGTGCTTCACCGGTTGCAAGCCCCGCCCCGGCGGCTGTGGCCCAAGCACCGGCCGCGACGAAGCCGGCTGAACTGCCTGCCGCCGTCGTCGCGGTGCCGGCCATCGGCCCCGAACTCGACGCCCAGATCAGCGGGATCATCCAGGCCAACAGCGCGTATGCGCTGGGGGTGTCATTGATCGATCTTTCGGACGGCGTGGTCCACGGCTACGGGGTCCAGGAAAAGTTTGTGGCGGCCAGTACGGCCAAGATCCTCGCCGCGTCGGCCTACTACCACCTGGTCGAGACCGGGCGGGCCTCACTGGCCGCTCCGCTGGGTGGCTCGACCGCAGGGGCCCAGATCCGGCAGATGGTCCAGCAAAGCAACAACGATTCATGGACGCTGATCCTGCGTGCGGTCGGCCAGCGGGGTATCACGGACTACGCGGCCTCGATCGAGATCACGTACGACTTTACGGTGAACCTGCTGACCCCCGCAGAAATGGCCCGGACCCTCCAGCTGCTCTACACCGGGGAGCTGCTCAACCCGGCTCACACCGCCCAGCTCCTGTCCTACATGCAGAACACCAACTTCGAGACGCTGATACCTCCGGCAGTTCCGCCGGGCGTCGGGGTTTTTCACAAGTACGGGCTGCTGTTTGGAAACCTCCACGATTCCAGTGTCCTGGTCAAGGACGGCCGGGCCTTCGTGTTCGTCGTGTACACCTGCGGCAAGAACTACTCGGACATGGGCCCGCGGACCCGGATCATCCAGGAACTCACCCGGACCGTGACCGCCGCGTTGTTCTGAGAGTGCCCGCGGCCTTCAGGACCGGCCACAGGATCCGGTGGACCTTTCGGTCGCTCTTTCCGTGGTGCCGTACACGTCAGGGCTCACTTGGTAGCCGTGGCGGTCCTGCGCCAGCGCCCGATTGTCGTCGGCGGCCAGGGCAGACTCATCCAGCGTCGTGATGGAGGTGAGGTCCAGGGATTCCTGGCTGTCCCCACCGGAAGCCGTTACCTTGAAACTGCCCTCCCCGGCGCGGTAGTACTTCTGCTGGTGACCGGCCGCCGCTCCCTCGAGGGGGTTGAACTCGTCGACCTTGAGGATGTTGGCCTTCTTGCTGACCACCTGCCCGCAGTCCAGGAAATCAATGGAGGGTGCTGACCCCTCTGTATAGGTACCAAATTCCTTGGAGGGGTGCGCCAGCATGGCAATGCCGGCCCGGGCCTTCGCGACTCCTGCGATGAATGTGCTGGGGGCGCCGGCAAATTTTCCGGATTCAAACTCCTCCGGATACTCGCCAAACAGCCAGACCGCGCCCTTCCTGGTCTGGGCGAAGAAGGCCAGTTCGGATTCTTCCAGGGCACCGTCGGAGTAGTCGCGGTCCCACAGGACTACCGCGCGGACTCCATCCACCACTTTGGTCAGGCCCGTGACGATGGACACCACACGGTGGGTGTGGACCTCCGGCGGGCTCGTGGTGAGGTCTGTGACCTTGCCGGTGAACTCGGAGCGGGTTCCCGGTTTCATGGGCAGCCAGGTGTTGTCCACCTCCGGATCGTGAGGGAACAGATCAGCACGGAAGTCGGGGAGTGAGCCCGGTCCGCAGTCGCTCGCGGCACCGGCCGGTGCGGTGCCGGCCGGTGCCGTCCCGGCCTGTGCGGTGCCGGCCGTGACGAGTGACAGCGGCAGTGCTACGAGACAACTGAGAACGGCAATGCTCTTGCGGAACATCGGATTTTCCTTTAAGGCGTTCCGGTGCGGACTCTGGCCGCGGTCAGACGGTCACCGGCCCGGCGGCTGCGCGTTCCCGCTCACGAGTCTTCTTCGACTTGGCGAATCGGAGGTAGAGCGAGGGAACGATGAACAGGTTCAGCAGGGTGGAGGTGATCAGGCCGCCCAGGATCACAACGGCCATGGGGTGTTCGATTTCATGGCCCGGGATATTGCCCATGACAACCAGGGGCACTAGGGCCAGGCCGGTGGCCAGGGTGGTCATAAGAATCGGCGACAGCCGCTCGGCCGCCCCCCGCATCACCAAGGCCCGGCCAAAAGTCTCGCCTTCATAGGTTTCCAGATGCTGGCAGTGGTTGATCAGCAGGATACCGTTGCGCGCGGCGATCCCCATCACCGTAAGGAAGCCAACCAGGGACCCCAGGGACAGGACCCCGCCGGTCATGTAGGCGGCAATGACCCCGCCCACCAGGGCTACCGGCAGCGTGAGCAGCGACAGGACTGCCAGTCGCCAGCTCCGGAAGGACGCCTGCAGCAGCAGGAGGATCAGGACAAGTGCCGCCGCGGAGTAGATCATCAGACGGTTCGTCGCCGCCTCGCGCTCGGTGTATTCGCCCAGCAGCTGCACGCTGTAGCCGGTCGGCAGATCCATGGTGGCCAGCCGCGACTTCAGCTCACTGGCCACGGTTCCCAGGTCTGCTCCATCGGCCAGGAAGGACCCCACCTCCACACGGCGGGAACCGTTCGTGCGGTCGATCTGGTTCGGCGTCGCCTGCAGGCTCACGTCCGCGACGTCGGCGAGCCGCACCCGCGTTCCACTGGGGGTGTCGATGGGCAGGTCCTCGATGCTGGTGATGGAGGATCGGGTGGCCGGGGTGCTCCAGACCTGGACGTCGTAAGCCCGGCCGTCCCGGAAGACGTCGCCGACTTCCTCGCCCGCCACGAGCGTCGCGGCCGCGCGCCGGACGTCACCCGGTTTGAGGCCGTACTTCTGCGCCGCGGCCAGGTTGACCGTGACGGCGATCTGGGGGACTTCCACTTCAAGGGAGACATGCGGGTTATGGGTGCCCTGGATCGAGTCCATGATGGTCTTGACCCGCTGAGCCTGTTCCCGGAGGACGTTGAGATCGTCTCCGTAGACCCGGACCAGTATGGGATCGCTGGCGCCGGTGATGACCTCTTCGATCCGCTCCTTCAGATACGTCTGGACGTCACGGTGCAGCCCCGGGTATCCCTTGACTACTTCCTCCACAGCGGCCACCGTCTCGTCGTAGTCGGCGTGGCGGTCGATGCTGATCCAGTGTTCGCCGGCGTTGACACCGACGATCTCGTCCGCGGCGAATGCCTGCCCGATATGCGTGCCGCAGTTCAGGACGCCGGGGACCTTCAGGAATTCCTCACAGCCACGCTGGGAGATCCTGAACTCTTCCGCGGCCGAGGTTCCCGGTTCCGCGATCCAGTGCATCAGGAAGTCCCGCTCCTTGAACGTGGGGAACAGGGACGAGCCCATCAGGGGAGCGAGAACAAGGCCCACCACCGCCAGCACGCCAAAGCCTGCGTAGCCGAGCCGGGGCCGGTTCATGGCCTTGGAGAGGGCAGCGTGGTAGCCGCGTTTGAGCACGCGGACCAGCGGCGCGTCGCGTTCTTGCAGTTTGGCGTTGCCCAGCAGAATCAGCGCGAGGGCCGGCGTCACGGTCAGCGCCACGAGCATGGAGGCCAGGACAGCCAGTGTGTAAGAGACGGCCAGGGGCCGGAAGAAGACGCCGGTCAGCCCGTCGAGGAAGAAGATCGGCACCGCGGCGACCACAATGATCAGGGTCGCGTAGACGATCGGGCTCCGCATCTCCAGGGAGGCCTTCAAGACCACCGATGCGGACGATTCGTCACTGCCTTCGGCGCGTCTCTGCCGGAGCCGGCGCATGATGTTCTCGACGTCGATGATCGCGTCATCGACCACGACGCCGACGGCGATGACCAGCCCCGCGAGCACCATCGTGTTAATCGCACTGGAGGTGTAGTAGAGCACCAGGGCCGCGGTGAGCAGGGACAACGGAATGGCGACGATGCTGATCAGGGCCGTGCGCCACTGGAAGAGGAACGCCACAAGGATCATGACAACCAGCAGGCAGCCCAGCAGCAGCGCAATGCTGAGGTTGGAGATCGCCTCCTCAACAAAGCTGGCGGGCCGGAAGATCGTGGTGTCGAAGTTGATGCCACTCAGGCCCGGCTGCAGCTCGTGGAGAGCCTCCTCCACGCCCTTGGTCACGTCGAGCGTGTTGCCCCACGGCAGCTTCTCGACGATCAACATGAGCCCGTGCCCGTTGTTGATCACGGCGTCACCGATCAGTGGCTGATGGTCCTCAACAACCTGGGCCACATCGCCCAGATGCAGTGCGACCCCGTCCTTTTCCCGGATGGTCACCTGGGCCAGATCAGCGGGCGTCTGGATCGGCTGGACGTGGCGGATCCCCATTCTCTGGGTCGGGCTGTCGATGAAGCCGCCCGTTCCGATGAACCGGCCAGGCGAGTATTTCAGCAGCCCGGCGTCGAGAGCGCCGGCAGTGACTTCCATCACCTGGTTGAGGGAGACGTTCTGGGCCTTGAGCTTGTCCGGTTCCACCTGGACCTGAAGCATCTGGAGCCGCTCGCCCCAGATGGCCACATTGGCCACGCCGGGCACCCGCAGCAGCCGGGCCCGGATGGTCCAGTAGGAGAGCATGGACATTTCGATGAGCGAATGTTCCGAGGACGTCATGCCGATCTTCATCACGCGGCTGGTCGCGGACAGCGGCTGGAGCATCACCGGCGGTGCCGCCCAGGTGGGCAGCGCCGCGGTTACCGAGGCCATCCGTTCCGAGACGAGCTGGCGGGCGTTGAGCAGGTCAGTGCCCTGATGGAAGAGCAGCACGATCGAGGACAGCTGGGGCACGGACTTGGACCGTATCTCGTCCAGGCCGGGCATCCCGCTCACCGCGGCCTCGATCGGCACGCTGACGAGCTCTTCGACTTCCTGGGCGGTCAACCCGAGGCACGCTGTCTGGATTTCCACCCGTGGCGGGGCGAATTCCGGGAAGACATCCACAGACGCGGAACCGAGCTGCAGGGAACCGAGCAGCATCACGGCGCACGCGAGGGCAACAACGACCGTCTTGAAACGGAGGCTGATCCCGATGAGCCAGCGCATGTCACTCGGCCGTATCAAATTCGGTGCCGAGAAGTTCCTCCGCACCTGTGGTGACCACTACGGTCCCGGCCGGCGGCCCGTCCGTCAGGACGGCGACGTCGCCGTTGATGCGCTGGACCGTGATCGATTGGCGGACATAGACCCGCGGTTCAGGGTTGGCATAGACCCACGCCTTGCCCGAACTGTCGTAGAGTACGGCCCCGTAGGGGACAGTGAGCTTTCCGGTTTGGGGATCCGTGGCAATCACCGCTGTCGCGATCCCGACCCGTTCGATCGCGTGCTCGGTGAGGGTGAGCCGGTGAAGGTCCGTGCCGGGGACTTCGGCGATCGCCGCCGGTTCGCCCTCGGACGGTGCGGCCGCCGGCGCCTGGGCGCAGCCTGCGACCCCGAATGCCATGAATACGGTCACGAACGCTGCAATGATGACTCCCGCGGCCTTGTTGCCCCGCGGCGATGGTATGGAGTTCATGACGCATCCTGGCTTTCAGTCCGTGCAGCTTTGCCCTGGCCGCTCCGCGCGCTGGGTGCTTCCTTCGGCTCGAACCGAAGCAGGACAGCAGGCACAACAAACAGGGTGAAGAAGGTTGTTGTCAGCAGGCCGCCCCAGATGATCACGGCGAGCGGCAGGATAATTTCAGTTCCGACCACGCCACCCAGAAGGACCAGGGGCAGCAGCGCCAGGGCTGTAATCACGGTCGACATCAGGACGGGTCCCAGTCTCTCCTTGGTTCCGCGGACCACCAGCGCCGGCCACGGCGCCGAAGCGTCCGTTGCCCGCAGGCTCCGGACCTGGCCTGTCAGCAGGAGGGCGCCGCGGACGGCGATTCCCAGCACCGCGGCGAAGGCGACCAGGGCCACAAGGGAGTTGATTCCGCCCGTGGCCTGGGCGGCCAGCACGCCACCGGACAATGCCAGGATCAGGCCCAGGAAGAGCGGGGCGGCGAGCCGCCAGCTCCCCGTCGCCGTCTGCAGCAACACCAGGATGCCGGCCGCGGCGACCGCCGCGAGCAGCCATAGCCACTGGTAGTTGCTTTGCTGCTGGGCGTACTGGGCGAGGACCTCCGCGTGGTAGGAAATCGGGAACTGCATCTGCTGCAGGGCCGTGTTGATGTCCTTCTGGATGTCGTCCAGCGGGCGGCCCTGGATCTCGGCCTTCACATCGACGCGCCGGGAGGTGTCATCGTGCAGGATCACGGACTCGTTGCCCACCATGGTCACTTGCGCGATGTCGCCGAGGCGGGCGTGCCCGCCGCTGGGGGTGTCGATGATCAGGTTGCGGACGCTGTCCAGGCTGCTGTGCGTGGCAGCATTGCCCTTGACGATGACCGAGAAGACCTTCTGCTGTTCGTAGAGGTTGCCGACTTCGATGCCCTGCAGCAAAGCGGCCGCCGCGCGCCGTACATCACCGGGGACGACCCCGGCCTTTTGGGCAGCGGCGAGGTCCACCTTGACCTCGGCGATCGGCTGTTCGGGGGGCAGGTCGATGTGGGGATTGACCACACCGGCTGTGTGCTCAAGAATCTGCTTCACCTCCCCGGCCTTCTGCCGCAGGATCGCCGGGTCCAGGCCAAAGACCCGGACGGCAAAGCCGCTGTCCGCTTCTTCCCGGATCTGGTCGATGCGTTCCTGCGGGTACGTGGAGACTTTGCTGGTCAGGCCGGCATAGCCGGCGATCACGCGGTCGACGGCGGCGGCCGTGTCGGCGTAGGACGCGTCGGGGGCCACCGTCACCCAGAGCTCGCCGGAGCTGACGTCACCGACCTGGTCCGAGGTGATCGCACGCCCGATGTGTCCTCCGACGTTGGCAACGCCCTGCACCGAGCGCAGTTCCGTGGCTGCGGCCTCGGTGATCCGGCTCATTTCCTGGTCCGACGTGCCGGCCATGGCGCTCCAGTGCACCACCAGGGTCTTGTCAGCCAGCACCGGCACCACGGGCTGTGTCCCGGCCAGCTGGGGTGCTAGGGCCAGTCCGGCCAGCGCAACCACCGCCGCCGCGGCGAATACCCACCGCGTCTTTCGCATGAGGCGCGTCACGGCCCGGCCGTACGCGCCTTGCAGCCGCGCCAGGGAACGGCGTTCCGGAGCCTTGGAACCGACCGGAAGGACGAACGCGAGTGCAGCCGTGACCGTCAATGCCACGATCATCGAGACGACCAGCGCGAGCAGGTAGCTCTGGACCAAAGGTCCGAACAGGGCGCCGTTCTCACCGGCAATGAAGAACGCAGGCACGACGGCCAGCGCCATGATCAGCAGCGAGTACAGGATTGGCGTGCGGGCTGCCCGCAGGGCGCCAGGGATCACTGAGTCGCGGCGGGCCTGGTCCTGGGCCGGTGCCTGGCCGGTCTCGGGTCTGCCGTCCCCGGATGCGGTATCTGCCCCAGCGGATGCCCTGGCGGCGGCACTGCGTGCCCGGGCAATGCCGTTCAGGTCTTCGGCAACGTCGCCTACCATGACGGCCAGGGCCAGCACCATGCCGGCCAGGACCATGGTGTTCATCCCGGTGCCGCGCAGATCGAGCACAAGCGCTGCCGCGGTCAGCGACACGGGAATCGTGATCAGGCTGATCAGCGCCGTCCGCCACGAACGGAAGAACGCGCCAAACATGGCAACGATCAGCAGCAGTGAGATCAGCGCAGCGACGCCGAGCGTCCCGACCTCTTCGTCGATGAACGACGCCTGCCGGTAGACGCTGGTATCGACCGTGACTCCGGGCAAGCCGGGCTGGAGCTCCTGGAGGACCTCGTCAACGCCCCGGGTCACGTCCATCGTGTTGGTCTCCGGGAACTTCTCGATCACCAGCAGCAGCTCGGCTTCGTTGCCGAGCAGCGCGTCGCCGATCAGGGGTTGGTGGTCGGTGGATACCGTGGCCACGTCCTTAAGCAGGAGATGGCCGGCCGGCCCCTGGAGGGGAACCTGTCCCAGGTCCTCCGGCGTGGTGATTGGCAGGACGTGCTGGACGCCGATCCGCTGGTGGCCTGTTTCGAAGAAGCCGCCGGTGCCCGGCGTCGATGCCTCAAGGTAGCTCAATGGCGAAACCCAGACGGAGTTGCCGGTTGTCTTGATGACTTCGTCAAGCGTGACGCCCTTGGCCTCGAGCTGCGCCGGATCCACCAGGACTTGAAGCTGCTGGTCGCGAAGGCCCCAGATCGCCACGTTCGCGACGCCGGGAACGGCAAGGAGTCCGGGTTTCATCGTCCAGCGGGCCAGGACGGACATGTCGATCGCCGACATGTTCTTGGATGTCAGCCGGACCATCATGACCCGGCTGGTCGAGGACAGCGGCTGCATGAGCACTGGAGCCGCCGAAACATTGGGCAGAGCGCGGGCCTGCGTCAGCCGTTCAGAGACGAGCTGGCGTGCCCGCAAGATATCGGTCCCCGGCTTGAAAACCATCTGGATCGACGACAGGCCTGGAACGGACTTGGACCTGATCGCCTCAACCCAGGCCACCCCGTTCAGCAGGTCGGCCTCCATGGGGGAGGTGATGAGTTGCTCAACCTCGGCGGCCGAGAGTCCCAGGGCTTCAGTCTGGATCTCCACCTGCGGCGGGGCGAATTCCGGGAAGGCGTCCACGGACATGCTCGGCAGGTTGGTGAGCCCCAGGGCAAGGATTCCTGCCGCGGCGGCCAGCACCAGGAGCCGGAACTGCAGAGTCCAGCGGACGATTGCGGCCATCATGGCCGGTACCCCGCTGGTCCCACAGTGCTGCCCGGGCTGGCGGAGTGAATATCAGGGCGTCGGCGTCGCCTGTGGCCGGGGCCGACGGGCCCGGTCAACGAGGGGAGCCGGCGGCGCGATGGGGCCGCGGAACCGATCTCCGTGAAAAGGGTGCTTAACGCTTTTGCTGCTTGGCAAAATGCCCGGTTGGTATTCACGGCGCGGCTCCTCAATCCAATGCCATAGCGCCCCCCAGCCGTCAAGAGTCATAATGATCTTCGGGCACGCAGGCGTCAATAGGGATACAGGTGATCGCCATGAAAGCAGTCGCAGGGGACCGCATCATCATTCGGGGAACCACGGTCGAGTCCACGGACCGGCACGGCCTGATCCTTGAAGTGAGGGGGTCCGAGGGTGCGCCGCCGTACCTCGTCAGGTTCGACGACGGCCACGAGACCATCATGTTCCCGGGTGGTGATTTCGTCGTCGAGCGGGCCGCGAGCGGGCCCTAGAAACTCGAGGAACTCCCGGACCCGGAGAAGCTGCCGCCGCTGGACCCGTACCCGGTGGTGGCGGCACCGCCGCGCGCGGAGCTGACGCTGCTGACGCCGGTGTGGAAGCCGGTGTTGAAGCTCGGGACCGAAAAGAAGTAGTAGGACGGGTATACCGTTCCGAGGATGCTCGGCTCGTACGCGCGGCCGTATCTGGCCTTGCTTCCCGCCTGCGCGCTTTCCATTTCCTGGCGCATGAGCCCGGCTTCCTTGTCGTTGCGTGCAAAGGCGCCGATCAGGGTGTCGGCGTGATTCTTCAGGAGCTCCGACAGGTGGGTCCGGGCGTCACGCAGCCGGTCCAGGGCTGTCTCGGGTGTGATTGAACCGTCCGCCAGTTCCGAGGACCAGCTTTCTAGTTCACGCCGGCTTTCATCGCGGAAGGACCTCAGTGCAGCGGCCGAGGCCGAGCTTCCCTCTGCGCGGCGCTGGCTGAGCACCTCTTCCAGGCCGTCGAGGTCCCTGCGGAAAGGTGCGAGCTGGCGGTCCCAGGCTGCAGGCCAGGATGAGCCACGGTTGAGCAGGGCATTGGTATCGGCGATCACGTCGTCCAGCGCGTCGAGTTCGGCCGCGGCGTCGGCGTAGCTTCGGACCAGTTTGAGGTTCTGCCTGCGGCTAAGGTCCCGGCTGCTGAAGGCATGCACGTGGTTGGAAAGTTCGGTGGTTGTGTTGTAACGGTTCACGAACGTGCGGTGTTTCTCCAGGACCGTGCCCCCATACCGGGACGACTCGGGGATGGTACTGGCGTTCAGCTCGGTGACCTGCAGGTCCATGCTGACGTTGGCGTAGCTGGCGTCGCCCCGGGCAAGTTCCGTCCGGCTGGACACCCGGGTCCGCCACCGCACGATCAGCCACGCTGCGGCACCGCAGACTGCGGCAATCACGGCCGCCCACGCCGTGACAAGGAAGGCTGTGGAGCGATACCACGGCTGGTTGATCAGTTCGGCGCCGCGGCGTATCCCGGCAATGGTGCCGTCGGTCCATTGCGCGTCGCGGAGCAGCTCCTTGGAGGCATTCTGGATGTCCTCGCGCTGTTCGGGCGAGACTTTGCGGTCCTCACCCATGTACGTCCCCACATGCCGGCCCACCGGATCGAGGGCAAAGATGAACAGCCCGTCCGCCCACTTCTGCCCGTCGGCGCTGATCCATTCGGGGTGTTCGGTGCGGGCGAAACGCAGCACTTCCTCGTTCAGGTTGTCTGTGGCCGTGCCGTTGTACGTGTAGATCGCGACTTTGGTCGGCTCGTAAAAGTCGGTGGACTGTACTGCCGGCAGCAGCGTCCGCTGGTCCAAAACCCCCGCACGGTCTTCAACCACGACGGCGGTCGGCGTCACGGCGAGCGCGGCGGAAGTTCCGCCGAGAAGGCCGGCCATCAGCACAACGACGGCGGCGAGTGCCTTGCGCATGATTCCCATTTTCCGAGCGTAGTGGCTGGCTCGGGTTCAGTCGAAGCCGGCGCCGCGGAACGCGGGACTTCCGGGTGCCGGTGGGTGTCCTGAAGGGCTGAGAAGCCGCGAGCCGATTGACTCTGGTCAGGGGAATCCGGCAGCGATAGTCTTTCCCGTGCCGGCTTCCCCGGCCGGCCACACTCATGGAGAAATCAGGGATGCACCATGGCTGGCAAATATGAGGTCTATAAGGACAAATCCGGCGGATTCCGGTTCCGGCTCAAGGCCGCCAACGGCGAGGTGATCGCCTCGTCGCAGAGCTATAAGACCAAGGCAAGCGCCATGGGCGGTGTCGAGTCAGTCAAAAAGAATGCGGCATCGCAAGTGGTCGACCTGACGGAGGCGCCGGCCGAGACGGCATAAATCCGCAGGTCAGGTGTCTAATTTGGCCGGTAACCGCCTAGGATTACGGCATGTCTACCTATGAAGTCACCCGCAGCACAGTCATTGCCGCCCCGGCCCAGGACATCTTTCCGCTGGTCAACAGCTTCCACGAATGGACCAAATGGTCCCCCTGGGAGGCCGTGGATCCTGCCATGGAACGGAGCTACTCCGGCAGCGATTCCGGAGTAGGGGCCAAGTACGCCTGGAGCGGGAACCGCAAGGCCGGCGCGGGCACGATGGAAATCGTCGATTCCGCCGAGCCCCGCACCATCAAGATCCGCCTGGAATTCAGCAAGCCTTTCAAGGCAGTCAATCCCACCTCGTTCACGTTCGCGCCTTCAGCCAACGGCACCGAGGTTACCTGGACCATGACCGGGGAAAATAAGGGCATCGGCAAGGTCTTCGCCCTGTTCATGAACATGGACAAGATGGTCGGCTCCGACTTCGAAAAGGGCCTGGCCTCGCTCGCCGGCGCCGTCGCCCAGCGAAAGGCCTGAGACCGCCGGGCAATGTTTTCCGGCGGCTCATTCCCAGCGACTGTGGAGGGACCTTCCGGGTTTTCTTGATCGCCGCGTGAAAGAGTTCAACCACTGAACCGCAAATGCCACGCTGATCGGTCAATCAGAAAGCCGGAATCCATGAGCCGGAATGTCACGATATCCCGCCCTCGAATCGCTGCACGGCTGCTGGTAGCAGCCCTCCTGGTGGTGTCGGCTGCGGCCTGCCAGCCGACTCCGCCAGGCGGTGGTCCGACTCCGACAGGCGGGGGCACGGCTCCGACCGCCGGCGGGGGTTCGACTCCGACCGCGGGCGGTCCGACTCCCACCGCCGGAGGCACGGCCACGGCGGGGACCAGGTCGAAGCCAGGGCACGTGTTCGTGATTAATCTGGAAAACAAGGGCTACAACGAAGTGTGGGGCGCCGGCTCCAAGGCCCCTTACCTGTCGGAGACTCTTCGAAGCCAGGGCGTCCTGCTGTCCGATTACTACGGGATCGCCCACAACTCGAACCCGAACTACCTTGCCCAGATTTCCGGGCAGGCCTCAAACCCCATGACCCGTGAGGACTGCCCAACATATGCGGCGTTCCAAATGACCGGGACGGCCGCGCTGGGCCAGGCGGAAGGGACCGGCTGTGTCTATCCGGCGTCGGTCCCCACGGTGGCCGGGCAGCTGAGCGCCGCCGGAAAGACCTGGAAGGGCTACATGGAAGACATGGGGACGCCTTGCCGCCATCCCAAACTTGGCGGCAAGGACTCCAGCCAGGGCGCCAAGGTGGGCGATCAATACGCCACACGGCACAATCCGTTCGTATACTTCGAGGCCATCACCTCGTCACCGGATTGCCAGAGCAATGTGGTGGACTTTGGTGAACTGCAGACCGACCTCCAGTCCGTGGACACCACGCCGAACCTGTCCTACATTTCGCCCAATCTTTGCAACGACGGCCACGACAACCCCTGCGTCGATGGCAGCGAAGGCGGACTGGCCGCCTCCGACAGCTGGTTGAGCCAGCAGGTCCCGGCAATCCTGAATTCCCCGGCCTTCCAGAAGGACGGGATGCTGGTCATCACCTTCGATGAATCCGAAGGCAAGACGGTGGGGCCGTCGGGACTGCTGCCCGGCGGAACGGCCGGCGGCAAGATTGGTGCGCTGGTGCTCTCGCCGTTCACCCACGGCGGTACGACGTCGGACCGTGCGTACAACCATTTCAGCCTCCTCGCCAGCATCGAAGACGCGTTCTCCCTGCCGCGCCTGGGCTACGCGGGGGCGCCGGGCCTGAACAGCTTCGGCGCGGATGTCTTCAACGCGAAGTCGTAGCCGGAGCGCCGCCTGCCTTGACTCGCCGTCGATCACCCCTAGGCGCCTGCGTTGTAGACGTCGAGTCCGAAGCGGTTGAGGCCGGGCGCCCCCGCGAAGCCCAAGTACGGCAGTCCAAAGGTCTCTTCGATGCTGCCCAACAGGCTGTAGTGGTTGTAGGGAGTGGTGGACCAGGTGCCGCCCCTGGTGAAGGGCGAGATCACCAATGCGCCGACGCGGCCTCCGCCGGGGCCGGTGATGCCCGGCGCGGGGGAGTTGGGCCCGGCGGTTTCGCCGCAGCAGGCGCTCGCGTCGGACTGCGGCCCGTCGGATTCGTCGAACGTGATCACCAGGACGCCGTCCTGCTTGAACGCCGGGGACGAGGTGATGGCCGGAACCCATTGTTTGAGCCACTCGTCCGCGCTCGCCAGGCCGCCCGGCTGCCCGTCCACGCACGGGGCGTCGTGGCCGTCGTGGCAGAGGTTCGGGGTGATCATGGACAGGTTGGGGGTGGTGGCCGCCGAGGCGAGGTCGGTCTTCAGCGCAGCGAGGTCGAGGACGTTTTTGGCGCAGTCCGGCGAGCCGGTGATCCCGGCAAAATAGACGAACGGGTTGTGGCGTGAGGCGTATTGGTCACCCGGCTTGGCCTTCTGGGTATCGTCCACAGCGCCGAGGGCCGGGTGGCGGCATGGAGTTCCCATGTCTTCCATATAGCCTTTCCACGTCTTGCCGGCTCCGGTCAGCTGCCCGGCGACCGTGGGCACGCTGGCCGGGAAGACACAGCCGTCACCGATGGCTTGGCCCTGGCTGGCCGTCCCGGTTCCGGCGAACGGCGAGTAGGTCTGGCAGTCGGCCTGCATTTGCGGGTTGGGACCCTGCCCGGAAATCTGGGCGACGTAGTTCGGCTGGGAATTGTGCGCCGTGCCGTAATACTGGTTCAGCAGCACTCCCTGGGACCGCAATGTTGTGGACAGATACGGCGCCGGAGAACCAGGGCCCCAGGTCGAGTCGTAGCCCTTGTTTTCGAGATTGATCACAAAGACGTGCTGGGCGCCCGGGAGAAATCCCTGGCCGGCGGCGGCCGCGGCCGGTGCCGCAGCCGCCGCGCCGGCGGCCGTGCCGGCCGTTGCGGCCACCGGGCCGGAGCCCAGGGTCGCGGCTGCCAGCAACACGAGGGTGGCCGAGGCGAGCCGCCGCAGGGTACGGGACCTCGCTGGCCGGCGCGGGCCTGCCGGCGGGAAAACGGGCTTCGTGTGGGAGTTAGGGATCAAGGCAGTTTCCATCCGTCGGCGAGGGCTTTTTCTTTCAGTCCGGACCATTCCTCGGCGGGCGGCGGCCCGGCGGGCGTGCAGGCGGGCCCGGCTGCGAAGGGCGGAACCAAGTACTTGGGCGCACTGACGTTGGGCGGGGCCGCGAAGTCGAGGACCTCGGCGATGTTGCGTGCCGCCTGGTCCCTGGGCGTCAGCGGTGGCAGGTTCCACCGCCATTCGATGGCTTTCAAGACGGACGTGTGGTCGTAGACATCGTGGGCGACATACCGGCGTCGGGCGCGTGGGGAAATGACCACGGACGGCACCCGGAAGCCGCGCAAAGCGGTCTCCGGGCTGGTGTCCGGAGCAGTTGCCGGCGGGACGTGGTCGTAGAAGCCGCCCCACTCGTCATAGTTGATGACCAGCATGGTGTTCGCCCACGCCGGGCTTGTGGTGACGGCGTCATAGACCTCGGCCAGGAAGAGCTCGCCGGACCGGATGTCCGCGTGGGGGTGGTCATCACCAGAGGTTCCCGAACCCTCGTCCGTGAAGCGGGGATCGACGAAAGACACGGCGGGGAGGTTCCCGGAGCCCGCGTCGGCGAGGAACTGCGAATAGTGGTGGGAGATGCCCACGTACTTGGATCCCCAGAGGGCGGTGAAGGGGATGTCGCCGTAGTAGTACTTGCCCTCCACACCGGCCTCGGCCAGCCGGTCCCAGATGGTGGGCAGGGTGCTGGTAACGGTGGAATTATGGGTCCGGTCCGTGGCGGCCGAGTGCTGGTAGAACCGGTTCGGGTACGTCTCGGCCATGGTGGCGGCAAAGTAGCGGTCGCAGACGGTCCAGTCCGGAGCGGCCTGCCGCCAGAAATCGAGGTCTGCTGCCTCGTAGTATCCGACGGCGAATTCGTCGTTTTCGCCGGCGCGGAGCCAGCCGTCGTTCTTGCCGTTGTTGTACTGGATCCGGCCGCCTTCATAGGAATGGTCCGGGTCCGGGTGGCCGCAGCCCTGGTAGTCCGTGAGGTGGTGCGTGGTGTGCGGGATCCCGTACCGGTCCGTGTAGCTCAGGCCGGCTTGTTGGCCGTCGGCGCCGGGCAGCCAGCCCATGAAGTGGTCGAAGGAGCGGTTTTCCATCATGAGCACGATGATGTGGTCGATGCCGGATGCGGCAGCCGGGGGCAGGGCGGGCACCGCGGCCGCGGCGGACCGCAGGCTGATCCCGGCGGTGGCTGTGGCCGCTCCGGCGGCGGTCAGGAACGTGCGTCTGGAGAAGTTCACGCCCAGCAGTAGATCACAGCAAGGTTAAGGTAAGCCTGCTTTCGATCCCGGGTTCACTGTTTGTTCACCGGGTGTTCTTGGGCGCCAAAACTGCCGCTGCCGCTAGCCAGCCGCTGGTGCCGAACCGTTTCCGGATGCCTCCTGGCCGTATTCGGCCGTGATCAGGATGGGAAGGTGGTCCGAGGCGCCGCGGGGGAGAGTCTCGACGCTTTCAATCTCCAGCCCCTGGGAGGTGGCGAAATCGAAATGGCCCTTGAACACCTTGTACCGGGTGTAGGTCCGGCGGTCACTCATGGTGAGGTCGTAGCCGGCGTCCTTCATCTGCGCGGTCAGGGACTTGGTGAAGAACGGGTAGTTGAAGTCGCCCACCATCAGCGACATCAGGCCGCCGCCCATGCTGAGCAGCTCGGCGTGCGCGGCGTGGATCTGGTTGCGCCGCAGCGAATTCGACGCCGTCAGCGGTGCCGCATGGAAGGAGGCGATAACGAGTTCGTGGTCGGTCTCGTTGTCGGTCACACGCGTGCCGATGAGCCGCTCGTGCGCGGGGGCCAGGACACGGTCGTGGAGGGACTTCTTCAGGGCGAACGTCTGGGTGTCGTAGGCCGTGAAGCGGTCCTTGCGGTAGTAGATGGCCAGGCCAAGACGGTTCCCCCGGGTGGCGTCGGCCAGGTGCAGGTCGCCGATGGTGTCCGGCAGGTCCTCGGTATCGCACTCCTGGAGGCACAAAGCGTCAAGCTCGAAATCGCCGGCCAAATCGACCAGTTCACCGCTGGCCGCGTGCTTGCGGAGGTTGTAGCTGATGACTCGAATCAGGGGAGCACCTCTTCGGATGATAGTTGCGTAAGCTCTGACCGAGTCTACCCAGTCCGGCTGTCCGATCATGGACTATTGAGCCGGCGTCTGCCGCCGCGGTCGGGTTCTGCCGCCCGGTCGGGGCCCGCTGCTGGAGCGGGCGGTGGCGGATGCTCGAGGCGATAGGGTGGTGGAATTCTCCGATGGAAGCTGCGAAAGGGCGGGGCGTTGACTGCTGTACTACCGGAACTTGCCGAGGGCGATTTCTACTATGAAGTGCTAGGCGGCGGACGGTTCCGCTCCACCGTGCACGCCCAGGGTGCCTGGAACGAACACGAGCAGCACATGGCCCCCGCGTCCGGCCTCATGGCCGATTGCCTGGCCAGGCATGAACCCCGCGAAGACATGCGCATGGCGCGGCTCAGCTACGAAATCCTCGGGCTGATCCCCGGCGGCGAGTTCGAGGTCTTCACCACCACGCTCCGCCCGGGCCGGACCATCGAGCTGGTCCAGGCCGAGCTCGTCGCGGCCGGCCGCACGGCCATCCGCGCCACGGCGTGGCGGATGATTACCTCGGACACCTCAGCCATCGCGGCCTTTGAGGATCCCCGGATCCCGGCGCCGGCGGACTGCGAACCGTACGACGCCGCCAGTGTCTGGCCCGGCGGCTATATTGCCTCGCTGCAGATGCGGATGGCTGAGGGCCACCGGGCGGGCTCGGGAACGGTCTGGCTCCACACCGACCACCCGCTGACAGACCAGGCGGACAGCGGCGACCTCGCCCGGCTGGTCGGCCTGGTGGACACGGCCAACGGGATTGCGGCCCGCGTCCCGCCGGGCAAGGGCAGCTACGCCTTCCCCAACCTGGACCTGCAGATCCACATGTACCGCCAGCCTGAGGGTGAATGGCTGGGGCTGGACAATGAAGTGTCCTTCGGCACCGACGGGATCGGGCTGACGTCCACGGTGCTCCATGACCTCACCGGCCCGTTTGGCCGCGCGGAACAGATCCTGACACTGCGTAAATCCTGACACTGCGTAAATCCTGACACTGCGTAAATCCTGACACTGCGCAGATCCTAAGGCCGTGCAAGTCCGGGTTCGTGTGGCGGGCCCTAGCTTGTATGGAAGACGAGCCAGCCGGCCAGGGTGGCCAGCGCCGTCAGCGCGGCACCCCAGAGGATGTCGACAACAATCAGTTGCCACGGCCAGGTCTTGAGCGTGGCCGCGTTGGTCAGATCGTAGGTGGCGTAGGCAAACGTGCCGAGGGCGGCACCATAGCCGACGGCGCTTAGCCAGCTGCCGCCGTCGAGCGCCGGCGTCAGCGCGAAGAACACGATCCCGGCAATGTAGATCACGTAGAACACCACCGCGTACCCTAGATTGGGCTTGTCGGCCAGGAGATCACCGATCTGGCGGCGGTAGAACGGGTTCATCGTCTTGAGCCAGATGGCGTCGATGACGGCGAATGCGGCGGCTACGACGAGGAATTGCAGAATGACCATAAGGGAGCATAACAACATGCCGCAGGCGCCAGCCGGACCCCGGACACTGACGGTGGTGCGGCAGGAGGAATCCCTGGGCGCCGCGGCCGACCTCGGCCTCGCGCTCGAGCTCCTCCAGAAGGTCAAGACGGGTTCGCTGGGGCCCATGCTCAGGCTCTACCGGCCGGTTCCGACCGTCGCCTTCGGACAGCGAGACACCCACCTGCCCGGCTTTGAGGCCGCTGCCGCCGCCTGCCGGGAACTGGGCTTCGAGCCGCTGGTCCGCAAGGCCGGCGGCCGCGCCGCGGCCTACCACGAGCGAACGCTCGTCATCGATCACCTGGAACCCGAAGCGGACGCCATCGCTGGGGCCAAGGGACGGTTTTCGCGCTTTGGCGAACTGCTCGCCGGGGCACTGCGCGACGCCGGCGTGGAGGCCGGCGTCGGTGAGATCCCGGGGGAATACTGCCCCGGTGAGTTCAGCGTGCACGGCAGCGACCCGCTGATCCCGGAGCGGCGGATCAAACTCGTCGGCACTGCCCAGCGGGTGGTTGCCGGCGGCTGGCTTTTCAGCTCCGTGATCGTGGTGGCGGACTCAGCTCCGATCCGCGCTGTCCTGGAGGCCAGTTACGCCGCCCTTGGCCTGGAATGGGATCCGGCGACGGCCGGCGCGGCCGATGACCTCGTGCCGGGCCTCGACGTCGACGCCGTTGAGGCCGCGGTGATCGCCGCGTACGGACGCTACGCCCCGCTCAGCTACGCGGAGTTCCCGAGCCTGCTCTAGGAAGGTCCGCAGCTTCCCCGGTCCACCGCCGGATAAATGGTCCACCGCCGGATAAATACCGGCATCCGGGACTAATTCGGCAAATGGTGCAGTTATGCAGTTGGGACCCGGAACCGGTTCTGCACGGAACGCGCTGTTTGGGCGCCGACGGGAACGAGACCACGTGACGACAACGCCTGCCGAGGGAGTCGGCTTCCGCTCCAAACGCGGACCCGTCCTCATCGCCCTGATGCTTTCGACCGGTCTGGTGGCGATCGACGCGACGATTGTGGCGACGGCCGTGCCTTCGATTGTGCATGACATCGGCGGGTTCACGTCTTTCCCGTGGCTTTTCTCGGCCTACCTGCTGGCCCAGGCCGTCTCGGTTCCCGTCTACGCGAAGCTCTCCGACACCATCGGCCGCAAGCCGATCATGCTCCTCGGCATCGGGCTGTTCCTGCTCGGCTCGGTCCTCTGCGGAGTCGCGTGGAGCATGCCGGCGCTCATCGCGTTCCGCGTGGTGCAGGGCCTGGGGGCGGGTGCGGTCCAGCCGATGGCCATCACGATCGCCGGCGACATCTACACGCTGGCGGAGCGGGCAAAAGTTCAGGGCTACCTGGCCAGTGTGTGGGCGGTCTCCTCTGTGGTTGGCCCGACGCTCGGGGGAGTGTTTGCCTCACTCGGCATCTGGCGCGGCATTTTCCTCGTGAACATTCCGCTGTGCCTGGTGGCAGGGTGGATGCTGGTCCGGTCGTTCCACGAGGATATCGAGCCCGTGAAGCACCAGGTGGACTATCTGGGGGCGGGGCTGCTCACCACCTCACTGACCCTGCTCATCCTTGGGGCCCTCGAAGGCGGCCAGGCCTGGGCCTGGAACTCCGCGATCAGCACCGCAGTGTTCGCCGGCGGCGCCGTCTTGTTCGCCGCGTTTATCCTCGTCGAGCGAAGGGCGGCGGAGCCGGTCCTGCCGCCCTGGGTTGTGTCCCGGCGGCTGCTGGCGACGACGGCGATGATCGCCTTCGGCGTGGGAGCGGTCTTGCTTGGTCTGACCTCCTACGTTCCCACCTTCCTGGTAGGAGCCCTCTCGACCTCTCCGATCCTGGCCGGGCTCGCCCTGGCGGCGCTGACCATCGGCTGGCCGATCAGCGCGTCCCAATCGGGCCGCCTGTATCTTCGGATCGGGTTCCGGAACACTGCCTTGATCGGCGTCACGATCACCGTCATCGGCACAGCCGTCCTTGCCCTCACCGCCTCCGCGCCGAACGTTGCGCTGGTTGCGGGCAGTTGCTTCATTATCGGGCTTGGACTCGGGCTCGTTGCGACCCCGACTCTCATCGCCGCCCAGTCGAGCGTCGAATGGAACGAGCGCGGCGTGGTCACCGGGACCAACCTTTTCGCCCGGTCGATTGGCAGTTCCATCGGCGTCGCCGTTTTCGGGGCGATTGCGAACGCGGTCTACGCCAGCTCCCCGCACGGCGAGACGGATCCGCATACCATCGTGGCGGCCTCGTCCGCCGTGTTCCTGGCCGTCATGATCTGCGCCGTACTCACGGTCCTCGCCGTCGTCGCGATGCCCGCTACCAAGCCGGTCAAACAGGCCTACGCCGGCGCGCGAAAGTAATCCGAAAGTCCTGCTGAGGGGTCGGGCAGTCTCCGGCCCGTCACCGCCGCCGGGAGAGGCTGCCCAGGTTGCGGTATTTTTCGAGCCGCGGGGGGAGCAGCTCGTTGACTTCGACGCCGGAGAGGGTGGCGAGTTCGTATTCGATGGCCCGGCTGAGGCGCCGGCAGAAGGCTTGTGCCTCGTGCGCGGCATCGGGGCGTTCGTCCACGATGTGCTCCACGAGTCCGTTGGCGTGCAGGGCTGCGACGTTGACGCCCTGGGCCTCGGACATGGCCGGGGCGAAGTCCGTGTTCCGGTGGACGATTGCGCTGGCGCCCTCGGGCGGCAGCGGCGAGAGCCAGGCGTGCTGGGCGGCGATGGTGCGATCCGCGGGCAGCAGGGCCAGTGCACCGCCGCCGGCGCCCTGTCCGAGCAGCACGGACACGGTCGGTGCGTTGAGGCCAATGAGGTCGTGCAGGGAGCGGGCGATCTCGCCGGCCAGGCCTCCTTCCTCGGCCTCCTGGGACAGGGCGGCGCCGGCGGTGTCGATAATCGTGACGAGCGGCAGCCCGAGTTCCCCGGCGAGGCGCATCCCGCGCCGGGCCTCGCGGAGGGATGCCGGCCCCATCGCCGTCTGCCCCACTACAGTGTGTCCTCTGCCCGTCTGTCCCATGTCTGTCTGTTCTCTGCCCGTCGGCCACGTCGGCCGGGGCCGGGTGTGGCCGATCACCACGCAGGATTCCTGGCCGAATCGGGCCAGGGCCAGATGCAGGCCGGGGTCCTTTTCGCCCTGGCCGGTGCCGTTGAGCGGCAGCACGTCCCGGGCGCCGTGCGCCAGCAGCTGCCGCACATCCGGCCGGCGCGGATTGCGGGAGATGCCGATCGATTCCCAGGCGGTGGCGCCGGACGGCTTCACGGACAGCGTCGCCGGAGCGGCGATCGGCGCGTGGGGCCGGGCGACCAGGATGCTCAAGGC
Organism: Arthrobacter sp. 10N43; assembly: GCF_056394525.1. Classification (NCBI taxonomy): domain Bacteria; kingdom Bacillati; phylum Actinomycetota; class Actinomycetes; order Micrococcales; family Micrococcaceae; genus Arthrobacter; species Arthrobacter sp. 10N43. The sequence goes on along the minus strand of NZ_JBFTIA010000002.1, from coordinate 364,236 downwards.
GCGGTCGACGACGTCGGACAGTTGCGAGGGCGGGACCACCGCGTCGACCAGCCCTTTGTCGAAGAGGTTCTCGGCCGTCTGGACGTTTTCCGGAAACGGGGTTCCGTGGAGGGCCTCGTAGACCCGGGGGCCGAGGAAACCAAGCAGGGCTCCGGGCTCGGCGGCTGTGATGTGGCCGAGGGACCCCCATGAGGCCATGACGCCTCCCGTGGTGGGATGCCGCAGGTAGACCAGGTACGGCAGCCCGGTCTTCCGGTGGGTCCGGACCGCGGCGCTGATTTTGACCATGGAGAGAAACGCGATGGTTCCTTCCTGCATTCGGGTCCCGCCCGAGGCGGGTCCGGCGAGCAGGGGCAGGCCCTCGCGGGTGGCCCGTTCGACGGCGTTCACGATGCGTTCGGCCGCGGCCTGGCCGATGGAGCCGGCGAGGAACCGGAATTCGCTGATGATGACGGCCACTCGGCGTCCCCGGATGAGGCCTTCGCCGGTGAGGACGGATTCGTCCACGCCGGTCTTGGCCCGGGCTGCGGCCAGCTCCCGCCGGTACTCCGGGTCCGGGCCGGGGTCCGTGACAGGGGCATCCCAGCTCCGGTAGGACCCGGGGTCCAGGACCGCGGTGATGAGTTCGGTGGCATCCAGGTGCCGGACCTTCTGCTCGGTCAGCACGCCGGGCGGCCTTCGTGGTACCGGCCGGCTTCCGCGCCGGCGCCGTTGGCCGTCGCCAGGCCAAGCCACGACCGGATCTGCTCGCCGTGCTGGTCCAGCAGCGGCGGGGCGGTGTGCGAGGTCAGGGTCGTCTCGGCGGTCCCGGCGGGGCCGAAGAACCGCAGCGGGGGACCGGGCAGGCTCACCTTGCCGAGAATCTTGTGCTCGACGTCGATCAGCAGGCCCTGTGAATGGACCTGGTCCCAGGCGTAGACCTCGTCCAGGGTCCTGACCTTCCCGGCCGGGATGCCGGCGTCGTTGAGTTTGGCGAGGAGCGGCGCAGCCTCGAAGTCGGAGAACACCCGCTCCACTTCTTCGATGACTTTCTCGCGGTTCCGCACCCGGTCCGCATTGGTGGCGAACTCCGGCCGCTCGGCGTCGATCCCGAACGTGGCGGCGAACGTGCGCCAGAGTTTCTCGCTGCCCACGCTGATCTGGACCCGGCCCTGCCGGCAGTGGAACAGTCCGTAGGGGGCGATGGACGGGTGGTGGTTGCCCTGGGCGCGCGGAACCTCCCCGGCAACAGTGGCCCGGGTGCCCTGGAACGCGTGGACCCCGATAAGCGCCGCAAGCAGTGAGGTGCGGACAATCTGGCCCTGCCCTGTGCGCTCACGCTGCAGCAGAGCCGCCAGGGTGCCGAACGCCCCGTACATGCCGGAGAGGAGGTCGGCGATGGGGACCCCGACACGCTGCGGATCATCCGGCCCGGACCCGGTCAGCGACATCAGGCCGGCCTCGCCCTGCAGGATCTGGTCGTAGCCGCTGCGCCGGGACTCGGGTCCATCGTGCCCGAACCCGGTGATGGACAGGACCACCAGCGCCGGATTCAGTTCATGCATGCGCGCTGCGGAGAAGCCGAGCCGGTCCAGGACTCCGGGACGGAAGTTCTCGATGAGCACATCGGCGCGTTCCAGCAGTTCCCGCAGAACGTTTCGCCCGTCGTCGCTCTTCAAGTCCAGCGCAATGGATTCCTTGTTGCGGTTGCAGGACAGGAAGTACGTGGCCTGGGGATCGTCCTCGGGGCCCACGAACGGCGGGCCCCAGCCGCGGGTGTCGTCGCCGGTGCCGGGGTTCTCCACCTTGATCACCCGGGCGCCGAGGTCGGCCAGCATCATCCCGGCATGCGGGCCGGCGAGGGCACGGCTCAGGTCCACCACGAGGTAGCCGGTCAGGGGGCCTTCGACGTCGGGCGTGGGTTCTGTGCTCATGGGGCTGATCCTTCTCTGGCGGGTCTTTGCGGGAGCGTGTATGGCTTGGCTAGCTGGATTAGTGGCCTAGCCTCCTAGACACTAGGTGTCTTTGTCAATAGTTCTCCGGTAGTCTTAGGGGTCAGGACAGGCTGGAAGGACGCGCATGGCAAAGCAGGCGGCAACGCATCAGATTTCCCGCGTTTCGCGGCCCCGGCTCTATGAACAGCTGGTGGAGCAGATCATGGACTTCATCGAGTCCGCCGAGCTGGGTCCCGGCGACACGCTGCCGGCTGAACGGGAACTTGCCGAGCGGCTGGGGGTTTCGCGGGCAACCCTGGCTCAAGCTTTGGTGGCCCTCGAAGTGCTCGGCGTGATCGACGTCCAGCACGGCACCGGAGCGGTGCTGGTCTACCGGCCCAACGTTCCGTCAGTGATCAAGGGACTCCGCGAGCACCGCAGCCGTTTGCCGGAGATCGTTGAAGCGCGGAGCACGCTTGAGGTCAAGCTCGCCGAGCTGGCCGCGGCCCGGCGCACCGGGCAGGACATGAACGCCATCGATCGCGCGCTCGACGAGATGGCGGCCGAGGTTGCCTCCGGTGAGCGGGGTGCGCGCGGCGACGAGCTGTTCCACCAGGCTGTCACGGCCGCGGCGCACTCGGCAGTCCTGGCGCAGCTGATGACATTCATTGCCGGCATGGTCCTGGAAACGCGGCTCGAATCCCTCGGGCAACCGGGCCGTCCGGAGCAATCGCTGGCCTCCCACCGCAAAATTGCCGAGGCGATCCGGGCCCAGGATTCGGCGGCCGCCGCGGCGGCGATGCTGGAACACCTTGACCTTGTCTCCGATGTTGCCCTGCTGAAAAACAGCTGAACGGGCATGAACGTGGACCTTTCCTTCGAACCGCCGTGTGGCCCTGTCACCGGGTGGCGCGACGGCGCCGTCGTGCGTGCCACCGGCATTCCGTATGCCACCGCGGAACGGTTTGAGCCGCCTGCGCCGGCACCCGACTGGTCCGAGGTGCTCGCGGCGACCTCCCTGTCCCCGGCGTGCCCGCAGGCCCCGGTGCCCTTCCTGGACGACGTGCTCGGCACCCGCTACGGAGAACTCCCCGGCGACGAGCACTGCCAGCGCCTCTCGATCACCCTGCCCGCCGACCTCGACGACGGCGAGCGGCTCCCGGTGATGGTGTGGCTGCACGGCGGGTCCTACACCTCAGGTTCCGGGGATCTGGCGATTTTCGACCCGGCGGCGCTGGTTGCCGAGACCCGCGTCATTGTTGTCTCGGTGACCTACCGGCTGGGCCTGTTCGGTTACCTGTCCACCAGCAGCGGCAGGCCCGCCAACCTGGGCCTGCTGGACCAGCTCGAGGCGTTCCGCTGGGTGCAGCGCAACATCGGATCGTTTGGCGGAGACCCGGGCAGGGTCACCGCGTTCGGGCAATCCGCCGGGGGCGACGCCGTGGCGCACCTCATGGCAACGCCGGATGCGGCGTCGCTCTTCCAGAGGGCCATCATTCAAAGTGCCCCGCTTGGCATTACCCGGGGGAGGGAAAAGATGAACGCCGCCATGGGTGCCGCTGCGGAGGTGGTCACCGAGGCCACCCCGGCGATGGACGTCGTTGCCCTCGAGGAGGACGTCGCGCGGGCGGCCCGGAAGTTCGGGCTGATGGCTGCCATGCCGTTCGGGATCCAGTATGGGCATTCACCGCTGCCCAAGGAATCCGACCTGGACGGTGCCTGGAATGCCACTGCCCCCGGGATCGACATCCTGATCGGCCATACGGCGGAGGAGGCCCGGCTGTTCCTGCCCCGAAGCCCGCAGCTGAGCCGCGTGGCGAGGATTCCCGTCGTCGGCAGCGCAGTGCTCAAAGCGGTGACGTGGGTGGTCACGGAACTGGTGTACGGCAAAGCAACAAGGCAGTTTTCCAAACGGCATGTGCGCGCGGGAGGACGGGCCCACCGCTACGTGCTGTCCTGGCGCGCACCGGGAAACCTCTACGGCGCAGCGCACACCGTTGACCTGCCCCTGCTGTTCGGCGATCAGGGCACCTGGCGGGGCGCCGGGCTTCTTGATGGCGCCACCTGGGACGACATCCATGCCGACGGCCGGGCGATGCGTGCACTCTGGGCGCAGTTCGCGCGCGGGGAAAGCCTGGGGACCCGAGGCGAGATTCCCGGCTCACTGCGGTACCACTCGGTCTGAACCCGCCGGGGGGTCCTCGGCGTGGTGCGCGGCTGCGGGAACCATTGTTGGGGCAGGTACCGGCAGGGCCTCCCACAAGGGGACGGCGCCTCATAGGGTTGCTGTATGGACAATCGGAAAGAAGTCAGCGAGTTCCTGGCCTCGCGCCGTGCGCGGATCAGCCCGGAGCATGCGGGCCTGCCTGCCTACGGCGGAAACCGGCGCGTTCCCGGTCTTCGCAGGGAAGAAGTTGCCCTCCTCGCCGGAGTCAGCATCGATTACTACATCCGGCTCGAGCGTGGAAACCTGGGGGGAGTCTCCGACAGCGTGCTCGACGCCGTCGCCCGTGCGCTGCAGTTGGATGAACCGGAGCGCGCGCACTTGTTCGACCTTGCCAGGGCCGCCGTGCCCGCGCCGCGGCCCCGGCGACCCATGCAGCAACAGGTCCGGCCGACCGTGCAGAGGATCCTCGACTCCATGAGCGATGCGCCGGCCTATGTGCGCAACGGTCGCCGGGACATACTTGGCGCCAACCGGCTGGGCTATGCACTGTATTCCGAGCTCTATGCCGACCCGGTCCGGCCCGTGAACGTGGCCAGGTTCGTGTTCCTGAATCCGCGTGCCCGTAGCTTCTTCCTCGACTGGGAGCGTGCCGCCGGCGATCTCGTGGCCAATCTGCGCACCGAAGCGGGCCGGAACCCTTATGACCGCGCCCTGACGGACCTGGTGGGAGAGCTCTCGGTGCACAGCGGGGAGTTCCGCGCCCTGTGGGCCTCGCACAACGTGCGCTTTCACCAGACCGGGCTCAAGGACATCCACCATCCCGTGGTGGGAGACCTTCATCTGGCGTTTGAGGCGATGGACCTGCCGGCCGATATCGGGCTCTCCCTCATTGTCTACAGTGCCGAGCCGGGTTCGGCCTCGGCGGATGCACTGAAAATGCTCGAGAGCCGGACAGCCACCAACAGTGCCGATATACCGGTTTCCGCCGTAGCAGCACAGGCCCCGGCACCGGCCCCGCAAGGGGACAATTCCCGCTGAGCCATCGACCGCGCTTGGTATCTCGGCCGCCTAGAACACGACGGCAGCGATCACCCAGAGGATTGCGATGACCCCGAGTGCGATCAGCGGGCGGTTGCATGTGGATGTGACTGTGCTGCCGGATGCCAGTGTGCTGTCGGATGTCACGGTGCTGCCGGCTGCCACGGTGCCTCCGGAGGAGGGTAAACTGGCCGCGCGGGCATCTTGCCACGCCTGCGCGATCTCGTCCCGGCCGCTGGGCGGCACAGGCTGGCTTATGCGTTCATTGCTCGGGAGGATGCTGAAGGGCCGGCTCTTCAGGTCGCTGACATGCCCAAAACCCGACTCGAACGAGCCCGGCGGAGTAGGGGCGCCCCAGCTCACGTACTTTCTGCCCGCGGCCCTGACCACGACCGCGTAGCCGATCTCGATGTCCATGACGGCATTGAAGGGTATCTGGTGGTCGCGGAGTCCGTTGATCAGTTCGAACCCGTCGCTGTCCGCGCGGAGGCACGGCCGCCACTGGGCTGCGTAGACGAACCAGGACCCCAGAACCAGCCACGGGGCTGCCTCCAGGGCCGCCCCGGGTTCTCCGCTGCCCGCCAGCCAGCACAGGGTGCCGGCCGCTGCGGCCCATGCGGTTGCGGCGACAGGGCGGCCCGACGGCGAGCGGTACGTTTTGACCTGCCGCGCCGAACGCCGCACGGACACTGAGCGGCCCGACCGCGGCTGATGCTGCTTCTCCTGTGTTGCTTTCAATGGTCCCCCTCCATTGCCCGCGTCGTCGTCGGGATCAGTGCAATCTACCGCATGCGCTGTTCGACCCGGCGGTCAAAGCCGCCGGCTGTGGCCGGGCCCGGGACCAGTCGAACATGCGGGCGAACTGGAACTATCGCCGCAGGTCTGCCGCTTCAAGGGCCGCGGCCTCCGCTCGAAGTTGCGCGATCCGCAACTTCAGAAATGTGTTCAGCCGGAACACCGTACGTGCCAGAACAAATATCACTGCGGCGGGAAAAGCCCAATAAAGAATTGCAGCGAGCAGGCCAATATCCAATTTCAAACCCCCAATGTCAATGCCACGTTCGCGACTCTGCGAAGCATAGAGGCTTCAGCGAACATTGACGGAGTCATGTAAATCCTTGAGACGGTTGCCGCTTGCGCCCGCAGGGGTCATGACTTCGCCGATGTGCTCGCTTCGTGGCCCAACAATCAGTAACTTCGATTGATTAATTGACCCCATGGCCTGAGAGTAACCAGAGAAAGCGAATTTAACCAGATCCGTCACGGGTGTGGATTCTTTGTCATAATGGGGCTGTTTAGCGATTTACTCGTCCGGGACGGGCAGGGCTGCGTGCCTACCGCGCTGGAGGATCCGGCCGTAGTGTGAGGGCCAAGTGTTGTAGCGGCCAGCCGGGCCCTGCAGCGGCGGAGGGGGTGTCGTGGAGGAATCGCCTCAGCTGCGCCGGCGTCCGGGATGGCCCTGGGCGGGGGCCATTCTGCTGGTGGTTGCCGTCGACGCCTTGCTAATCGGCTTTCGGACAGGCGAGTGCATCGACTATGCGCCGGAATCTGGTGCAGTCAGCGCCTGTTCCACCGGCCCGCTCCTCGGGCTGGAAGGCACATGGCTCCTGGCCGCGGTCAGTGTCCTTCTCATCGCTTACCTTGCGCGCCGCTTCTGGCGCGCCGCGCGGCGGCCGTGACCCTGGTTGATAGGTTCGGGCACATGACCCCTCCGGATTTCAGCGTCAGGGCCGCGACCGATCTCGACGCCGCGCGGCTGGCCGAGATTCACATCGCAGCATGGCGGGCTACCTACCGTGGCGTGATGACCGATGAATACCTTGACGGGCTCGACGTCGGGCGGGCAGCGAAGGCGTGGCGCCGAAACATCCTGGAGCCCCGGGGCGGGACTATCCACCTCGTCGTCCAAACCGGCCACGTGGTTGCGGGCTTCGCCATCCTCGGTCCCGCCACGGGCGACGCGGACGCCGGAACCGGCCAGCTCCACGCGATCAATGTGCATCCGGACTGGTGGGCACGGGGCGCAGGCTCCGTCCTGTTTGCGGCTGCCGAGCAGAAGTTCATCGACCTCGGCTACGACCGTGCCTGTCTCTGGGTGGCGGCTGGCAACAATCGAGCCATCAGCTTCTACAGCAAGCGCGGCTGGCACGACGACGGAGCGACCCTGGAAGACCCCAGATTCGATCCGCCCGTGTCCGAGAACCGCCACAGCCGGATCTTCCCTCACTCGCGGTAGCCAAGGGACTCACGCGCCTCATCCGCCCGTCCAGCGCCGCAGCGTGCTGTTGAGCAGTCCCACCAGCACACTGGTCCACCAGCAGGCTTGCGAGACACATAGGGCGGCGAGCAAGCGTGCCCGCAGCCCGGCCGCCATTGCGGTGAACAGCGTTGCCGGCGGCAGCAGGTGCAGTTGCTTCATGGTCCGGGTCAGGACCAGTCCGTTGAGAATGAGCACCAAGATGCTCACAAGTTTGATTTGGGTCGGAGGGCTGGACAGGTCCGGGTGCAGCAGCGCCCCGGAGATGAGCAGGATCGCCAGCCCGCCCCAGATCAGCGGCTGCGCGGCGGAATCGAGCCGCCGGGTGTCGTGGACGTCGCGGCGGCCCAGCAGCCACAGCAGGCCGACCCAGTCAAGCACCAGGATGGCCCCGAAGGACAGCACGAGGGCCAGGATGTGGGCGGCGAGGGCAACCCGGTGGACCACCACCCCGGGGTCCAGGAACCCGCCAACCAGCACCGATGCCAGCCACGCCGCCGAACACCCCACGCCCAGCAGCACGAGTTTCAGGGCGGGTTTTCCGCTCGGGCTGGCGGGCTTGACGATGCCGGGTCCCGGCAGTTCCGTGCCGTTGGGTTCCGTGCTGTGAGGTACACCTGTTCCGTCAGCGCCCGGCGGCCGCCCGGCGTCGGTGAGGGCCGCCGTCACGTGAAGAGCCCCTCGCCGATGAAGCCTCCCGTCGCGGTTCCCGGGGGAACCGCGAACAGGCCCGAACCGGTGTGCTTGAGGTATTCCAGAGCCAGGGTGTCTTCCTTCGCCATGGCCAGCTGCATGGGTACGTAGTGGGTCCGGGGGTCAGTCACGAAAGCGATGAAGAACAGGCCGGCGTCGAGGTGTCCCAGGCCGTCCGATCCGTCAGTGTAGTTGTACCCGCGCCGGAGCATCTTGACGCCGTCGTTCCGGCTCGAGTGCGCGAGGCGGACGTGGGCGTCCAGCGGGATCAGCGGTTCGCCGCCGCTGCCGGTGATGTCGAAGTTTGGGGTGGTGAATTCCTCGCCGCCGGAGAGCGGTGCGCCCGAGCCCTTGGTCCGGCCGATCAGGCCTTCCTGTTCGCGCAGTGAGGTCCGGTCCCAGATTTCGATGTGCATCCGGATCCGGCGCGCCACGAGGTAGGTGCCGCCGGCCATCCAGGCTTCTCCCGGGCGGGTTCCCGGGCCGGCCCAGACGTGCTCGTCCAGCAGTGCGGTGTCCTCGGCTTTGAGGTTGCTGATGCCGTCCTTGAAGCCGAAGAGGTTCCGCGGCGTGGTCTGGGCCCTGGACGTGGAGGAGGTCCGGCCGAATCCCAGCTGCGACCAGCGGACGCGTGTCTGCCCGAACCCGATCCGCGCCAGGTTCCGGATCGCATGGACAGCCACCTGCGGGTCGTCGGCGCAGGCCTGGACCACTATGTCGCCGCCGGTGCGCCCCGGTTGGAGATCATCGCCGGGGAAGTGCGGCAGGTCGATCAGGGCGTCCGGGCGCCGGCCATCCAGGCCGAAGCGGGCCTTGCCGTCCTTCTCGAACAGGCCCGGGCCAAACCCAAAGGTGAGGGTGAGCTTTCCGGCCCCAAGGTCCAGCGTTTCGCCCGTGTCCTCCGGCGGCGCATCGTAGGGGCCGTCGACGGCGCCGCTGCTGCCCGTGCCGCGCCCCGCGGTCATCGCCGCGGCGGCCGCGGTCCAGTCCTTCAGCAGCCGGATGAGCTCCGCGCGGTCCTCCGTGACGACGTCGAAGGCCGCAATGTGAAGGCGGTCCTGGGCCGGCGTGACGATGCCTGCCTGGCGGTCGCCGTGGAAGGCGATGATGTCCTCCGCTGCCGGCGGAGGTGCTGCTGCCGCTACGGCGTCGTGGCCGAGGAAGCCGGCCGCCAGGCCGGCGACGGCGCCCGCGCCGCCGGCGCCGGCGAGGGACAGGAGCCAGCGGCGGGACAGCCCACGGTTGGCCGAGCCGCCGGCGGCCGGCGGTCCTGCGGCAGCTTCGGACTCCGGCGCGCCGTCGTCGGGAGTGTGCCCGGGGCTGCCGCTGAAGGGGCAGCCGCTCACAGGACTACCGCGGACGTGAGCTTGGCGAGCGGCTCGCCCAGGGCATCCACCAGGGCAGCGAGCTGCTGGACCTGGGCCTGGCTGAGCTCGTTGTAGTAGGCGAAGCCGTCGCCGGCGGAGTGCTGCTTGAGCCCGGTCTGCAAGGCCGCGAACTTTGCCTCCAGGGTGTCGGCGAGGGCCGGGTCCTTGCGCTGCAGCACGGGCTTCAGGCTCTCGAAGGCGATCCGGGCTCCGTCAACGTTGGCCTGGAAGTCCCAGAGATCCGTGTGGGACCAGATTTCTTCCTCACCGGTGACTTTGCCGGTGGCCACTTCGTCCAGGAGTTCCTTGGCGCCGTTGCCGATCTTGTCTGCGGTGAGTTCCACCGTGCGCGTCCGCTGGGCCAGGTCTTCGGTGTCTGCAACGAGCTGTTTGGCCAGGCCGGCGCGTTCCGCGACAGTCAGGGGAGTGTAGCCGGCGGGCGGGAACAGGTCCTTTTCGGCCCGGTGCCAGCCCGTCCAGGCCTGGCCCGGTTCCAGGTCGGCTTCGCGGGCATCGAGCTTGGGGTCGAGGTCCCCGAAGGACTCGGCTACCGGCTCAATGCGTTCCCAGTGCATGCGGGTTGCGGCGTAGAGTCCGCGGGCCTTCTCCAGGTCTCCTGCAGCGTAGGCCTCCGCGAACGCCTTCGTTCCGTCCACCAGCTGATTGGTCTGGTCCTTCACGTACGCGGTGTATTGCCGCGTGCCGGTGTCCGCGAGCTCCTGCAGGCCGGCGTCGACGGCGGCATTCGTCCCGGAGTCCGTGACGCTAAAGCCTGCGCGGATTCCGTCGCCCTGCGTTCCGGGCTTGCAGGCCGTGGTGTACTTGCCGGCAGCCGCCGTGACCACCAGGTTGCGGCTCAGGCCGGGACCGATGTTCTCGACTTCGCCGATGACCCGCAGCCCGTCTTCGGCCAGGAGGTAGAAGTCTGTGGCCTGTGATCCGTCGTTCTTGACAGCGAAGGTCAGGTTGCCGCTGGGGACCTGACCGGTGGAGACCTTGCATTCTGTCTGGGTGCTGGTGACCTGGATCGTTCCGTCCGCTGCGGCCGCAGTTTTTGCGTTGTCCATGCAGCCGGTCAGGGCCAGCGGAGCCGCGGTTGCCGCAGCAACCAAGGCAAGCATCTTCCGGAACCGCAGAGTGTTTTTGGGCGGGGTGTTTTTGGGTAGAGCGTTTTTAGGCAGGGTGATACTGGGCATGGGGGAGTCCTTCGTGTCGGTGGGGGCGGTGCCGTGGCGCGGTGGACTTCCCCAACGACGCCGTTGAGGAAACCCTTAGTTAGGGGCACCTAAATAAGGAGGATACTCATTCCGGGCGATTACGCAAACATTTCATACCCTAATTTTGATTAGGTAAGCCTAATCTAATAGCATGGTTTGGTGACCACGCAGCTTGATTTCAAGCGGGTGCCCTTTGCCGCCGATCTTGCGAGCTACGGGGACGAGCCCGCCATCCTCACGGACCACTACGCACTGACCTACCGGGAGCTGGCGGGGCGCGTCGATGAATTGGCGTTGCGGCTCGGCCCGGAACGGCGCCTCGTCGCGCTGGCCGCGAGCAACGACCTCGATTCGATCGTGGCCTACCTGGCCGCGCTGACGGCTGGCCACCCCCTGATCCTCCTGCCCGAGGACAAGCCTGCGGCCTTGGAATCCATGGTGGCCGCTTACGACCCTGACGTCGTCATGCGGCCCGGGAACGGGCGGACGGTACTTGAAGAGCGCCGGCCCGGCACCCGCCACGAGCTGCATCCGGACCTGGCGCTCCTGCTGAGCACGTCCGGATCCACGGGCTCGCCGAAACTCGTTCGCCTCTCGCACGCCAACCTGCAATCCAACGCCGAGTCGATCTCGGAGTACCTGAACATCGGCCCGGATGACCGCGCGGCGACGACGCTGCCCATGTCCTACTGCTACGGACTGTCCGTAATCAACAGCTACCTGCTCCGTGGAGCCGGACTGGTGCTCACCGACCTTTCCGTGGTTGATCCATGCTTTTGGGAGCTCTTCCGGCGCCAGGGGGCCACGTCCCTGGCGGCCGTTCCCTACACCTTTGAACTGCTGGAACGGGTCGGGTTCGCGGACATGGACCTGCCCAGCCTGCGCTACATCACGCAGGCCGGGGGGAGGCTGGCGCCGGAATCGGTGAGGAAATACGCCGAACTGGGCCGCCGCCACGGTTGGGAATTCTTCGTGATGTACGGCCAGACCGAGGCGACAGCCCGCATGGCGTACCTCCCTCCGGAACTGGCGGCCGAAGTCCCGGGCGCTGTCGGCATCCCGGTGCCCGGCGGATCGTTCCGCATCGACCCGGTGCCGGGGCTGGAGCACGGCGAACTCGTCTACACCGGCCCCAACGTCATGCTGGGCTACGCCGAGAGCCCGTCGGACCTCGCCGCTGGGCGGACCATCACCGAACTCCGCACCGGCGACCTCGCCCGGAAACACCCGGCAGGTGTCTACGAAGTGGTGGGCCGGCGCAGCCGGTTCGTCAAGATCGTCGGGCTTCGCGTTGACCTTGGACAGGTGGAGCGGCTCCTGGCGGACCTCGGGGTGCGGGCCGCCAGCGCAGGGACGGACGACGGCGTCGTTGTCGCCGTTGAAGGCGACCACGACACTCAGCTGCTGGCCAAGGTGCTCGCCCAGGGCGTGGGCTTGCCGCGAGCGGCCCTTGAGGTGCACGCCGTCGAGCATCTCCCGCGTTTGCCCACGGGCAAACTGGACTACCGGGCTGTCCTGGCCCTGTCTGGGCCGAAACCCGGGCCGGCACCTGAGCCGACGACGGGAAGCGGTGCGCCGGACAGCGTCCGGAAGATCTTCGAGGACGCCCTGGAGTGCGCCGGCATTGGGGACGAGGACACCTTTGTCTCGCTGGGTGGGGACTCGCTGTCCTACGTGGCTGCATCGGTCCGGCTCGAACAAGCCTTGGGTCACCTCCCGCCGGATTGGCATGTCACTCCGGTCCGGGACCTGGAACCTCGGCCCCAGGCTGCCCCGGTCCGGAAGCGGCGGCGGCTCTTTGCACCACTTGAAACGAGCATCGTGCTGCGGGCGGTGGGGATCGTCCTGATCGTCAGCACACACGTCGGCCTGTTCAGCTGGCAGGGTGCGGCCCACGTGCTCATGGCCGTGGCCGGGTACAACTTCGCGCGCTTCCAGCTCTCCGGGAAGCGTATCCCGCGGCTGCGGCGGCAGTTGGCCAGCGGGGCAAGGATCGTGGTGCCGAGCATGGCGTTCATCGCGCTGGCCTACCTGGTCACCGACAACTACACACCGGTCAACATCCTGCTGCTTAACGCCATCCTCGGACCGGAGGCGGTGACCACCCAATGGCATTTCTGGTTCATCGAAGTCCTTGTCTACCTGCTGGTGGCGGCGACGGCGCTGCTGGCCATTCCGTGGGCTGACCGAGCCGAGCGGCGCTTCCCCCTGCTCTTTCCGCTGGCGCTGACCGGCCTGGGTCTCCTGACCCGCTATGAACTGGTCAACCCCGGGGTGCCGCACACGGCGCCCGCCCTCTGGCTCTTCGCACTGGGGTGGGCTATCGCCCGGTCCCGGACCATTGCCCAGCGTTGCCTGGTCTCGGCCATTGCTGCTCTGACCGTTCCGGGATTCTTTGAGAACCCGGGCCGGGAGTGGACGCTCCTGGCCGGAATCCTGCTGCTTATCTGGCTGCCCAGCATCCCGGTGCCGATGGGCTTGCGCCGGCTCACGGTGATGCTGGCCAGCGCCTCCCTCTACGCATACCTGGTGCACTGGCTGGTCTACCCGCCGCTGGCGGAGATAAGTCCCGCGCTCGCCGTCGTTGTCTCACTCGCCGTCGGGGTAGCCTACTGGGTGCTCTGCATGCGTGTGGCGGGAACACTCAGCCGGCGGCGGGCACGCTCCAGTGCCGCCGGCGCCACAGGGTCGCGGCCGGCTTCACGTGAGGTTCCTGCCCAGGAAGGAAATGACCTCCGGGAGGATGGAACGCCAGTAGCCGCTGTCGTGGCCGCCCTCTTGGAAGGCTCCCTCGTGTGCCCCTGGCAGGTCCTTCACATAGTCCTTCACGCTGAACAGCAGGTTGTCCGCCGTGCCGCAGTCGATTCTCTTCGGCAGCGGCTCCAGCTCCGGCCGCAGCGCGAAGATGTCGTTGGCGGCAAAGTCCGCGGCGCTGTCGAAGTTGTCGGACCGGCCGGCGTCGTAAAGGCTCCAGACTGCCGGGCTCATCGCGGCGACGGCGCGGAGGCCGGGGACCCGGTGCTGGGAGGCCAGGAGCAGGGCGCCGAAGCCGCCCATCGATAGGCCGAACACGGCGAGCCTGCCGGTGTCGACTCCCTGGCTGGCCAGGAGGGGGAGGAAGTCCTCGACCAGCATGGACTGCGTGTCGGTTCCGGAGTCCCGGCGATGCCACCACGTTTCGCCTCCGTCAATGGCAGCGATCGCGAACGGCGTCCCTCCGCGGGCCACATGGCGAGCCAGGACTCCACCTGCATCCAGTTCGTCGAAGACCATGCGGTGGTCCGCGCCCGTGCCATGCAGGAACAGGGCAACGGGCAAGGGAACGGCAGGGGTGTCGCCGGGGGATTCCGGCACGGCCAGCGACCAGCCCGTGGGTTCCTGCGGCCGGAACCGCGAGGTAAAGCTGCCGGAGCGCATGGCGATGGGTTGCGTTGGTGGTGCCTGGCTCGACGTGCCAGGGCCGGCGCACCCCGCGACCGACGCCGCCGCCACGGTGCCGACCCCGAGCCCCAGAAGGGCCCGTCGGGTAATTCCGGGTGATCCCATGGCCCGATCATAGGCCCGACGTGCGTGCGGGAGTCGTAGCTGTGCGGGCTGGGCCCCAATCTGAGCCCCAATTTTGGCCTCTGGCGCACCAGGCAACAGTTCGGGTACGAATTCGGGGCATTAGTAGGCATAGCTTCCTGGATCGGCGACACTCTCGGTATGGCTTTAGACCTGAAGGACCGTGACCGGCGCGCCGCGATAGGCGCCACGGTTGGCGCGCTGGTGCTGGTTGCCTCGGTTTCGGGGTGTTCGTCCACCGCTGGCCAGGAACCGCCTTGTTTCCCGCCCGCCTATTCGCTGAGCCCGACGGAAGCCAAACCGGGGCAAAGCGTCACGGTGTCAGCGCCGGACGCTGCCTGCAATCCACGCTACGGCCAGAACGCACGAATCCAAGTGAGCGTCACCGACGCCGCAGGTGCGGAGGTGGTCAACACCACCTCCGCCATGAACGACGCCGGTGGGTTCACGTACACATTCGTCCTACCCGCCCGGACGGCCGTGGGGGCTGCCGCCGTAACCGCAATGCCCTACAACATTGACTGGTGCGATGACACGGGCCGGAACAACCGCGTGGCGGGAGCAGGGGACGCCCAGGCCGTGCGCGTCTCGTGTGCAATGCCGGTGAAACCCCTGACAATCACCCACTAAGGGACGCTTCCGGCTCACGCCCTGGCCCCGGAATGATCTCCGAGTCCGAGTCCGAGTCCGAGTCCGGACCCTGTACCGTGGGTCCCGATGACTCTTTCTGAAGAACTTCTCATTGCCTACGACCAGCAGCTCCGCACAGATGCCGAGACTCCAAGCGCCGTCGCCGGTGAACGGCTCGGCCCGCTGCGCCTGGTGACCTTTCCCGGCGGCAGGGGCTTCGTGACCTATCAGGACCTCGAGGGGGCCAGCGCCCAGACAATCGCGCATTGGGTGGCCGAGGCGCTCGCGTTCTACCGCAACGATCCCAAAATCGTGCGGATCGAATGGAAAACCCGTGGCCACGATCACGCGCCTGGACTCCACGATGCGCTGCTCGCAAACGGATTTGAGCCCGATGAGACCGAATCGATCATGATCGGTCCTGCCAGCGCGCTGAATGCGGAGGTGCCGCTCCCGCCCGGCATCAGCCTGCGGCGGTTCACCGAAGAACGGGATATCCGCGCCATGAGCGCGATGCAGGATGAGGTTTTCGGTGATTCCGTTTCTGACGGCAATGCTGATGCAATCCTGCATCGCGTGGCCCTGGACGACGGTATGGAACTGTGGGTGGCCGAGCATGATGGGGCGATTGTGAGCGCGGGCCGCCTCGAGCCAGTACCGAACACGGACTTCGCGGGCATCTGGGGCGGGGCAACACGTGCACAATGGCGCGGCCAGGGTATTTATCGGGCTCTCACCGCGGCCCGGGCCCGAGCAGCGCTGGCGCTGGGCAAGACACTCATCCACAGCGACTCGACAGACTATTCGCGGCCAATCCTGGAACGCTCCGGCTTGCACCGGGTGTCAACAACCACTCCCTACCGCTGGCGGCGTTGACGGCCCACGCACGTCCGCCGGCATTGCCGTCACCCGGCATGACTGCCGGAGGGGAATTGAACTAGCCCCCGGGATAAAAAGGTGCCGGCGGCCCGGGAAATGGTCCTCCATTGCCCCCAGGGTCGCCCCCGCTGCCGCTGCCGAGGAGGCTTCGGGTGAGGGCGGCGCTGTCGGCCATCAGGTCATCCACAGCCTTCACCAGATGAGGGTCCGCCACGGGCGCGCCTTCCAACGCGCCGGCAACCACCGCCCGGCGGACGAGTTCGCGCGCGAACGAGGCAGTGGTGCCGTCGGTGCGGGCCGCGGCATCGTCAATTGCGTCCGGGGTGAAGGGAATACCGCGGGCATACAGTTTGATCAGCGAGACCCGCTCCGCCTGGGCCGGCAGGGGGATTTCCACGGCCAGGTCCACACGTCCGGGACGCTGTGCGAGGGCACGTTCGAGCATGTCCACGCGGTTGGTGGTGAGGACGAACGCCACGTCGGCGTCGCTGGCCAAACCGTCCATGGCGTCCAGCACCTCGAACAGCAGCGGCTGGGGTCCGTGCCCGAAGCTGCGGTCCTCGGCGATGAGATCACAGTCCTCCAGAACGACGATGGACGGCTGCAGGGCCCGGGCCATGGTGGCGGCTTCTGAGATCCTGGCGAGCGATCCCCCCGAAAGGAGGATTGCGGTGACATCTTCGCTTCGACTCAACAAATACCGCACCGTGTGGGTCTTTCCGGTCCCCGGCCTGCCGTAGAGCAGGATCCCGCGTTTGAGGTGCTGGCCGTACTTGTCCAGCGAGTCCCGGTGCTCGGCGATACCTAGGGCGTGGTCCGACACTTTCCCCAGCAGCCCATCGGGCAGGATGACATCGGACGCGGCAAGGGCCGGCCGGGGGTGAAAGGTCACCCCGGCCGCGCTAGGACCATACTCGCCCATCACCAACGAAATGACCTGCCCCTTAAGTACGCTGCGGTGCTGCATACGACGGCGGAACTCCGAGAGGAAGCGTGCGGCCTGATCGGTGGCGCCGGCCAAGACCTCGAGGGACGCTGACTGTCGGCCATACCGTGGGTTGGCGTCCCGCTGCAGCACCGCGAGTGGACTGCCTTCGTGGCTGAATAGCCATAGTCCCAGTGCCACGGCCTGCCGCTGCTGGTCCGGGCCGACAGCGAGGTTGGTGTAGTCCGGCTGGGACAGCGGGTATTGAGGATATAGCTGGGACTGCTGCAGCATGTCGCTCAGCGAATGATGGTGCCGTTGGTCTCCTCCGCCGATGCCCACGAGCCGGAACTCGGGGTCCTCTGCGGCGAGCTCTTCCATAAGGATGTCCGAGTCCACGAACCGATGCGGCGGAATTTCCTCCACCACCACAGCCACTGATTCTGCCTGGACCCCCAAATGGTCGGTGAGCGTGGTCAGCAGCTGGGTTCCCGGCTGCACCCGATGCTGCCCGGACTGTGCGAGCTCCACCAGACGCGCGAAATTGTCGATGAACTTCCCCAAAATTTCATCCATGGGCTGACCCTACCAGTACCGTCTTGGGGTGCTGACGCCTATGAACGGCAAGACCAGAGTCAGCCGGTGGTGGCGCTGACCGCGATGACGCCGCCTTGCGGGTCACTGATCACGGCGCTGCGAAATCCCGGTGTGTCCGTGGGCGCCATCAAGATGCCGCCACCGAGAGCGACGGCGTGCCGGGCGATGGCGTCCGCGTCGTGGACGGCGAAATTGACGCTCCAATGCGGCGGAACCGCGAGGCCGTCTGTGGCCGCCACAACGGCCACGACCCGGCCCTTGCGGAGCCACCGCGAGAAAGGCGCGTCGGTCCCCGAATCGACTTCCCAGCCGAACAGTGCGCCATAGAATGCCTGGGCACGCTCGGGATCTGTGGTGTGAAGGGAGCTCATGGCCCAGCAGTTCGGCTCATTGGCCAGCTCGGCGCCGTCGTTCCCGCCCGCCTGCCGCAGGCAGAACGGGACGCCGGTGGCATCGGTGAGCACAGCAATTTGGTCGCCCGGGCCGGCATCAAACGGCTCCAGGCGCTTGCCTCCAGCCCGTTCGGCACGAGTCAGGGTTTCCCCGACGTCGTCGACCCGCACGTGGGTGATCCACCCCGCCGGCGACTGCGGCGGCGCCTGCCCGATGCCCGCCACCAGCTTCCCGCGCAAGCGCGCGGCGTAATAGTCGCCGTCGAGACCGGCCGGCATCGGCGTCGGCTCGTCAAAACTCCAGCCGAAGAGCGAACCATAGAATTCTTTGGCCGCCCGGGGATCGGGCTGCCAGGCGTCGACCCAGCAAGGCGCGCCGATTGAAGAGATATCTCGCACTGTCATTGATCAAACCCTTTCGGCGGGCCGGACTAGGCGGAAACATTGTTTCCCAGGCCGGCGCATTGAGGCAAGACCGAACCGGGGCAAGTCCCATGGGTTTCTCCGCTCGTGGAGAGCTCATGGACCAGTACGGTAGGCTCGCAAAACAATATGGCCAATTGGGGGGACCATGAATAAGCGAATAAAAATTGGAATTGGAGCTGTTTCGCTCACACCACTGCTCGCGCTGGGGTTGTCTTCTGTCTTCGGTTCTTCAACTTCCAGTCCTGTTGACACTGCCTCTGGCGGACTTGAGCATCCCGAGTGCTACAACGAGGCGAGGCTGAGCGATCCGAACGACTTCTGCTACCGGACAATGGGTCCTTGGAACAGCACCAAGTCCTCCGACGAGGAAGTCCGGAGCATGATCTCCGTTGAGCAAATGATTGAGGCCGGCAGGACCGTTCAAGAAATCCGGCGATACTACCCGGAGTATTCTCCAGGCACGAAATAGCGTGCCGAGGACCTCTTGCGGACAGCGTCCCGCATTGACTTGACGGCGTGCGCGTAGGGATCTGAAGGAGGGACTGCCGGCACCGCAACTTGGACCTTGAGAACCCCGGCTTTCCTGCTGAAGTATCCGGTTCGAACGCCCTCAAATTCTGGAGTGAGAATGGGTCCCGGGATATGGAACTCAATGTTGATCCGAAGGCTGGAGTCAATTTCACCCCTGATCTCCCGCACGGCAATGCTGAGGCGTTGGATCGTCTCTGTCCAGATTTTACTTTCTGGCGTCTGGCCACCCACGATCATCCCGATGGAGAGCACCGGATGTATGTCGTTCCTCACCGAAATCACGCTCGCAACGGGTAGTGGTCCAGGGTCACTTCGGCCATTAAAGTTTCTGAGTCCGGAGCCTACACGGCGCAGTCTCAAACGGCTGGTAATCCACACGCAGGGTTTGGTCCACTCACACTGGAACGGATTGCGGGAACTCAGGTAAGTGTCGACGGAATAGTTGCATATGAATTGTTACTCTCTTTTCCTTTCATGCGGCAAACGCGATTGATACCCTGAATTTGGTCAGGAAGCGGCCGCCCTTTTCGTTGCGGGAGTCCCAGCCCCATGCCCACCAGAACCGATGTCACAGTCAGCCCCGGCGCCGGCTTGCTGGCGGTTGCTGCCGTCCGACTGGCCGCCCGCAGTGCCGTCGCCCTGCTCCCAGTCCCAGGCCCAGTCCCAGGCTCCAGCACCCCCACTGCGGCCGGCCTGCCCGGTTCCTTGCGCGGACGCTGCCGCCCAGGCAGGCAGGGCAACAGCCCCGATCCGGGGCTCCCA
This sequence comes from Arthrobacter sp. 10N43, assembly GCF_056394525.1. NCBI lineage: Bacteria > Bacillati > Actinomycetota > Actinomycetes > Micrococcales > Micrococcaceae > Arthrobacter > Arthrobacter sp. 10N43. The sequence goes on along the minus strand of NZ_JBFTIA010000002.1, from coordinate 344,878 downwards.
TAGACCAGCGCGGATGCGACCCTGTGAAAACGCATCGGGGGTGGGCCGCATCCGCGCTAAACCTGCACCCGCCGGGCAAACGTGTAGGGACATTCCGGGAACCGCGATTTGGCACCGTCAGGAGCGCGCGGCGAGGATCTGCTCGCGCAGGATGTCCGCGTGGCCGCAGTGCTGGGCGAGTTCCCGGAGCATGTGCAGGTAGACCCAGCGCAGGGGCAGCGGACCGCGCCTGTTGCCCCTGACCAGGTCGTCCAGGTCGAGGGAAGCAGCCTGACGGCGTGAATCCTCGCAGGCCTGGACGTAGGTGGCCTGTAGACCGGCGATGGTGTCGCCCTCTTCGAGGATGAACGATTCATCCGGAGTGGCCGGGATACCGATTTCCTGCCGCGTCCTGCACGTGATGGCCTCGTCAAACCAGACCTTTTCCACGACGGTGGCGTGCTTGAGAAGTCCCAGGAGGGTGGTTCTTGACGGCACCAGGGACGCCCGGGCCTCCTGTTCGGTCAGTCCGTCGAGGCAGGCGAGCAGATCTGCACGGTGCTCATCGAGGAACGCGTCGAACTGGGTCCGCATGTCTGCGGTGAAGGTTGCGGGTTCCATGCTGGGGTTTGGTCTCATGGCCCCACAGCCTAGTACCCGGCGGCCGGGTATCGGGGGACCCGGACACGCCAGTGCGGTCCAGGTCCCCACGAATCCGGTCCGGCGGAATGAGGAGCCGTCAGTGTCCCCGCGCGATCCAGTCCTCGAGGTGGCCGGCCTCTTCACCGATCGTCGTCGGATCACCGTGGCCGGTGCGGACCACCGTGTCCGCGGGCAACGGCAGGAGCCGGTTCCGGATGGATTCGATAATGGTGGGAAAGTCGCTGAAGGAACGTCCGGTCGCTCCCGGACCGCCCTTGAACAGCGTGTCGCCGCTGAACACGGTGTTTTCCAACCCGGTGCCCTCGTTCCCGGAGCCCTCGAACCCGGTCAGGAAGCACACGGAGCCGGGGGAATGACCGGGGGTGTGGAGTGCCACCAGCCCGGCACCGGCGACGTCGAACGTGTCGCCGTCGGCAATGGCGTGGTCCGGCGCGGTGCCGGGGAACACCTGCTCCCAGAGCATCCAGTCCGCCCGGTGCAGGTAAACGGGCGCGTCCACGAGCGTCCGGACCTCGCCCACGGCGCGGATGTGGTCATCATGGCCGTGCGTTAGCAGGATCGCCTTGACCGTCCTGCCCGCGACGGCGGCGGCCACCGCAACGGGATCGTGGGCGGGGTCGATGATGACGCATTCGGTGTCGTCGCCGATGATCCAGACGTTGTTGTCCACGTCCCAGGTCCCGCCGTCGAGCGAAAACGTTCCGGAGGTGACCAGCCGGTCGATCCGGAGGCTCACAGTTCCACCACCGAGCGCAGCACCGAGCCGGCATGCATCTTGCCGAACGCTTCCTCGATCTGCTCGATCGTGATCCGCTCGGTCACGAAGGCGTCCAGGTCCAGCTTGCCCTGCCGGTAGAGGCTGATGAGCATGGGGAAGTCCCGCGAGGGCAGGCAGTCGCCGTACCAGGAGGACTTCAGCGAGCCGCCGCGGCCGAACACGTCCAGCAAGGGCAACTCCAGCGTCATTTCGGGGCTCGGGACGCCCACCAGGACCACGGTGCCGGCGAGGTCACGGGCGTAGAAGGCCTGCTTGTACGTTTCCGGGCGGCCGACGGCGTCGATCACCACATCGGCGCCGAAGCCGCCGGTCAGCTTGCGGATCGCCTCGACGGGGTCGACGGCCGAGGAGTCCACCGTGTGGGTGGCGCCGAGGTCCTTGGCGCGCTGGAGCTTCTTGGCATCGATGTCGACGGCGATCACCGTGGTGGCGCCGGCAAGCGCTGCGCCGGCGACGGCCGCCACGCCCACTCCGCCGCAGCCGATCACGGCAACCGAATCGCCGCGCTGGACGTTGCCGGTGTTGATTGCCGCGCCGATGCCTGCCATGACGCCGCAGCCGAGCAGTCCGACGGCGGCGGGGTCGGCGGCGGGGTCCACCTTGGTGCACTGGCCTGCGGCAACGAGGGTCTTTTCGGCGAAGGCGCCGATGCCAAGTGCGGGGGCCAGCTCCGTGCCGTCCTCCAGCGTCATCTTCTGGGTTGCGTTGTGGGTGTTGAAGCAGTACTGAGGCTCACCGCGGCGGCAGGCCCGGCACTCGCCGCAGACGGCACGCCAGTTCAGCACCACGCGGTCGCCGGGGGCGACGTCCGTGACGTCCGGCCCCACCGCACTGACAACGCCGGTGGCTTCGTGGCCGAGCAGGAACGGGAAGTCGTCGTTGATGGCGCCCTGCTTGTAGTGCAGATCTGTGTGGCAGACGCCGCAGGTCAGGATGTCAACGAGTGCCTCGCCGGGGCCCGGGTCCGGCACCAGGATCGTCTCCAGGGTGACGTCGGCATTCTTGGAACGGACTACTGCTGCTTTGACTTTATGGACCATGAAACAAGCTCCTCTGCTCTGGACGCGGATTTCTCGCACAACTTACTGGCACAACGGGCGGCGGCGCGGCCCTTGGGAGGCCGCGCCGTCGTGGTTTGGTGTCTTGGTTACAGGCAGGGACTAGGCCGCGAGCCGGCTCTTGACCTCTGCTGCAGAGGGGTTGGTGGCGGCGGTGCCGTCCGGGAACAGCACCGTGGGGACGGTGCGGTTGCCGCCGTTGAGCTGCTCGACGAGATCGGCGGTGCCTTCGACTTCCTCGATGTTGATCTCGGTGTACCCGATGCCCTGCGCGTCCAGCTGCTTCTTCAACCGGTTGCAGTAGCCGCACCACGTGGTCGAAAACATGGTGATGGTGCCGGATTCGGGGGTGAAGTCCACGAAGTTCTCCTCAAACATATGGGTAGGGCCGGCGTGTAGGCCGGCCCCACTGAAGTCGTACGTCACTACCAACAACCGTACCCCGGAGCCCGCTATTCCCGCAGGCGCGTGACGGCACTGCACACGGATGACGCGAATTCGGGGAAAGCTGCGAAGTCGCCGGAAAGTTCCGGCGACTTCGCACGTTTCCGGCGACCTCGGCGGGCTGAGCAGAGAATCACGAAGGCGCGGATGACACGGAATGGGTGCGGTGGCATGCTGGTGCCATGTGTGGACGCTACGTGATGGCCCGGGCCGTCGGGGACCTGCTGGCCGAATTCGATGCCGGGCTGGAGGATGAGATCGCGATTCCGCCGTCGTGGAACGTGGCCCCGACGGCGGATGTGCCGATCCTGCTCGAACGGCTGGTGGACGGGGAGCCGGTCCGCCAGTTGCACATCGCGCGCTGGGGCCTGGTGCCCTCCTGGGCCAAGGACCCGGGCATCGGGTCGAAGATGATCAATGCCCGCAGCGAGACCGTGCTGGAGAAGCCTGCCTTCCGGAAAGCGACCCGCTCCCGGCGCTGTGCCGTCCCCGCGGACGGCTACTACGAGTGGAAGGGCGAGGGCCGCAGCAAGCAGCCCTACTACGTCCATCCCACGGACGGGCACCCCATTGTCTTCGCAGGACTCTACGAATGGTGGAGGGACCCGTCCAAGGCTGAGGGCGACCCGGAGCGCTGGATGCTCTCGACCTCGATCATGACCACCGACTCCCCGCCGGAGGGCTACGCCGGGGGAATGCTGGCCGAATTGACCGCGCTGCATGACAGGGTTCCGCTGCCCATGAACCGCGAGACGATGCAGACGTGGCTGGACCCGCAGGCCGATGACGCGGCCGGACTCGTGGACCTGGTCCGGGCCGGGGCGCACGACGTCGCGGAAGGCTGGACGATCGACGCCGTCGGCACCGCCGTCGGGAACGTCAGGAATGACTCACCGGAACTCATCCAGCCGGTGGGGAGCCTGTTCTAGGACTTCAGAGCCCCGGCATGGGCCGGCGTTGGGTACCGGACTTCAAAGCGTTACTTTGCCGCCGCCGTCGACCACCCAGTCTGGGTTGAAGGCAACCTCCCAGCGGTAGCCGTCGGGGTCGGCGAAGTAGCCGGTGTAACCGCCCCAGGACTGGGTCTTTGGTTCGGCGATGATGGACGCTCCGGCGCTCTCGGCTTCGGCCATCACCCAGTCGACTTCTGCCGTGCTGGCCAGATTGTGGCTCAGGGTGATGGTGGCAATGCCGGCAGGGGCGTCGGTGGCCGCTTCGGACTGCATTTGGCCCGCGTCCCAGAGGGAGAGGATGAGGCCGTGGTTGACCTGGATGAAGAGCACCTCCCCGGGCACTTCCCGGTGGACCGGCCATCCGAGGCCATCGACGTAGAAGCGGTGTGAGGCGTCAACACTGCGGACACCTAGTGATATGAAGTCGACTCGTGGCTGCATCTTTCGATACTGTCATGCACATGCCCACAAATCACGCAGACGACAAGGCCGCCCAGGCCGACCGCGAACAGCTCGCCGCCGTGCGGGTGGCTGTTGACGAGGTGGACGAGCAGATTGTGTCCCTGATCGGGCGCCGTGAGCGTCTGATCCGGATCGCCGGGACCCTCAAGGCGGACAGCGCCGAGGTCCGTGCGCCCGGCCGTGTGGAGCGGGTCATCGAACACGTCCGCGCGACGGCGGAAAAGAAGGACATCGACGTTGAACTTGTCGAGAAGACCTACCGGGCGATGATCGACGCTTTCATCACCCTCGAGCTGGAAGTGTACAAAGCCGGCAGCTAAATCCTCCTGATTGTCCAGACGGACGGGTATCCGTGCCGTCGGCGTTCATGGCGGCCCGGAGACCTCTCTTGGCCCGCTCGATTTCCGAACTAGTCAAATACCGGCCACCGGCCGAGACTGGAGTTGGAAGCGAGGGCAAGCGATGAAGAGCCGGTATGACGTGGCCGTGGTGGGTGCGGGCAGTGCAGGCTGCGTGTTGGCTTCGCGGCTCAGCGAGGACGCCGACCGCGAGGTGGTGCTGTTCGAAGCGGGGCCGGACTACCCGGCGGCAAGGCTTCCGGCCGACCTCGCGGACGGCATCCATGGCACCAGCACGGCCTCGCACGACTGGGGGCTACATGGAACAGGCGTCGCCGGCGGTCCTCCGTTGGACCTTCCGCAGGGGCGGGTGACCGGCGGCTCGTCGGCCGTCAATGCCACCTTCGCCCTGCGCGGGCATCCGGCCGATTACGACGGCTGGGCCTTGCCGGGATGGACTTTCGCGGACGTGCTGCCCTCTTTCCTCCGCCTTGAGCATGACCAGGACTTCGGGTCGTCGCCCTATCACGGGACGGACGGCCCTGTGCCGATCCGCCGCTATCAGGGGGACGAACAGTCCGAGCTCACGCTTGCGATGGAGGACGCCATCGCGGAGGTTGGGATCCCGCGAATTCCAGACCACAACGCCCCGGGGGCTGTCGGTCTCTCGGCGCTACCAGTCAACTGTGTGCGGGGCCTGCGGGTCAGTACGGCGCTGGCCTATCTGGATCCCGTCCGCTCCCGGCCCAACCTGACGATCCGCGCGACCTGTCCGATCGCCGAGGTCGTGCTACGGCGCGGGCGTGCGATAGGTGTCCGGTCCTCCGAGGGCGAGATCATCGCGGCCGATGAGGTGATTGTCTGCGCTGGCGCCTACCATTCGCCCGCGCTGCTCATCCGCTCTGGCATCGGCCCCGCCGCGGACGTAGCCGCATTGGGCAGGCCCGTCACGATCGACCTGCCGGGTGTGGGGACGAATCTTGCCGACCACCCGTGGGTGGCAATCGACCTGCCCTGTCTCCAGCCACTCGGAGACCCTCCCATCTTCCAGATGCTGGCGACAGCCCGGAGCAGCCGGAGTTCCGCGGCGGATCCACCGGATCTCCAGCTCATGGTCTGCGGACCGTACCGGCTCGGGGACGGGTACCGCTGCATGCTCGCCGCTGCGTTGTTGAAGCCGGCGTCGCGCGGCGAGGTGCGGCTGCTCACACTCGACCCGACGGCCGCACCGGCCATCGACCTCGGGTACTTCCGCAATCCGGTGGACATCGATCGATTGGTGGAGGGCCTGCAGCTCGCGGACGCCGCCGCGGCCCACCCTCATCTGACCCGGATCACTGGCGGTTCCCGGCTCGCGCCCCAGAAGGACCTGGTGGCTGACGCCGTCGCCGTTCGCACCTGGATCAAGGCCACGGCCACGACTTACCACCACCCCGTGGGTACCTGTGCGATGGGAACGGACCCCCGGGCCGGCGCTGTGGTCGACACCTCGGGACGGGTGTACGGAGTGCCGGGCCTCTCGGTAGTCGACGCCTCGATCCTTCCTGAACCGCCGTCGGCTAACATCAACATCCCCACGATCATGGTCGCCGAGCACATCGCGGCCCGGCGTCGAGGGGTCGGGGCGGGATCCTGAGGCGGGTAGGGGGTATGCCACATTCGTCGGCATTGTCTCCGCCGACGTCGGGAAAGCGACCGAAAGCGTGCCGCCACGGCTTCGACTGCAACGGATTTCTGTTGGACTGATTAAGGCCCGCGCAGCCGCCACTTCCGCACGGCCGGGGTCGGTTCCTGCCGCCTAGAGGGCCTCTTCGACAGGCACGTTGGCCTGGTAGTCCCGGCCGTCACAATCGCTGAAGGCGGTCATGAGGTGGCCCTTGGGCAGGCCCAGGACAGTCGCGATGGGGAAGTTTCCGGTGATGGTGTTTCCTGAGTGTTCCACGCCTTTGAGGTCGAAGTTCTCTTCCGTGCCGTCATGGTTGAAGAAGTAGAAGGAGACCGCCTCGCCGTTCATGAACTCAATGCCCAGTCTGCGTTGATGGGAGTAGTCCGGCTCGGCTGCCAGCAGGCCCACCACGTAGGCGCCTTGCCCCGGGATATTGCCGTCTATATCGAAGGTCGCCACCAAGGTTGAATTCTTGGCGGCGACCTTTACGTGCTTCAGGAGTGCGATATGGGAGCTCATGGCTCAATCCTGCTACCTGTGCCATCGTCCGTCCACCCCCGATCTGGGTTTTGTCGCCTCTTCGACGTAGACTGATTTTATTCGAAGATATGTTCGAATAAATTCAGGTTCGAATCAATACGGGTTCGAATCAATACAGAAGCGCTGGACCTTGAAGTAGCTGGAACTTGAAGTAGACAGGGAAAGCCAAAGCGGGGACTGGGCCGGCCCAGCCCGGACTGGGTCGGGAGGCAACGTGGGCATGTTCAGCGAGTCCGTGGATGTCGCCTGCACGCCCTCGGGCCAGCCCCTGCGCCTGGACTGGGCCGGACGTCGCTACACGGTCTGCGCTGAACCTGTCCGCTGGTTTGAACGCCGCCAGTGGTGGGCAGAAGAAAGCCGGGCGCCGCTCGGGAGCGGGCCGGGACTGGTGGATCACGAGATCTGGCGGGTCCAGGTCCGTGCCGCCGGTGACCACGCCGGGGCCTCCACTCTCACCCTTGACCTGACCAGGCATATCGGAAGCGGCCGCTGGCGGCTCCTGAGGATCCACGACGCGCTGCAGCCCCTCCGGAAGCCCGAGACAGCATGAGCTTCACCCATCTGCACGTCTCCACTGCCTTCAGCGCCCACTATGGCGTCTCCTGGCCGGACGAGCTGGCCGCCGCGGCCGCCGCCGACGGCGCCACCGCCCTGGCCTGCACAGACCGCGACGGGCTCTACGGAACCGTCAAGCACCTGAAGGCGTGCATGGCCGCCGGCCTGGATGCGATCGTCGGCGTGGACCTCGCGGTATTTGACGACGACGGCGACCTCCGCACCCAGCTCGGGGGACGCGTCGTCGTGCTGGCGCACGGGCACAACAACGGCGCCGGCTACAGGGCGCTGTGCCGTCTGATCTCCGACGCCCATGCCCGCACCACGGGCAAGGCCGGGGGAGCAGTACCGGTGGCCGTCACCCGGGCCGAACTGGCCTCCCGCACCCTGCACCCGGAAACCTTGCAGCCGGTCCTGACGGTGCTGATCGGCCCGGACTCCGACGTCGGCCGTGCCATGGGCGGCCGGCGGTACCTGCGGCCCCGCACCCTGTTCAAACGCTGGCTGGACGCCATGCCTCCCGGAACGCTCGCCGCGGAAGCAGTGTCCCAGCTCAGCCCGCCCGGGGAACCCCTGAGCACCGCCCACGCGGTGCGCATGCTGAAGCTCGCGGCTGAACACGGGGTGCCCGCCGTCCTGAGCAACGCCGTGCGGTATGTGGCCGAGGACGGCGCGGCCACGGCCGATGTGCTGGACTCGGCCCGGACGCTCAAATCACTCCCCGAGCTCTCCGCCGCCCCTCTGTTGCAGCCCAACGGGCAGGGCTGGCTCAAATCGGCGGCCCAGATGCTGCAGCTGGGCAAGGAGATCATCCATGCCGCCGGCTACGGCACGGCGGACCTCAAACGGCTCCTCGCCCAGACCGAGGCGCTCGCGGACCGCTGCCGCATGGATCCCGTGGCAGACATGGGCTGGAAACAGCCCGTGGTCCCGGAAGCCTCCGTGATCGGGATCGACGGCGACGCGCTCGCAGAGCTGACCCTGCGCTGTGAGGCCGGCATCGGCCGCCGTTTCCCGGGAATTACCGGGCGGCAGGAACAACAGATGCGGAGCCGGCTGGAGCACGAGCTCCGGATCATCGACTCGCTGGGGTTCGCCTCCTACTTCCTGACCGTCGCAGAGGTCTCCCGGATGATCCTGGACCTGGGCGTCCGGGCCGCCGCCCGCGGTTCCGGCGCCTCCAGCCTGGTCAACTACCTGATCGACATCAGCCAGGTAAACCCGCTCCAGCACGACCTCATCTTTGAACGTTTCCTTTCCCGCGACCGCGCCACCCTGCCCGACATTGACATCGACGTCGAAAGCGCCGAACGGCACAACGTCTACCGGAAGATCTTTGAACGCTTCGGCGCCGAGCGCGTCACGCTGATGAGCATGCAGAACGGCTACCGCGCTCGCGGTGCCGTGCGCGACGCCGGCCTGGCCCTGGGCATGGACGACGGAGAGGTCGGGGAGATTGCCAAGCAGCTGTGGCGGTTCTCGGCACGGCACTTCCGCGAAGCCCTCGCGGAGAAACCCGAACTGAAGGAGTTTGCGGACCGGGTCGAGCAGCGCGGCTTCACCGAAAACCAGCAGCTGGACCTGCTGGTGGACCTCACGGAGCGGCTGGACCGGCTGCCCCGCCACATCTCCATGCACCCGTGCGGGGTCATCCTCGGCGATGCCACCTTGCTGGACCGCACCCCCGTCCAGCCCAGCGGCCTTGGCCTGCCCATGAGCCAGTTCGACAAGCACGACATGGACCCCATGGGCATGCTCAAACTCGATGTCCTGGGCGTCCGGATGCAGAGCGCCATGGCCTTTGCCGTCCGGGAAGTCATCCGGCTCCACCCCTCCAAAGCCGAGGTGGTCGCCGCCGGCGCGCATCCGGCCGGCACGGACGGGGCCGGCCCGGATTACATCGCCGAGGACGGGCGCATCGACCTCAACGCGGTCCCGCTCGATGACGAGCCAACCTTTGAACTGATCCGCAGCACCCACACCCTGGGCTGCTTCCAGATCGAATCCCCGGGCCAGCGCGAACTGATCGGGAAGATGGCGCCACGGGATTTCAACGACCTCATCATTGACATATCGCTGTTCCGGCCCGGCCCGATGAAATCCGACATGGTCCGGCCCTTCCTGGAGCACCGGCACGGATTCGCCCCCGAGGTCTACCCGCATCCCCACCTCAAGCCGGTCCTCAAGGAGACCCACGGGGTCACCGTTTTCCACGAACAGATCCTCAAGACCTTCGACGTGATGACCGGGTGCGGGCTGGCACGCGCGGACGAGTTCCGCCGGGCGCTGGGCAACGAGGTGCTGGAGGCCAAGGTGGAGGAGTTCTTCCGGAAGGAGGCGCGGGCACGAAACTACAGTCCCGAGGTGGTGGACAAGGTCTGGGGCACGCTGAAAGCCTTTGGCAGCTTCGGGTTCTGCAAGGCCCACGGCGCCGCGTTCGCCGTGCCCACCTACCAGTCGGCCTGGCTCAAGACGCACCACCCGGAGGCCTTCCTCGCCGGACTCTGGGAACACGACCCCGGCATGTACCCCAAACGCCTGCTCGTGGCCGAGGCCCGCCGGCTGGGCATCCCCATCCTGCCCCTCGACATCAACCGGAGCCAGGCGGAGTACCGGGTGGAGCCTGTGGAATCCGGGCCGGACCGGGGCAGGCTAGGCATCAGGCTGAGCCTGAACGGCATCTTCGGGCTTTCCGGTGCCGAGCTGAAGCGGATTGTGGCCGGCCAGCCCTACGATTCGCTGGCCGACCTGCGCGCCCGGTCACGGCTGAGCAGGCTCAGCATCCAACGCCTTGCGCAGCTGGGCGCCTTCGATTCGCTGCATAAGGCGTCCGGGGGAGCAGCCAACAGGGCGGATCTGGTCCAGCACCTGCAGAAGCTCCAGGGCCGTTCCTCGCGGAAGGGCGTGGAGGTCATTGAAGGCCAGCTGGCGTTGCCGCTGGGGGACGTTGAACTGAAGAACCTGAAGGCGGTTCTCCCGGCGCCGAGCATGGTGGATAACGTCCGGGCTGAACTGGACCTGATGGCCGTGGACGTCACGGAGCACCTGATGACCAGCCACCGGCCGCTGCTGGACCGGCTCGGCGTCACCACCGCGGACAAGCTGCTGGGACTGCGCAATGGCACGGAGGTGCTGGTTGCCGGGGTGCGGGTGGCCACCCAGACCCCGCCCATGCGGGGCGGCCGCCGGGTGGTGTTCATCAGCGTCGACGACGGAACTGGCTGCGTGGATTCCGTCTTCTTCCACGAGGCGCAGGAGCAGTCCGGATCCCTCCTGTTCGGCACCCGGCTGCTGCTGATCCGCGGCACCACCCGCCGGACCGGGCCGCGGGGGATCAGCATCAGCGCCAGCATGGCCTGGGACCTCAGCCGAACGGAAACCCTGCCGTTCCCGCAGCCGGTGCGGGGCGCCCCGGCCTACCGCGAGCCGGAGCTGCCCGGTCCCCTGGACGGGATCAGCAGGAACCTCGCCATCACCGGGCTGGGCGGCTGAGTGGCGCGTTGGTTGGCCCCTTCGTAAACAGATAGCATGGACAAGGCTGGCTGTGGTCCCCGTACGCCACAAGCTACGAAGCCTTAACTTTGAATAGGAGACACCCGTGTCAGATGCCCAGCAGATCACCATTCTCGTCGACGGCGAAGAGACCAAGGTGACTACCGGGACCACCGGCGCGGAACTCTTCTTTGAGCGCCGCGACGTCGTTGTGGCCCGCGTTAACGGCGAGTTGAAGGACCTGGACCAGCCCCTTCCCGAGGACGCCGCGGTCGAGGGCGTCACCATCGACTCCCCGGACGGGCTGAACGTCCTGCGCCACTCCACGGCCCACGTCATGGCCCAGGCCGTGCAGCAGCTGCGCCCCGACGCGAAGCTCGGCATCGGCCCCTACATCACGGACGGCTTCTACTTCGACTTCGACGTCGCCGAACCGTTCACCCCGGAAGACCTGAAGACCCTGGAAAAGATGATGCTGAAGATCATCAACCAGAACCAGAAGTTCGTGCGCCGCGTGGTTTCCGAGGACGAGGCCCGCGAGGCCATGAAGGACGAGCCCTACAAGCTCGAACTCCTGGGCAAGAAGAACGAGGCCGCCGACGTCGGAGAGGGCGTCAACGTCGAGGTCGGCGCCGGCGACATCACCATCTACGACAACGTGGACCGCAAGAGCGGCGACAGCCTCTGGTGCGACCTGTGCCGCGGCCCGCACCTGCCGAACACCAAGATGATCTCCAACGCCTTCGCCCTGACCCGGTCCTCGGCCGCCTACTGGCTGGGCAACCAGAACAACCAGCAGCTGCAGCGCATCTACGGCACCGCCTGGCCCACCAAGGATGCGCTCAAGGCCTACCAGGAGCGGATTGCCGAGGCCGAGCGCCGCGACCACCGCAAGCTCGGCGCGGAGCTGGACCTGTTCTCCTTCCCGGACGAGCTCGGCTCCGGCCTGCCGGTGTTCCACCCCAAGGGCGGCATCATCCGCAAGGCCATGGAGGACTACTCCCGGCAGCGCCACGTGGATGCCGGCTACGACTTCGTCTACACCCCGCACATCACCAAGGGCCACCTCTACGAAGTCTCCGGCCACCTGGACTGGTACAAGGAGGGCATGTTCCCGGCGATGCACATCGACGCGGAGCTGAACGAGGACGGCACGGTCCGCAAGCCCGGCCAGGACTACTACCTCAAGCCGATGAACTGCCCCATGCACAACCTGATCTTCCGGTCCCGGGGACGGTCCTACCGCGAACTGCCGCTGCGGCTCTTCGAGTTCGGCTCGGTCTACCGCTACGAGAAGTCCGGCGTGGTGCACGGCCTGACCCGCGTCCGGGGCATGACCCAGGACGACGCCCACATTTACTGCACCCGCGAGCAGATGAAGGATGAGCTCACCACCACCCTGAACTTCGTCCTCGGCCTGCTCAAAGACTACGGCCTGGACGACTTCTACCTCGAGCTCTCCACCAAGAACGAGGACAAGTTCGTCGGCGACGACGCCACGTGGGAGGAAGCCACCCGCACCCTCGCCGAGGTGGCCGAGGCCTCCGGGCTTGAACTCGTCCCGGATCCGGGCGGAGCCGCGTTCTACGGCCCCAAGATTTCCGTCCAGACCAAGGATGCACTCGGCCGCACCTGGCAGATGTCCACCATCCAGCTGGACTTCAACCTGCCCGAACGCTTCGAGCTCGAGTTCCAGGCCGCCGACGGCACCCGGCAGCGGCCCGTAATGATCCACCGCGCCCTGTTCGGCTCCGTGGAGCGCTTCATGGGCGTGCTGACCGAGCACTACGCCGGCGCCTTCCCGGCCTGGCTGGCTCCCGTGCAGGTGGTAGGCATCCCGGTGGCGGAGGCCTTCAACGACTACATGTTCGACGTCGTGGACCAGCTCAAGGCGGCCGGCATCCGGGCCGAGGTGGATATTTCCTCGGACCGGTTCCCGAAGAAGATCCGCACGGCCAGCAAGGACAAGATCCCGTTCGTGCTGATCGCCGGCGGAGACGACGCCGAGGCCGGAGCCGTGTCCTTCCGGTTCCGCGACGGCAGCCAGGACAACGGCGTGCCCGTGGCCGAGGCCGTCCAGCGGATTGTCGACGCTGTCCGGAACCGGACCAGCTAGGCAGACGGAAGGGCAGCGCGTGCAGGATTCCACAGGGGCCGGGCCGGAGTATCCGGGCGACCACGCCGTGACGGACGACTTCGGCCTGGCCGGGGTCCCGGACGCTTTCCAGCGCCTGTGGACCCCGCACAGGATGGCGTACATCAAGGGCGGCCAGCAGCAGTTTAAGAACCCGGACGACTGCCCGTTCTGTGCCGCCCCGGACCGGGCGGACGAGGACTCCCTGATCGTGTACCGGGGAAGGACCAGCTACGTGGTGCTGAACCTCTTCCCGTACAACCCGGGACACCTGCTTGTCTGCCCCTACCGGCACATCCCCGACTACACGGACCTCACCGTCGAGGAAACGGCGGAATTCGCCGAACTGACCCAGACGGCCATGCGGGTGCTGCGCAAGGTCGCCAACCCCTCCGGTTTCAACCTGGGCATGAACCAGGGCGTCACCGGCGGGGCCGGCATCGCCGGGCACCTGCACCAGCACGTGGTGCCCCGCTGGGGCGGGGACGGAAATTTCTTCCCCATCATCGCCCAGACCAAGGCGATCACCCAAACCCTCGGCGAGGTTCGCCAGCAGGTCGCCGACGCCTGGCCCCAGGAAATGCCAGCGCCGCAGGAAACAGCCGGGGAGAAGGATGCTTAACAGGCACGCCCGGGGGTTCTTCACCGCCCTGTTCTCCCCGGTTGCCCGCTGGCTGCTGCGGATCGGGGTGTCTCCGGACGCCGTGACGGTGGTCGGGACGCTCGGCGTGGTGATCGGCGCCCTGGTTTTCTATCCGCTCGGGCAGCTCTGGTGGGGGACGCTGTTCATCACGGCGTTCATTTTCTCCGACGTCATTGACGGCATCATGGCGCGGATGCAGCACCGCGGCGGCCGGTGGGGCAACTTCCTGGACTCCACCCTGGACCGCGTCGCCGACGGCGCCCTGTTCGCGGGCCTCGCCGTGTGGTTCTTCACCGGCGGTGCCAACCCGCCCATCGCCATCGCCGCCATCGTCTGCCTCGTACTGGGCATGGTGGTCTCCTACGCTCGGGCCAAGGCCGAAGCCCTGGGCTTTCACGCCAACGTCGGCATCGCCGAGCGCGCCGAGCGGCTCGTATCCGTGCTGGTGGTCACCGGATTCACGGGACTCGGCCTGCCCGTCGTCGTACTTTTCGTGACGCTGTGCCTCCTCGCGGCCGCCAGCCTGGTGACAGTGATCCAGCGCATTGTGACCGTCCACCGCCAGTCTCTGGAGGAACCCGAGGGCACCACCCCGGAACGGGCCGGCTGACCGCGCCGCAGGCCCCTCCGGTGGACGCGCGGAACGCCCGGCACTGCGCGGAATTCGGCTGCTGTAACCCGAATTCTGCGGCGCCCCGGCCGGGGGATAGTATTAGCTTTACCGGCCAATGGATCCGGTAATCCGGTGTGTGCGAGACACGGCATGAACGTGCCGTCCGCGCCCCGGCGAGGTCATCTATCTACCCATAGGGGTTTTTGTGTCTACACCTGATGTAAGCAGCGAAGCCGGCGCGTCCGCGAAGAACGTCACGGGCAGCAACCGCGTCAAGCGCGGCATGGCTGAGATGCTCAAGGGCGGCGTCATCATGGACGTCGTCAACGCCGAGCAGGCCCGCATCGCCGAAGACGCCGGTGCCGTGGCCGTGATGGCTCTGGAACGCGTTCCGGCCGATATCCGCGCGCAGGGCGGCGTGTCCCGCATGTCCGATCCGGACATGATCGACAAGATCATCGCCGCTGTGTCCGTGCCCGTCATGGCCAAGGCCCGGATCGGCCACTTCGTCGAGGCGCAGGTCCTGCAGTCCCTCGGCGTGGACTACATCGACGAGTCCGAGGTCCTGACCCCGGCCGACTACACCAACCACATCGACAAGTGGAAGTTCACCGTTCCCTTCGTCTGCGGTGCGACCAACCTCGGTGAGGCCCTGCGCCGCATCAACGAGGGCGCGGCGATGATCCGGTCCAAGGGCGAGGCCGGCACCGGCGATGTCTCCAACGCCACCACGCACATGCGCCAGATCCGCGCCGAGATCCTCAAGCTCTCTTCCCTGCCCGAGGACGAGCTCTACGTCGCGGCCAAGGAACTGCAGGCCCCGTATGAACTGGTCAAGGAAGTTGCCGCGACCGGCAAGCTCCCGGTGGTGCTGTTCACCGCCGGCGGCATCGCCACCCCGGCCGACGCCGCGATGATGATGCAGCTCGGCGCCGACGGCGTGTTCGTCGGCTCCGGCATCTTCAAGTCCGGCAAGCCGGCCCAGCGTGCCGCAGCCGTCGTGAAGGCCACCACCTTCTACGACGACCCGGACGAGATCGCCAAGGCCTCCCGCGGCCTGGGCGAGGCCATGGTCGGCATCAACGTCGACGAGATCCCGCAGCCGCACCGCCTCGCCGAGCGCGGCTGGTAGCACTAGGCGACAATCGCGCCTAACCTGCTTGGCTTAATAAGTGAGGCTGCAGAGGCTCCATAAGCGAGGCGCCTCGGCGCCGAGTTTGTGGAGAAGCAGTCGAACGCGACGGCGGCGAGTCACCTTTCTTCGGTGACTCGCCGCCGTCGTCGTTTCCCCGTCGATTGCTCCGTAACTGCCCTTATCAGGCTCCTAAAGGGCGTCTGCGGAGCAATCGATGAAGGGTTAGTCCAGGCCGCGGCGCTTCAGCAGCGGTCCGAGGTCGGCGTCCCGGCCCCGGAAGGTCCGGAATGACTCCAGCGGGTCCCGGCTGTTGCCGCGCGACAGCAGTTCGGCGCGGAAGAAGTCGCCGTTGGCGCGGCTGAGGCCTCCGTTGTCCTTGAACCATTCCACAGTGTCGGCGTCCAGGACCTCGCTCCAGATGTAGGAGTAGTAGCCGGCGGCGTACCAGCCGCCCGCGAAGATGTGCTGGAAGTATCCGGTGCGGTAGCGCGGCGGGATCAGGCTGTGCGCGACGCCGGCCGCTGCCAGGGCTTTCGCCTCGAACTCGACCGCGTCCTCGGGGATATCGGAGCCGTCCAGGACATGCCACGCCAGGTCGAGCAGGGCGGCGCCGAGGTATTCGGTGGTGGCGAAGCCTTCGCCCCAGAGCTGCGCGGCGGTGAGTTTGTCCACCGTTTCCTGCGGCAGGGCCTCTCCGGTGGCATGGTGCCGGGCATAGTTGGCCAGGACCCCGGGCCACATGATCCACATTTCGTTGACCTGCGACGGGTACTCCACGAAGTCCCGCGGCACGTTGGTACCGGAGAACCGAGGATACGTGACGGCCGAAAACAGGCCGTGCAGGGCGTGGCCGAACTCGTGGAAGGTGGTGCGGAGTTCGTCCAGGGTCAGCAGCGTGGGCTCGCCCGCCGGCGGCTTGGAGATGTTCAGGTTGTTGATCACCACCGGTCGGGTGTTCAGCAGCCCGGACTGTTCGACGAGGGAATTCATCCATGCCCCGCCCCGCTTCGTGTCGCGGGTGTAGTAGTCGCCCAGGAACAGGCCCAGGTCCGTGCCGTCCGAATTTGTCACTTCCCAGACGCGCACGTCCGGGTGGTAGCCGTCGAGGTCTGCGCGTTCGTGGAACGTGATCCCGTAGAGAGCGTTCGCCGCGAAGAACACACCATCATTCAGGACCCGGTCCAGCTCGAAGTAGGGGCGCAGGGCCTGCTCGTCCACCGCATACCGCTCGCGCTTGACCTGGGCCGAGTAATACGCCCAGTCCCAGGCCTCGAGCGGGTGGCCGGCGGCCTTGGCCAGCGCCTCCGCCTCGGCGTCGGCGTTGCGGACGGCGGCCGGGGCCAGCCGGCTCATCATGGCCTGGACCGCTTGGAAGTCCGGTGCCGTCTGCCGGTCCACACTGAGCTCGGCGAAGTTCGCGAACCCCAGAAGGGTGGCCTTCTCAGCGCGGAGCCGGACCATGTCCTTGACCAAATCGAGAACATCGAGGCTGCCGCCGTCGCTGCCGCGGCCGATCGAGGCCTCGTAGAGCCGCCGGCGGACATCCCGGTTCGCCAGGGCGGCCATGGCCGGCTGGTTGCTTGGCTGGATCAGGGTCAGCAGGAACTTGCCCTCGTGCCCGGCGGTGCGGGCAGCCTCGGCGGCACTGGCGACGTCGTCGGCGGGCAGCCCGGTGAGGTCGGCGGCGTCGTCCAGCAGGAGGGCGGCGGACTTCATGCCTTCCTTGACCCGCTGCCCGAACTCGGTGCCGAGCCGGGAAAGCTCGGCGTTGACGTCCTTGAGCCGTTCCTGCCCGGCGTCGTCCAGCTGGATGCCCGAGGCACGGAACTCCTTGAGGTATTCCTCCACGAGCCGTGCGGACTCTGCGTCCAGGACGGCGGTGTCCAGGGCCGCGAAGCGCTCGTAGAGGCCCCGGTTGAGGTAGACGGCGTCCTGGTGGGCGGCAAAGAGCGGGGACAGCCGGGTCTCGAGCTCCTGGATGGCATCGGAGGCGTCCGCGGAAACGAGCGTGAAGAAGGACGCGGCGGCCCGTTCCAGGAGCCGGCCGGAGCGTTCCATGGCCAGGGCGGTGTTCTCGAAGGAGGGGGCCTCGGGGTCGTCCACAATGGCCTGGATTTCGGCAAGGTGCCCGGCCAGGCCCGCCTCAACGGCCTCGGCGTAGTGCGCGTCCACTATGTCCGCAAAGGGAGGCAGTCCGTAGGGCAGGGTGCTGGGGCTCAGGAGGGGATTGGTCATGAAGTGACTCTTTCATGCACGGCCCGGGTTCTCAACGATCACTTCGGTGTTTTGTGATGGCGCCGGTTTGTGATGGCGCCACCGTAGGATGGGGAACCTGCTGGATTCCGGGGACCGTAGGAGGGCATATGGAAGCGGAGCACATGGAGACGGAGCTCATGGAGACATTGAACGAACGGCGCCGGGCTGTCACCGTGCCCGGCGCGGAGCTGGCCGTCTACGAGTTTGGACCGGAACCGGGCCCGGAGGTATCAAGCCTGCTCTTGGTGCACGGCTACCCGGACGATCACCGGGTGTTCCTTCCGGCCATCCGCGAACTCGCCCGGACCCATCACGTGGTGGCCTATGACACGCGGAACGCGGGCGCCTCTGCCGTCCACGGCCCGGGCGGGGACTACTCCATGAAAGCCCTGGTCGACGATGCCTTCGCCGTACTGGCCGGGGTGGGCGCCACGGCTGTCCACCTGGTGGGGCACGACTGGGGGTCGATCCAGGGCTGGGCCGTCGTCCAGGACCCCAGGGCAGGCGGCCGGATCGCCCGGTACACCAGCATTTCCGGCCCCGACCTGGGACATTTCTCCCGCTGGATCCGTGGACGCGTCCGGACGCCTGGGGCCTGGCAGCAGGTTGCCGGCCAACTGCTGCGCAGCTGGTACATCGGCGCGTTCCTCGTCCCCGTCCTGCCGGAAGCCGCCTGGCGGCTGATCCTCACCCGGCGCTACGAGAAGACGGCCAAGCGCGACGTCGGCAACGATCCGGTCCGCGGCCTGGCCCTGTACCGAAGCAACTTCCGGATCGACTTCCGCGGCCGGCGCACCCGGCCCGCCCCGGGCCGGGTGACCGTGCCTGTCCATGTGGTGGTGCCCCTGAAGGATCCGTTCCTCGCGCCCGCTCTTGTCGAGGGGCTCGAAACGTGGGTGGACGATGTGACCATCACCAGGGTTGACAGCGGCCACTGGTGGCCGGCCACCCGGCCGGCCGACTTTGCGGCCTTGCTCCGGCAGCCGCAGACCACGCCGTAGGCCAGGTTATGGTGGCGCGGGTAGCCGGGTTGGACCAGACCGTGCGGAGCGGGGTATTCCGCAACGGGATGGAATACGTGACGTGGGGCCGGGGTGCCAAGTCCCTGCTCTACGTCCAGGGCGGCCCGGGGAGCGTTGTGCCGCACGGGCTGCTGGGGGAACTGTTCCGCCGGGAGTTTGATGCCTACTTGGAGGCCGGCTACGCCATCTGGATTGTCACCCGCCGGCGGAACATGCCGGCCTCGCACACCAGCGCCGACATGGCCGAGGACTACGCCCAATTGATTGCGGAGGAGTTCGGCGGCCGGATCGATCTGGTGCTGGCCAAGTCCTTCGGCGGGATGATCGGGCAGTGCCTGGCCGCGCGCCATCCGGAATCCTTCGGGCACATCGCCCTAGTGGCCACGGCAGCCGAGCTCAGCCCGTGGGGCAAGGACGTGGATCACCGGATGGCCGCCGCCGTCGCCGCCGGAGACCCAAGCCGCGCCGGGACCGCCCTGACGGAGTACGTCCTCCCGGGTCAGCGGACCCGCTGGCTTCGGGAGCTGCTGGGACTCGTCGTTGGCAGGCGCGTGCTGGGGCGGCCCGGCTGCCCGGCCGCGGACGTGCTCACCGAAGCCCGGGCCGGGTTGGCCTTCGACGCTCGGTCGGTCCTGCCGCTCATCCGGCCGCCCGTCCTGCTGCTCTGCGGCGGCCGGGACGCGTTCTTCCCGAGGGCAGTGGCGGAGGAGACGGCCCGGCTGATTCCGGACTGCACCCTGATCATCTATGAGCGGTGGGGGCACGTCCGGGCGGGATCCAGCCGGCGGGTACCGCGGGACGTCCTGGCCTTTGTCCGGTCCCGCTGATGGCACACTGGGCCCAGGCAAGCATTGTTGCCGCACAGGGTGAACCGGCAATCCCACCCTTACCTGACCCGGGAGCCGGTGGAAGTCGTCGGTGAACTCGTGGATTGGGTAGGACACTCGCCCGATCAGTTGCAGGCCATGCGAGATGGCCTCGCCGAGATGAAACGCCGCGGCCTCGCGGCCATTGACGATTAGTGGTTTGGGCGGACGATCGTGTCAGCAAGGGAGGCACTAGACAAACATAGTCTCTGCGCAGATAATCTCTGTAGAGATTATTTCTGTATGGATTATCCAGTGGAGGAGGCATCTCATGTGGGAATACGAAAACAGCATCGAGACCAGCGCCACGCCCCAGGCGGTCTGGCGGCTCTGGGCCGACGTTGGGAATTGGGGCGCCTGGAACGCCGAGATCGAGAAGATCGAATTCAGCGGTCCATTCACCGCAGGCACACAGATCGCGATGACACCCCCGGGGGAGGATCCGATACTCTTGCTCATCGCCGAGGCGGTCGAGGACGAACTATTTGTCGACGAGGCCCGCTTCAACGGTCTCCTGCTCCGCACCACCCACCGCATCGACCGGATCGATCAGGGCCGGATCCGGGTGGTGTACCGGATGGAGATCACCGGTGACGGCGCCGACGAGACCGGGCCTGAGATTGGTCCGGGCATCACCGCCGACTGGCCCGACACGATGACTGCCCTGGTAAGGATGGCTCGCGGCTAATGCCCCTCAGCCCCGGCGACAGCCCCGGATTCCTGCTCTGGCACGCCACTCTGCGCTGGCAACGCGACATCGCCACAGCCTTGGCCCCGCTTGGTATCACCCACGTGCAGTTCGTGTTGCTCGCCTGCGCCTGGTGGCTCAACACCCAGGGTGAGCATCCCAACCAGCTGGCCCTGGCCCGCCAAGCCGGCACCGACGTCAAGATGACCTCCCAGGTTTTACGCACACTGGAAGACAAAGGACTCATCGAGCGTGAAGTCGATCCGGCCGACACCCGCGCCAAGCGGCTGCGCGTCACCGACGCCGGAGCCGACTTGGCGCCCCGCGCAATTGCCGCGGTCGAGCTCGCAGACGAACAGTTCTTCCGGCCGGTGCCCCTCAACGACGCGGTAACCCTGTTGGGCCGCCTGGCTCATCCCGAAACCTGAAACACCCTCACGGGGCATCCGCAGAATCCGGTCACGCATACGGGCGCAGAAGCTCTCCAAAGTGACACAGTCAGCGCCACTGAGAACTCTGGCTCTTCGATACTTTAGGAATCCAGCAGCGCACCGTGTCGCGGTATTGCTGGAATTCTTCGCCAAACCGTTCTTTGAGGTCAGATTCCTCAAGCGGCCTGACGGCGTAGTTCCACACCAGCGAGCCCACGACTGCGTAGGCGATGACAAGCCGTGACTGAAGAATGAGGCCAATCGCAGCGCCCTGGACAATGCCCGTGACCGCCATCGGATTGCGGATCCAGCGATACGGACCTGCAATGACCAGACGGTTGGGCATCGCCGATGGCAACGGCGTGCCATCTCCTAGCTCTGTCCGGCACCTGGCCCGCATCTTCGAACCCCCGGGCCCGACGACGGGCTGGATATCCGGACGGTGTCCGGGCGCTAGGCAGCGCCACTGGGCCGGCGGCCAGGTACCGCGCAGTTATCCGGCGTCGAGCTCCAGGGTCATGAAGACGCTGTTGGGGTCGGGCCGGTAGCCGGCGAACGGCGGGCACTCCACGAAGCCGTGCCGCTCGTAGAGCCGCCGGGCGGGAGCGAAAAATTCCTGGCTCCCCGTCTCCAGGAACAACCGCCGGCACCCGCTGTGCCGGGCCTCGGCCAGGAGATGGCGGAGCAGTGCCGAGGCAACGCCGCGCCCGCGGGCTGCTGCCGCAGTGCGCATGGACTTGATCTCGGCGTCGCCGGGAGCGAGGTGTTTCAGCGCTGCGCAGCCCAACAGCCGCGTCTCACCCCGGGCGGTCCAGAAGCTGATGCCCGGCCCGGCCAGTGCCGCGGGGTCAAGGGCGTGGACGCTCTCCGGCGGGGAGGTCGCGTACATGTCGGCGAGGTGCTCGTCCAGAAGCTGCAGGACGTCCGGACGCTCCGGGGTGTCGCGCCCGATCAGGATCGTGCCTTCAGGAGTGCCTGCCATCCGGATCAGCGGGGCCGGCGGGCGGCATGTTCCCGCGCCAGCACAGCGTAGGAATCGTCCGGGGCGCCCGGCGTGAAGCTGCCGAATTTGCGTTCGACGGCGGTCCGGATCAGGAAGTCCGCGAGGGCCGGGTTCTTGGGCAGCAACGACCCGTGCAGGTAGCTCGCCACGATGTTGTTGTAACGGGCCCCTTCCTGGCCGTCGGTGCTGTTGTTCCCGGTGCCCTTGGCGGTGGTGCCGAGCGGTTGGACGCCGGGTCCCAGCGTGGTCTGCCCGCTGTGGTTCTCATAGCCCAGGATGCTGCCGAACTCGGGGGAGGAGACGGTGACGTTGCCGATCAGGCGCTCGTCGGTGCCGTGGGTCTCCACGTCCAGGATGCCGATGCCCGGCAGGACCGAGCCGAGCCGGGTCTTGAAGAACTTCCCGAAGAGCTGGTACAGCCCGCAAATCACGAGCATGGGCGTGCCGTCATCCGCAAGCTGCCTCAGCGCAGACTCGCGCGAAAGGAGATCGTCCTGGATGACGAGCTGACCGCTGTCCTGCCCGCCGCCACCGACAATGAGGTCAACGTCCGCCGGGAACTCGTCACCAACGTTGTATTCGAGCAGTTCCGGGGTGTAGCCATGCCAGCGCAGCCGCTGGGCGAGGACCAGGGCGTTGCCCCAGTCGCCGTAGATGTTCATGTCCCGCGGGTAGAGCTGCAGGACCCGGATGGTTCCCTTGCCGGGGGCCGCGGAATGTTCGGGCGGAAGCTCGTGCCCGAAGGAGGGCTCGTGCGGGGCTTCGGGGGACCGGGGGGTCATGAGACCACCTCCACTGTGGTGATTTTGGACAGCTCGCGGCGGATGGCGAGCATGGCCGTGTAGGTGCAGAAGATCCTCTTCGGCTTGCCCTGGCCGCCGCGGATGAACGCCGCCAGCGCCGGCGCGATCTCGGTGTCGACGGCGCCGATGGCGACGTCGTCGTACTGCAGCCGCAGCGCCATGTCGTAGGCGCGGGAACCGGTGAGCTGGTCCACGCCGTCGTCTCGGAGGGTGTCGAATTCGACGTCCCAGAGCCAGGACATGTCCCGGCCGTCCGCATAGTTGTCGTTGATCGCGATCATCGTGGCGTACCCGGCCGCCGGGAAGGATTTCAGGCCGAGCCGGAAACCGCTGGGGTTCTTGACCAGCACCAGCTCCAGCGGCAGGCCGTCGACCACCAGGCTTTCGCCGCGGCCGAACGCCGGCGCCACCTTGGACAGCGCCGTGAGCAGACCCGCCTGGTCGGTGCCCGTGCCGCGGGCACCAGAGATCGCCCGCGCCAGGGTCAGTGCGGCGGCGGCGTTGAAGATGTTGTAGACACCGCGCAACTTCATGGCCGTGGTGACCGTCGCGCCGTCGTACTCGAAATCGGCGTCATCGGCACCCACGCGGCGCAGCACGACGTCGGCGTCCGCCCGGGCGGGGGCTACCGGCACCGGGCTCCCCGGCGCCGCGCGCATGTCGTCATCGTTGGGGAAGGTGCTCAGCAGCGAATCGTCCAGCCCGAAGTAGAGCACCTCGGGCCCGTCCAGGGCCTGGGCGATCCGGGCGACGCGGGGGTCTTCCCGGTTCAGGACCACGGTCCCGGTGGTCTTGGACGCGATGTGCTGGAGCAGGTCGGCGGTCTTGTCGATCTCGCCGAAACGGTCCAGCTGGTCGCGGAGGACGTTGAGCAGGAGGCTGTAGCGCGGCGGGACCTTGTTGACGAAGTGCACCGCATGCGCCTCGTCCAGTTCCAGGACCGCGACGTCGGCATCGAGCCGGCCGCGCCAGTCCACCTCGCCCAGGAGTGCCGCGGCGACGCCGCGGGTGAAGTTGCTCCCGGTACGGTTGGTGAAGACCTTCAGCCCCTGGCTCTCGAGCAGCTCCACCACCATTTTCGTGGTGGTCGTCTTTCCGTTCGTGCCACTGACGACGGCGACCCCCAGCGGCAGCTCGGACAGTGTCCGCTGCATGAAACCGGGATCGATTTTTTCGACCACAAGCCCGGGAAGGGCCGAGCCTCCGCCCCTGAGCCGGGAGACCCGGCGGACGAGCTTGCCGAGCGGAACGCTGAAGTAAAGCATGCTCTGTAATATATCCCAGCAGAGGCATGGAACCCGGACGCAGGGGGCCTGTGCATGCGATCTCCATGCGTACCGCGCGAGCGCAGAGCATTATGCTGTGGGGATGACCACCCCCTCTTTCCTCCCTGAATCCCGCGTGGGTTCGGGCCTCCGGATCGGCGTCCTGGCGCTCCAGGGCGATTTCCGGGAGCATCTGCACGCCGTCGAAGCCGCCGGTGCAACCGGCGTCGGGATCCGACGCCCCGCCGAACTTGACGGCCTGGACGGCCTGATCATCCCCGGCGGCGAATCGACCACGATCGACAAGCTCTCCAGGATCTTCGGTCTCCGGGATCCGCTGCGTAAACACATCCAGGCCGGCCTGCCCGTCTACGGCTCGTGCGCCGGCATGATCCTGCTGGCGGACGAGATCGCGGACGCGGCCACGGACCTTGCCGGCAACCCGCAGCAGACGTTCGGCGGGCTGGACATCACCGTGCGCCGCAACGCCTTTGGCCGGCAGCGCGAGTCCTTCGAGACGGACCTTGACTTCCGGGGGCTCGGCTTCAGCGCCGACGCCGGCGTCGTGGCGCCTGTCCATGCCGTCTTCATCCGTGGGCCCTGGGTGGAGCGCGTCGGCAACGGTGTGGAAGTCCTCGCCCAGGTGGAACCGTCCAAAGCCGGCCACCCCGAATCATTGGACGGGACGGCTAGAATTGTTGCTGTGCGTTCCGGCAAGCTGCTGGCCACCTCCTTCCACCCGGAAGTGACGGGGGAAAAGCGCGTGCATGAACTGTTTATTCGAATGATCAGAGGAGAAGCGTAAAGCATGTCAGGCCACTCCAAATGGGCGACGACCAAGCATAAGAAGGCCATCCTTGATAGCCGCCGGGCCAAGTCGTTCGCCAAGCTGATCAAGAACATCGAAGTCGCCGCGCGCATGGGCGGCCCGGACCTTTCCGGCAACCCGAGCCTGGAACTTGCTGTCACCAAGGCCAAGAAGACCTCGGTGCCCGCAGACAACATCGACCGCGCCATCAAGCGCGGCGCCGGCCTCACCGGCGAGGTCGTTGACTACACCGAGATCATGTACGAATGCCGCGGCCCGCAGGGGTCCGCGCTGCTGATCGAGTGCCTCACGGACAACAAGAACCGTGCCGCCTCTGAGGTCCGGCTCGCCATCTCCCGCAACGGCGGCACGATCGCCGATCCCGGTTCGGTCAGCTACCTCTTCAGCCGCAAGGGTGTCGTGTCCCTGCCCAAGAACGGCCTGAGCGAGGACGACGTCCTGATGGCAGTGCTCGACGCCGGCGCCGAGGAAGTCAAGGACAACGGAGACACCTTCGAGATCCACTCTGAGCCGACCGACCTCCAGGCCATCCGCGACGCGCTCAAGGAAGCCGGAATCGACTACGACACCGATGAGGCCGAGTTCGTGCCGTCCATGCAGGTGCCGCTGGACCTCGACGCCGCCAAGAAGTTCATGAAGCTCGTGGACGCCCTGGAAGAGCTCGACGACGTCCAGAACGTCTACAGCAACGCCGATCTCAGCGACGAAGTGCAGGCCGCACTGGAAGCCGAGTGACACGCTCACCTAGCCGTGATTTTGAGGCCCGGTCTTGACCCTGCGCGTCCTGGGGGTTGACCCGGGCCTCACCCGTTGCGGGATCGGCGTCGTCGACGTCGAAAAGAACCGGCGGGCCACCATGGTGGCCTTCGGCGTCGTGGGAACCTCCCCCGAGGAGAGCCTGGACCAGCGGCTGCTGGTCATTGCCACGTCCATTGATGAATGGCTGGACAAGTACGAACCCCACGTCCTCGCCGTGGAACGGGTGTTTTCCCAGCTCAACGTCAGCACGGTCATGGGGGTGGCGCAGGCCTCCGGCGTGGTGATTGCCGCCGCCGCGCGCCGCGGCATCCCGGTGGCGCTGCACACCCCGTCCGAGGTCAAGGCCGCCGTCACGGGCAGCGGAACATCGAACAAGGACGCCGTGACCAAACTGGTAACGAAGATCCTCCGGCTGGATGCGCCACCGCGCCCCGCCGACGCCGCCGACGCCCTGGCACTGGCAATCACCCACGCCTGGCGGGCCGGCAGCGGCGCCGCTGTGTCGACGACGGGGCCGGGCAGCCAGTCGCTCACGCCGGCGCAGCGGGCATGGGCGGACGCGGAGGCAAAAGCGCGCCGTGCGCGCTGAATGTCCGCCTGTGCCGCCGCTGGGCTTGGTAGGGTATTCGTAGATATGTTCGGATAGCCGGCTTGCCATCTGTGTTTTGGCCGGCTGCAGACCCAGGAGCCCGGCCTTGATTAGTTTTCTTCGCGGAACCGTTGCGCATGTTGGCCTGTCCTCCGCCGTGATCGACCTCAACGGTGCCGGCATGAGCGTCAATGCCACGCCGCAGACCCTCAGCGGGCTCCGGGTGGGCGAAGAGGGGAAGCTCTTCACCTCGCTGATCGTGCGGGAGGACTCGCTGACCCTGTTCGGCTTCGGCAGCGACGACGAGCGCGAAGTGTTTGACGTGCTGCTCAGCGTCAGCGGTGTCGGTCCCCGCCTCGCCCTGGCTGTGCTTGCCGTCCACGAACCGGAAGCCATCCGGGTGGCCGCCCACTCCGGCGACGGCAAGGCCTTCACGAAGGTCCCCGGGATCGGGCCGAAGGTGGCCGGCCGGATCGTGCTGGAGCTCGCCGGCAAACTCGTCCCGCACGGCACTGCTGGTGCGTCCGGCGCGCCGCTCCCTTTGGCTTCCGCGGAATCCGTCTGGAAGCCGCAGGTCGTCGCCGCGATGACCAGCCTTGGCTGGTCCGAAAAGGACGCCACCGCCAGCATCGAGAAATCCCTGGCCGATTCCCCGGACCTGGCCGAGAACGGCAACGTGGCCGAAATCCTCCGCGCAACCCTGCGCTGGCTGGGCCAGGACGGCGCCCGCGCCGGTAACCGGGTAGGCGCGCGTGGCTGAGCAGTCGATCGTCGCCGGGGGAGAGGAGCCGGAGGAGCGCGTCATCGAAGCCGCACTCCGGCCCAAGAACCTGCACGACTTCGTGGGCCAGCACCGTGTCCGCAAGCAGCTTTCCCTCGTCCTGGAGGCCTCACGCATGCGCGGGCGCAGCGCAGACCACGTGCTGCTCTCCGGCCCTCCCGGCCTGGGCAAGACCACGCTGTCCATGATCATCGCGGCCGAAATGAACGTCCCGCTGCGGATCAGCAGTGGCCCGGCCATCCAGCACGCCGGCGACCTCGCAGCCATCCTGTCCTCCCTTTCGGAGGGTGAGGTCCTGTTCCTGGACGAAATCCACCGCATGTCCCGGCCAGCCGAGGAAATGCTGTACATGGCGATGGAGGACTTCCGCGTCGACATCGTCGTCGGCAAGGGCGCCGGCGCCACGGCTATCCCGCTGGAACTGCCGCCCTTCACGCTGGTGGGCGCCACCACGCGGGCCGGCCTGCTCCCCGGGCCGCTGCGGGACCGGTTCGGTTTCACCGGCCACTTGGAGTTTTACTCCGTGGAGGAGCTGGAACTGGTCCTGCGCCGTTCGGCCGGCCTCCTGGATCTGAAGGTCAATTCGGCGGGATTCAGCGAGATCGCCGGACGCTCCCGGGGCACGCCGCGCATCGCCAACCGGCTCCTGCGCCGGGTCCGGGACTGGGCGCTCGTTCACGGTATCGAGCAAATTGATGCCCGGGCGGCGTCCGCGGCACTGGACATGTATGAGGTAGACAAGCGCGGCCTGGACCGGCTGGACCGTGCAGTCCTCGAAGCCCTCATCACCAAATTCGGCGGTGGGCCCGTGGGCCTGTCCACCCTCGCGATCGCCGTCGGTGAGGAAACGGAGACCGTGGAAACGGTCGCCGAGCCTTACCTGGTGCGTGAAGGGCTGCTGGGCAGGACCCCGCGGGGCCGCATTGCCCTGGCACCGGCGTGGACCCATCTCGGCTTCGCCGTCCCGGCCGGCGTCTTCGGGCAGGATCCGCTGGAGTTGTTCCAGGCCGATGAGCTGGGCGGGGACCCGCAGGATGAGCCCAGCGAGGGCCAGCCGGGCGGGTCCGGCGGCGATCTCGGTCAAGAAACCAGTCCCCAGTGGATCCGAAACGGCCGCTAGCACGTTTCCTTCAGCTTTTCCCTTTAGACTGGAATGACGCTCGGCACGTTCGGGTTTTGTTTCCGTGGGCGGAGAGCAGGTAGCCGCCGGCGGCTGGGGATGGTCTCTCTGCCGGCTTGCTGTGCAGACCCCTGCCCGCGCCGCCCGGAGCAAACGGACGTTGCTGAAAAACAGCTATGCAAGTACAGAACGGAACAATCCCTGTGTTCGGACTTATTTCTGCCCAGACCCAGCCGCAGGCCGGCGGCGGCATCGACATCATGACGATTCTCCTCTTCGTCCTGCTCGGACTCTTCGTCTTCATGATGTTCCGCCGCAACAAGAAGACCCAGCAGCAGCAGGCACAGCTCCAGTCCAAGTTCGAAACTGGTGTCGAGGTCATGACGAGCTTTGGCCTGTTCGGCCGGATCGTCGAGATCGATGAAGCGGAGAACAAGGTCACCCTGGAACTGTCCCCCGGCAACACGGCCACCGTGCACCGCCAGGCCGTCACCAAAATTGTGGAGCCGGTTGTCGCCGCCGAGGAGCCGACCGTTGTTCCCGACGACGCGTCCTCGCTGACTGCCGACAAGCTCAGCGCCGAGGGCACGGAAGGCACCGCCCCGCTCAGCGACGCACCCCGCAATGAAACTCCCGAGGAAACCCTGCGCCGCCTCAATGACGAAGGTAAAAAAGACAGCTAGTCTGCCTACCTGAGCTATCCCGCGAAGCAACGGTTGCGGGCATCCGCCGGCGGGGGCCCAGAGCCCGCGCCGGCGGATCCGCCGCAAATAAAAGAAAGATCGACAATGGCACGAACTGGCCCCAAAAACTCAGCCATCAGGATGCTGGTCTGGCTTGGCGTACTTATCGCCGCCATGACGGCTGTCCTGGCGGGCGGCACCATTGCCGGCCAGGCCAGCTGGGCTCCAAAGCTCGCCCTGGACCTGGAAGGCGGCACCCAGATGATCCTGGCGCCCAAGGTTGAGGGCGGTTCGGGCATCACCGAAGACCAGCTCAACCAGGCCGTGGCGATCATCCGTCAGCGCGTGGACGGCTCGGGTGTCGCGGAAGCGGAAATCAGCACGCAGTCCGGCCGCAATGTCGTGGTCAGCCTGCCGGGAACTCCCGCCAAGGAAACCCGCGCCCTGATCCAGGCCTCCGCCGACATGAACTTCCGCCCCGTGATCCAGACGGGCGCCGGCGCAGCCGTCCCCGAGGCGTCCCGGACCCCGGACGCCCAGCTGCCCAAGCCGACGGCCGCGCCGGCCAACAGCAGCGACGAGAACTGGATTACCCCCGAGGTCTACAAGCAGTTTCAGGCCCTCGACTGCGACAACCCTTCCCAGGACAAGCAGAAGCGTTCAGACCCGACCAAGCCGCTGGTGACCTGTGAGCCCGCGACAGCGAAATCGCCGGCCATCAAGTACATCCTCGGTCCGGTTGAGGTGAAGGGCTCGAACATCAAGTCCTCCTCGTTCCAGCTGCAGCGCGGCGCCCAGGGTGCCGTGACCAATGAATGGGCCGTCAACATCCAGTTCGACGACGCCGGCACCGCCAAGTTCAAGGAAGTCACCGAGCGCCTGTACCAGTTCTATGCCGCCGGCGGCGGCCAGAGCGGCTCTGACCCGAAGGCCCAGTTCGCGATTGTCCTGGACGACCAGGTCATCTCCGCCCCGCGTTCGCTCGCCGTCATCACCGACGGCCGGCCGCAGATCACCGGCGGGTTCACCGAGGAATCCGCCAAGGCCCTCTCCGACCAGCTGCGTTTCGGTGCCCTGCCGATCAGCTTCGAGATCCAAAGTGAGCAGCAGATTTCTGCGACCCTCGGCGGGGAGCAACTGCGCATGGGTATGCTCGCAGGCCTGATCGGCCTGCTCCTGGTGGTCGTCTACTCGCTGTTCCAGTACCGGGCCCTTGGCCTGGTGACCGTGGCGTCCCTCGTGATTGCCGGTGTGCTGACGTTCCTGGCGATCGCCATCCTCGGCTGGACGGAGAACTACCGGTTGTCCCTCGCCGGCGTGGCCGGCCTGATCGTGGCCATCGGCCAAACGGCGGACTCGTTCATCGTCTACTTCGAACGTATCCGTGATGAGCTCCGTGAGGGCCGCGGCCTGGTCTCGGCCGTCGAAAACGGCTGGAAGCGGGCCAAGCGCACCATCCTCGCCTCCAAGGCCGTGAACCTCCTCGCGGCCGTGGTGCTGTTCTTCGTGGCTGTGGGCAACGTCCGCGGCTTCGCGTTCACCCTTGGCCTAACAGCGATCGCCGACCTCATCGTGGTCTTCATGTTCACCCACCCGACCCTGCAGCTGCTGGCCCGGACCAAGTTCTTCGGCGACGGCCACCGGTTCTCGGGTCTGGACCCGAAGCGCCTGGGCGCCGTCCCGCTGTACCGCGGAGCCGGCCGGGTCCGCACTCCGGAAGACAAGCCCGTGGCGGTGGTGCGCGCAAAGAACACCGGCGCCGCCGCCGAGGCCGAGCGCCGGATGACCATTGCAGAACGCCGTCTCGCCGAAAGGCAGGAGCAGGCACAACAGGAGCAGCTCGCCGGTTCCTCCAAGAGCGCGTCCAAGGAGGGCAAGTAAATGGTCAACTTCTCAACGTTCGGCAATGAGCTGTATTCGGGCAAGCGCTCGTACGACTTTGTCGCCAAAAAGAAGATCTGGTTCCTGATTGCCGGGATTGCCGTCGCCCTCTCGATCCTGATCCCGATCGCCAAGGGCGGCTTCAACCTCGGCATCGAATTCCGTGGCGGGTCCGAGTTCACCGTCTCCAACGTGAAGACCACCGACGCGTCCCTCGGCGAGAAGGCCGTCAAGGACGTCGTGGCGGGGTCTGTGCCGCGCGTGGCCAACGTCGCCGGCACCACCATGCGTATCCAGACGGACAAGCTCAGCGACGACGAGACGCTGCAGATCAAGGAAGGCCTCACCACGGCCTACGGCGTGACGGATAACGAAGTGACGTCGACCTTTGTTGGCCCCACTTGGGGCGCGGACGTCACGAAGCAGGCGCTGATGGGCCTGGCAATCTTCGTGGGCCTGGCCGCCGTCCTGATGGCGCTGTACTTCCGGACCTGGAAGATGTCCGTCTCGGCACTTGTCGGCATGGCGGTCACGATGTTCATTACCGCCGGTGTCTACGGCCTCAGTGACTTCGAAGTGACGCCGTCGGCCATCATCGGCTTCCTGACGGTGCTCAGCTATTCGCTGTACGACACCGTGGTGGTGTTCGACAAGATCCGCGAGAACACCTCGGAGATCCAGGCCTCCACCCGGCGGACCTTCGCCGAAGAGGTCAACCTAGCCATCAACCAGACCCTGGTCCGCTCCATCAACACCATGGTGGTGGCGATCCTCCCGGTCGGCGCGATCCTCTTCATCGGTGCCGGGCTGCTGGGCGCCGGAACCCTGCGGGACCTGTCCCTGGCGCTGTTTGTGGGCATCCTGGTGGGCACGGCGGCCACGATTTTCATCGCGGCGCCGCTGTACGCCGCCCTGCGGCAGGGCGAACCTGACCTGCTCAAGCAGGCCAAGCGGGTGGAACAGCGTCGCGCCGACGCGGCAGCGAAGGCCACGTCCCCGGCGTCGCCTGCCACAGCCTGAACGCAGGCGCTACCGCAATGCTGTGATGCCTCGGTGATGCCGGGACCAATGCCTGGACCGTCCTGAGCGGACAGGAGGCGGGCCGGAGACCGTCCTTTGTGACGGACTCCGGCCCGTCGCCGTATCACGGCCGGTTATCGAAGTATCCTGCTGCGGGAATACACTTGAATAATTGACCGTCGCGAGAGGTGCTCCATTGGAAGAACGTTCGACGCCGGTGCCGGAGGCGCCAGCGGACAAGGCCCAAGGCCAGGGTTCTCAGACTGACCTTGTGGTTCACGGACGTCCCGATGTTCCTGTGCCGGTCGACAATTCGGGCGCCCGGCCGACCTTTCCGGGCCGGCGCGAACGCACGAGGTCACGCCTCGCCCGGCTGACGGGCCGCGGCGCCCCCGCATACTCACCGATTCTTGAACCGCTGCTGCGCACGGTCCGTGCCAACAACCCCAAAGAGGACTTCGACCTCATCCAGCGCGCCTTCGTGGTTGCCGAGCGCTGCCACCGGGGCCAAAAGCGCAAGAGCGGGGACCCGTACATCACGCACCCGGTCGCGGTCGCCACCATTCTCGCCGAGCTCGGCCTCAGCGGCACGACGCTGGCCGCAGCCCTGCTGCACGACACCGTCGAGGACACCTCCTACACGCTGGCTGACCTGAAGGCCGAGTTCGGCCCGGAAGTGGCCATGCTGGTGGACGGTGTCACCAAACTGGACAAGGTTAGCTTTGGTGAGGCGGCCCAGTCCGAGACCGTGCGCAAGATGGTCGTCGCCATGGCCAAGGACATCCGGGTCCTGATGATCAAACTCGCCGACAGGCTCCACAACGCCCGGACGTGGCGCTTCGTCTCGGCGGAGTCCTCGGCCCGCAAGGCGCGCGAAACCCTGGAAATCTTCGCACCCCTGGCCCACCGGCTCGGCATGAACACCATCAAGTGGGAACTGGAGGATTTGTCCTTCGCCGCGCTGTATCCGAAGGTGTACGAGGAAATCGTGCGCATGGTGGGGGACCGGACCCCGGAGCGTGAAAAGAACCTGTCCGTCATCCGCAACCAGATCACCGAGGACCTGCGGGCGGCGAAGATCAAGGCCACCATCACCGGGCGGCCAAAGCACTACTACTCGATCTACCAGAAGATGATCGTCCGCGACAAAGACTTCGACGACATCAACGACCTCATGGGCGTCCGCGTCCTGGTCGACTCGGTCCGGGACTGCTACGCGGCCCTGGGCGCGATGCACTCGCGCTGGAACCCCCTGCCCGGGCGGTTCAAGGACTACATCGCGATGCCCAAGTTCAACATGTACCAGTCGCTGCACACCACGGTGATCGGTCCGGGCGGCAAACCGGTGGAAATCCAGATCCGCACCCATGAAATGCACCGGCGCGCCGAATACGGCGTGGCCGCGCACTGGAAGTACAAGGACCAGCCGAACCGGACGGCCGCCGGCCCCGGAAGCCCGCGCGACGGCGACATGGGCTGGCTGCGCTCCCTCGTGGACTGGCAGCAGGAGACCTCGGACCCCGGCGAGTTCCTCGACTCGTTGCGGTTTGAAATCAACGCCCGCGAAGTGTTTGTCTTCACCCCCAAGGGCGAGGTCATGGCCCTCCCGGCAGGATCCACGCCCGTGGACTTCGCCTACGCCGTGCACACCGAGGTAGGCCACCGGACCATTGGCGCCCGCGTCAACGGCAAGCTTGTCCCGCTCAACAGCGAACTGAACCACGGCGACTGGGTTGAGATCTTTACCTCCAAGGCCGAAGGCGCCGGCCCCAGCCAGGACTGGCAGCACTTCGTCAAAAGCGCCAGGGCCCGAAACAAGATCAGGCAGTGGTTCAGCAAGGAACGCCGCGAGGAAGCGATCGACCGCGGCAAGGACCTGCTGACCAAGGCGATGCGGAAGCAGAATCTCCCGCTGCAGCGGCTTATGACCCACGACGCCCTCGCGGCGATCGCGGAAGACTTCAAGTATGCCGACATCTCCGGGCTCTACGCCGGCGTGGGCGACGGGCACACCTCCGCGCAGTCCGTCATGGAACGCCTGGTGGAGAGCCTCGGCGGGAACGAACAACCGGACGATGACCTCGCCGAGGTGTCCATCCCCACCCAGGTCAGCAAGGCCCGTTTCTCCGATTCCGGTGTTGTTGTCCGCGGCGTGGACGATGTGTGGGTGAAGCTGGCTCGATGCTGCACTCCGGTCCCGCCGGACCCGATCCTCGGGTTTGTCACGCGCGGTTCCGGTGTCTCCGTGCACCGGACCGATTGCACCAACGTGAGCGGCCTGATGGACCAGCCGGACCGGATCGTCGAAGTGGACTGGGCGCCCACGCAGTCCAGCGTGTTCCTCGTGGAGATCCAGGTCGAGGCGCTGGACCGCAAGTCGTTGCTCTCCGACGTCACCCGGGTGCTCTCCGAAAACCACGTCAACATCCTGGCGGCGAGCGTCCACACGTCCACGGACCGGGTGGCAATCTCCAAGTTTGCCTTCGAGATGGGCGACCCGAAGTACCTCAGCCACGTGCTTAGCGCTGTTCGCCGGATCGACGGCGTCTTCGACGTGTACCGCACCACCGGAAACCGCCGCCGCAGCTAGCCCTCCGGCGGCGCAGCGAGTGCGGCGAGCTTCGCCAACGCCGCCCGTTTGTGCGGCAGGCGCGGGCTCGCGTCGACCGCAAGCCTGAGCAGCCGGAGGCGCACGCCCAGTTCGGGCCGGGCCAACAGGGCCCTCAGGGCCGGCACGGCCCGGTCCGCGTCAACGTGCAGCGCTATGTCCTGGGCAGTGCGCAGCGGGCTGGAGACCATCAGGCCGCCCATGCTGACGACGTCGAACGGCCCCAACCGAACTTCGTGGAACGTGCAGCCGCGCACGGACCTCAGGCTGGAAATCCGCCGGTTGGCGTCAACCAGCAGGGCCAGACGGTCCGGCTCTGCCGCGCATCCGTAGATCCACGCCGCGGTCATCCGCCCTGCCACCACGCGCTGCCTGATCGCCGGCGCCACCGCCAGGGACGCGGCGCGGGCACGGAGCTGCGGACTGGCGTGGGCCCCAGGTGGCAGGTAGCCGCGCTGATAGAGCTGTGTGAGCACGCCGTCGGCGGCCATGGCCTGCAGCTCCGGCCATGAGAACAGGGTGCCGGGAGAGTAGAGTTCGCCGGGCTCCGGTCCCCGCGCAGGCGGCCCCTGAACAGGTGGCCCCGAAACAGGCGGCCCCTGTACAGGCGGTCCCGGAAAGGCGCCGGGAGTGCGGGGCGTGAGTACCATTCAGCCATCGTTGCCCGTTCCGCGGGCATAGAACAGGCCCCGTTCCGGTCATGTGGATAACCGAAACGGGGCCTGGACAGGCTTGCTGGTGGGCCGGATGGCTAGGAGAGTTCGCTCGCCGAGCGCTCGAGCTGCTCCAGCCAGGCCTGGCGTGCCTCGAGGGCCTCCCGGGCTGCCTTGATCTTGCGCTCGTCGCCGGCCTTCTCCGCCTTGGCCAGGTCTTCCTTGAGGCCGGCGATGGCGGTTTCGAGCTGGGTCAGGGCGCTGTTGGTGCGTGCCTTGGTCTCCGGGTTGGAGCGCTTCCAGTTTTCTTCCTCGGCGTGGCGGACGGCGTCCTCCACCTTCCGCAGGCCGGCCTCGATGCGGCCCATGTCCGCGCGCGGAACCTTGCCGGCTTCTTCCCAGCGGTCCCGGATGGACTGCAGCGCCTTCTTGGCGGCCGCGAGGTCCTTGATCGGCAGGAGCTCGTTGGCCTCCACGAGTAGCGCTTCCTTCACCACCAGGTTCGCACCGTATTCCTGGTCGATCTCGTCGTTGGCTGCCTGCCGGTTGGTGAAGAAGACATCCTGCGCGGCGCGGAAGCGGGCCCACAGGGCGTCGTCGTCCTTGCGGCTGGCGCGCGGGGAGGCCTTCCATTCATCCATCAGGCGGCGGTACTCGCCCGCGGCAAATCCCCAGTCGGTCGAGGACGAAAGGGCCTCGGCTTCGGCGATCAGCTTCTCCTTGGCGGCCTTGGCTGCTGAGTTGTTGCTGTCCAGCTGCGAGAAGTAGGCGCGGCGGTGCCGGTCGAAAACGGTGCGGGCGGCGCGGAACCGCTTCCACAGCGCGTCCTCGTTGCTGCGGCCGAGCCGGACGCCGCTCTTCTGCGCGGTCTTCCAGCTCTCGAAGAGTTCGTTCATCCGGGCGCTGGAGGTCTTCCACTGGATCTGCGCGGGATCGTGGCCGGCGATTTCCTCGGCCTCGGCCACGATGGCCTCGCGGGCGGCAAGCTCAGCTGCCCGGACGGCGTCGTGTTCAGCCTTCTCGGCCTTTTCGAGTTCGCCGATCTGGGTCACCAGTGCGTCCAGCCGGGCCTCGGCGGAACGGAAGTCGCCCACCATGTTGCGTTCGGCGAGCTGCTCGCGCAGGTGCGTGACGGTCTTCTGCATGTCCGTGGTGGGCGCCTTGGAGCTCACCCGCTGTTCAAGCAGGTCGATCTGGGCCACGACGTCCTCGAACTTCCGGGCGAAGTAGCCCAGGGCCTCGTCGGCGCTGACGCCCGGGTACTGGCCAACGGGATATTCCGTGCCGTCTACGGTCAGGAAGACGTGGCCGTCACCTTCGACGCGGCCCCAGCGGGCCGCTTCCGCCAGTGAGGCGGCTGAGGACACGGCGGCCGGAGCGGGGGCCGGGGCGGCAGCAGAGGGCTTGGCCTTCGGCCGGGCAGCAAATGCGGCCGGGCTCGGCGCAGGCCGGGCGGCCGGCGCGGGAGCCGGTGAAGGCGACGGGGCAGCAGCGGGCACGGTCTCGACGACTGCCCCGGCGGCGGGCTCGGCGACGGGCTCGACGACTGCCTCAGCAGCGGTCTCAGCAACTGCCTCAGTCGCCGGCTCGGCCGGGATCTCCACGGGTGCGGCCTCGGCCACGGTCTCAGCAACCGCCTCAGCGGCAGGTTCGGCCGGTGTCTCTTCCGACGGCGCCACGGCGGGCTCCGTCGGCTCAGCGGATGCCGCGGGCTCTGCTGATTCGGCGGCGTCCTCGCCTGCCGCAGCCGGGGCTGCGGATACGGCCGTGTCGCCGGCCGCGTCTACGGCATTGCCGGCACTCTGGGCCGGGGTTGCCTCGGCTTCGGTTTCGTTGGCAGCTGATGCTGCCAATGTTTCGTCGGATTTCTGACTGTCTGTCACCGCTAGAAGTCTTTCGCTTGGAGGGAAATACCGGGACCACGGCCTTCAGGGCCGCGGCTGGTCACTTCAGTGAGAACGAGTCTATCGTGACTGGTTCCACAGGTGCGCCGTCGGTGGCGTTGCCGCCGGGCTTCAGTCCGGCGGCGGCAATGCCGCTCACCACATCGAGCCCCGAGGTCACCTTGCCCACCACCGTATAGCCGCCGGCAGCATCCGCCGGAATGACGGTGTCCTTGTACACAATGAAGAACTGGGTGCCGTTGCCGTTGGCGTTCCCGCCGGTCCGCGCCACGGCGATCGTTCCGGCAGGGTACTTGTTGTCTGCCGGGGTGTTTTCCAGCGGGCCCCACGTGTAGTTCGGGTCGGTGCTGCCGTCCCCGGCCTTGGAGCCGCACTGGAGGACCCCAAAGTTATCGGCCGTGGTCAGCCGGTGGCAGCTGACGTTGTTGTAGAAGTTCTGGTCGGCCAGGGACTTGAAAACGGCCGCGGCCTGCGGGGCCTTCGTGCCGTCCAGTTCGACGCCGAGCGTGCCGCGGTTCAGCTTGAGCTCACCGGTGAACGTCTTGCCCGCGGCGGTTTCGGGCTTGGGGATGTTCGCGGCATTGGGGGCAGCGGTCGGTGTGGCGGACGCCGAGGGGCTCTGCAACCCCTCCTGCACGGCCGCGAACTGTTCTTCGGTCGGGTTGGACGCAAAGACGGTGAGCTGCAGGATCAGGGCCAGGCCGATCGCCGCTGTGCCGGCGCTGATGGCAATGACGTTATCGCGCTTGCGGCGCTTGTCCTGGTCACGGCGCAGGCCGCGCCTGGCCTCCATCTGCTGGACGCGCCGCTTCGCCTCACGTGCGCTGCGTGAACTGGCCGCCAATGGTCCTCCTGGTTGTATGGCCGCGGCCGTGACGGGCCGGAGGCGCCGTCGCGGCAGCAGCAGCAAGCTGCCGGCAGTCCCGCCGGGCCGCCTCCGTTGGAAGAAGCGGGCGCCGAACGCATAAACTGACTGCCGCACACAGTTTATGCACGACTGGCCGGTCTGCCGCTTATCTTCGTTACGTTTCGACAGAGAATGCCGCGTGACGCCTGCGCCCGAAGATACTGCAGTAGCAACCAAGTACTGCAGTGGTAACCAGAGGAGAAAATTTCACCATGGCACGCACAGCCTCCCTGTCAGGATTCCCCGAGTGGCTTCCCGAGGAGCGGCTGGTGGAACTCCATGTGCTGGACACGCTGCGCCGGACATTCGAACTCCATGGGTTCTCCTCGATCGAGACCCGCGCCGTGGAAACTGTGGGGCAGCTGCTCCGCAAGGGCGAAATCGACAAAGAGGTCTACGGCCTGAGCCGGCTCCAGGACGACGAGGGGGACAGCGCCGCCAAGGCCGACCCGCATGCCCTGGCGCTGCACTTCGACCTCACCGTGCCCTTCGCCCGCTACGTCGTGGAGAACGCCGGCTACCTGGCATTCCCGTTCCGCCGCTACCAGATCCAGAAGGTCTGGCGCGGCGAACGTCCCCAGGAAGGGCGCGCCCGCGAGTTCACCCAGGCGGATATCGACGTCGTAGGCGACGGCGAGCTGCCGTTCCGCTACGACGTTGAAATCGCGCTCGTGATCGCCGAGGCGCTCAACGCGCTGCCCATCCCGGATTTCTTGCTGCGGATCAACAACCGCAAGCTGGCCGAGGGCTTCTACACCGGGATCGGGCTCACAGACACCCCCGGCGTCCTGCGCAGCATCGACAAACTCGAGAAGGTCGGGCCCGCGAAGGTCGCCGAGTTGCTCAAGGAAGAGCTCGGCGCCACGGACGACCAGGCTCAGGCTGCCCTGAAGCTCGCCGGCATCCGCACCACGGACACGTCCTTCGTGGAGCAGGTCCGGGCGCTCGGCGTCACCAATGAGCTGCTGGAAGAGGGCCTGAACGAGCTGGAACAGGTCATTGCCGCCGCCGTCCTGCACGCTCCCGGGCGGGTGGTGGCGGATCTGAGCATCGCCCGCGGCCTGGACTACTACACGGGCACCGTGGTGGAAACGGTCCTGGTGGGACACGAACAGCTGGGCTCGATCTGCTCGGGCGGCCGCTACGACGCCCTGGCCAGCAAGGGCAACCGCAAGTTCCCCGGCGTCGGCCTCTCGATCGGCGTGACCCGCCTGGTGTCGCGGATCCTGAGCCAGGACCTTGCCAAGGCCACGCGCTCCGTGCCCACGGCCGTGCTGGTGACGCTCAACAACGACGACAGCTGGGGCGCGGCGCAGGATGTCGCGGCCCAGCTGCGCAGCCGAGGCATCGCCACGGAGGTCGCCGCGAAGGCCGAGAAGTTCGGCAAACAGATCAAGTTCGCCGACCGGCGCGGCATTCCGTTTGTCTGGTTCACCGACGACGACGGCAAGCACCAGGTCAAGGACATCCGCACGGGCGAGCAGTACGACGCCGACCCGGACACGTGGATGCCCTCCGAGGAGGACCTGCACGTGCGCATAACCGCCGCCCGCTAGTTACCTGCGTGACCGCACGACGAGGAACCGCCCGGCCACACCGACGGCCAGCACCGCGGCCATAACCAGCACGGAGGCCGGCGGCAGGGTGGCGGCCAGGACCAGGCAGCCGAAGAAGCCCAGCACATTGAGCCAGCGCGGCGCGTGCCAGGGCCGGCCGGCCAGTGTGAAGGCCGCGGCATTGGTCACGGCGTAATAGATCAGCACCCCGAAGCTGGAAAATCCGACCACGGTCAGCACGTTGGTGCTTAGCAGCAGGATGACGACGGCGGCGGCGACCGCCAGCTCCGCGATGAACGGGACCGTGTGGGCCCGGCCCACCCTGGCCAGCGGGCCGGGCAGGTCCCGTTCCCGCGCCATGGCCAGGGTGGTCCGGCCGACGCCGGTGATCAGCGCCAGCAAGGCGCCAAGACAGGCGGCCGCCGCTCCCGCCTGGACGAACGGGACGCCGCCGCTGAGGCCGCTGGCCTCCACCGCGTCCAGCAGCGGCGCCGTCGAGCCCGCCAGCTGCTCGGGCGGTAAGTGCCACTGCAGCAGCACGGCCAGGCCCAGATAGATCACGAAGGCGCCGGCCAGTGCGGCCAGGATGGCCCGCGGGATGGTGCGCGCGGGGTCCTTGACCTCCTCGCCCAGGGTTGCGATCCGCGCATAGCCGGCGAAGGCAAAGAACATCAGCCCCGCCGCCGGCAGGACGCCCCAGCCGCCGGCCGGCGCCGTGAGGGCCGTTGTTGCCCCGTGGGCGGCGGGGGCGCCGGCCGGGTGCGGGCCCAGCAGCGACGCCGCGGCGACGAACACGAGCGTGGCCAGCACCACTGCCAGCAAGACCCTGGTCAGCAGCGCGGTCCGGGAAATCCCGAGGAGGTTGACCCCGGTGAGGACCACGACGGCGGCGACCGCCAGCGGCGTCGCGTACGCGGGTGCAACGTAGTGCCCGAACGTCAAGGCCATCGCCGCGCAGGACGCCGTCTTGCCCGTCACGAAGCCCCAGCCCGCAATGAAGCCGGGCCACTCGCCGAGTTGCCGGCGCCCGTACACATAGGTGCCGCCGCTGTCGGGGTATTTCGCCGCCAGCTGCGCCGACGCGACGGCGTTGCAGTACGCGATGGCGCCGGCCACGGCGACCGCCAGTGTCAGCAGCGGCCCGGCCAAGGCCGCTGCGGGGGAGAACACGACGAACACGCCGGCGCCGAGCATGGAACCCAGGCCGATGGCCGTGGAATCAAACACGCCGAGCCGGCGCTGCAGGCGCTCGTGCGGCCGCTGTGGGACGGGCCGGTGACCGCGCCTGTGACCGGGCGCCCGGCCGCGGCGGTCACCGGGCCGGGTTCCGTTGTGCCGGGTTGCCATGGCAGGAGGGGCCTTTCCACCGGGTAAACTCGAACGGGATCGTTCCTGTAGCGATCCTATTGAACCTAAATGCTTGAACTTCGAAATATTTTGAAGATCGATTATTTGAACGTCATTTTTGATTTTCCGCTGAAAGGAATGCTGTGCTGCGCACACATGACCTCGGGTCTCTTCGCTCCGAGCACATTGGACAAACCGTAACCCTCGCCGGCTGGGTCGGCCGGCGTCGTGACCACGGTGGTGTCGCATTCGTTGACCTGCGCGACGCGTCCGGCGTCGCCCAGGTTGTGGTCCGCGAAGAAGAGGTCTTCCACGGGCTGCGCAATGAGTACGTGCTGCAGATCGTCGGCACCGTATCCCAGCGCCCCGCGGGCAACGAGAACCCGGCGCTGCCCACCGGCGAGATCGAGGTCATGGCCGAAATGGTCACCATCCTGAACACTTCGGATCCGCTGCCGTTCCAGATCGACGAGCACGTTGAGGTGGGCGAAGAAGCGCGCCTGAAGCACCGCTACCTGGACCTGCGCCGCCCCGGCCCCGCCCGCAACCTGCGCCTGCGTTCGGAAGCCAACCGCGTGGCCCGCGAGCTGCTACACCAG
The DNA here is from genome assembly GCF_056394525.1 of Arthrobacter sp. 10N43. NCBI lineage: Bacteria > Bacillati > Actinomycetota > Actinomycetes > Micrococcales > Micrococcaceae > Arthrobacter > Arthrobacter sp. 10N43. The sequence continues at coordinate 303,855 of NZ_JBFTIA010000002.1, read as the reverse complement.
GACGGCTACGTGGAGATCGAAACCCCCACGCTGACCCGTTCGACGCCGGAAGGCGCCCGCGACTTCGTGGTCCCGGCCCGCCTCGCGCCGGGTTCCTGGTACGCGCTGCCGCAGTCCCCGCAGCTGTTCAAGCAGCTCCTGCAGGTGGGCGGCTTCGAAAAGTACTACCAGATCGCCCGCTGCTACCGCGATGAAGACTTCCGCGCGGACCGCCAGCCGGAATTCACCCAGCTGGACATCGAAGCCAGCTTCGTGGACCAGGACGACATCATCAGTTTGGGCGAAAACATCGTCAAGGCCCTGTGGAAGCTGATCGACGTCGAGATCCCGACGCCGATCCAGCGCATCACCTACCACGACGCCATGGCCCGCTACGGCTCGGACAAGCCGGACCTGCGCTTCGGCCAGGAACTGACTGAGCTGACCGAATTCTTCAAGGACACCAACTTCGGCGTCTTCAAGGCACCCTACGTCGGTGCCGTCGTCATGCCCGGCGGCGCCTCCCAGGCCCGCCGCGCCCTGGACGCGTGGCAGGAATGGGCCAAGCAGCGCGGCGCCAAGGGCCTGGCGTACGTCCTGTACAAGGAAGACGGCGAGCTCGCCGGTCCTGTGGCCAAGAACCTGACCGACACCGAGCGTGCGGGCCTGGCCGACGCCGTCGGAGCCAAGCCCGGTGACTGCATCTTCTTCGCAGCCGGCGAGAAGACCCCGTCCCGCGCGCTCCTCGGCGCCGCCCGCGTGGAGATCGGCCACCGTACCGGCCTCATCAACCCCGCCGACTGGGCCTTCTGCTGGGTCGTTGACGCGCCGATGTTCGAACCGGCCGCCGCCGCAGTCGCCTCCGGTGACGTCGCCGTCGGTGCGGGCCAGTGGACCGCCGTGCACCACGCGTTCACCTCGCCCAAGCCCGAGTTCATGGACTCCTTCGACAAGGATCCGGAGTCGGCACTGTCCTACGCCTACGACATCGTCTGCAACGGCAACGAAATCGGTGGCGGCTCGATCCGTATCCACGAGCGCGACGTCCAGGAGCGGGTGTTCGAGCTCATGGGCCTGGACAAGGCGGACGCCCAGACCAAGTTCGGCTTCCTGCTGGAGGGCTTCAAGTTCGGCGCCCCGCCGCACGGTGGCATCGCCTTCGGCTGGGACCGCGTGGTTGCCCTGCTGGCCGGCGTGGAGTCCATCCGCGACGTCATCGCCTTCCCGAAGTCCGGCGGCGGCTACGACCCCCTGACCCAGGCTCCCGCTCCCATCACGGCGCACCAGCGCAAGGAAGCCGGCGTCGACTTCAAGCCCGAGGCCAAGAAGGCCTCGGACGGCAAAAACTAGCCTGACAGCATCAGCAGCAGGGGCTCCCCGGGCAACCGGAGAGCCCCTGCTGTCATAATCGGCCGCATCATGTTCGGGACGGAGAGACTTTGATGGACCTGAATCCGGGCCACGCAGCGAACCCCAAATCGAGCCCTGCAGTTAATCCCGACGCCAACTTCGAAGCCATCCCCGGGCTGGAGGCCCTGATGGATGCCGCGTGGCCCGCCGCCGACCGGGAAGAGTCCGGCGGCTGGGTGCTGCGGGCCGCCTCCGGCGTGACGCAGCGGGCGAACTCGGTCTGGGTGCGGGACCCCGGCGTTGAAGTTGACCCGCACCGGCAGCTGGCGGCGCTCCGGGAAGCGCGGCTCTGGTACCGGAACCGCCGGCTGCCGCTGATCTTCCAGATCTTCGACGGCCCGGGCCATGCACCACTGCATGCTGTGCTCGACGAAGAAGGATTCACCCGGCAGTCCGAAACCCTGGTCCTGGTCCGTCGGGACGGGGACGAACCCGGAGCAGCACCCGCCTCAGAACCCGGACCAGCCGATCCTGCCGTGGAAGTCTCGGCCACTCCGTCGGCTGAATGGCTGGAGCTGTGGTGGAGCGTCGACGGCCGTGGCGGAGCGGCCGAGCTCGCCGTGGCCCGCCGCATCCTCGAGGGCTGCCCGGCCCTGTACGCCCTGGTGCGCGACGACGGCGGTGCGCCCGCCGCCGTCGCCCGGCTGGCATTGCCGGACACGGGCCCCACGGGTCCGCGCTGGGGTGGCCTGTACTGCATGGCGACCCGTCCGGATGCCCGGCGCCGGGGCTACGGTGGCCGGATAGTCCGGGCCCTGCTGCGCGAGGGCGGCGCCCGCGGCGTTACGGTGTACTGGCTGTTGGTGATGGCGTCGAACGACGGAGCCCGGGAACTGTACGCCCACACCGGCTTCCGCGAGGCCGGCCGGTACCTCTACCGGCAGGAAAAGCCGAAGCGGCACCTGACCGGCTGCTAACCGGGCCGGCCGGCAGCCGTCAGGTTCCCGTTCCGGGCCGGCCTGTCCCGAGGCTGCGCGCGAGCTGCCGGAGGAGGCGCATGCGGCCGCGGCCGAACCCCAAGCCGCCGTTCGCGGCCGGTGCTGCACCGGGTGCAGGCGCCGGCCTGGCCGAGTAGACGATCCTCGAGTGGTACAAATACCGCACCACAAACGCCGCCACGAGCGTCGCAGCCTGCGCCAGGACGGCGTCGATGACCAGGACGTTGACGGCAAGCATCAGTACGGGAAGCCGGGCCAGGGCCTCCAGGTTGTTAAACCAGAACGACTGGGCAAACCGGGTCCGAAACCCGTTGGCCTTCTGCGGCAGGGTGCCGAAGACAATGTTTTCCTGCATCAGGAAGTTCGAGACAATCGTCAGCTCCGCGGCAACGATGGCCGCCGCGACGAAGTTGGTGCCGGTGGAGAGCAGGAACGCCATGATCAAAAGATTCAGCACGGCGCCCACAGCCCCCACCCCGGCGAACAGCATGGCCGTTCCCGCGCGCAGCTCGCCGAGCTGCCGGAGGAAACGCAGTCCCTGGCCTACGCCCGCCTTGGACCTGCCCGCGGTCCTCGGCCCGGGCGTAAACGGAACCTCGGACACCGTGAGGTGGTGCCGGGCGAGGATTTCCAGCAGGATCTTGAACCCGCTGGGACGCAGCGCGCTGCACTCGATGGCGGAGCGCCGCAGGCCAAAGTACCCCGTCATGGGGTCCGAACAGCCCCGCAGGCGCAGCGGAAACAGAGCCAGCGTGATGCGCGTGGCCCCGACGGAGACAACCCGGCGGGACCAGGTGGCCGCGCCGCCGCCGCCGTCGTTACCGCCGTCGTCCTTACCGCCGTCGGCGGGTCTAGCGCCGTCGTTACCGCCGTCGTCGTATGTGCCGCGGGCGCCGTAGCGCGAGGCGACAACGACGTCGGCGTCGTTGCCTTCAAGCTTCGCAAGCAGGACGGGGATGAGCTCGGGTGGATGTTGGAGATCGCCGCTCATCACCATGCAGAACTCGGCGGCACTGGAACGCACGCCGTCCACGACGGCGCCGCTCAGGCCACCGGTGGGGGCCTCGCGGTGAATCACCCGGATGCGCATGGGCTGCGATGCCGCGGCGGCCGCAATGACTTCCGGGGTGTTGTCCGTTGAGTCGTCAACGAACACGAGCTCTGCGTCGATGTCGCGGCAGGCCTCGGCGGCCCGGCCGATTAATTGCTGGACGTTCGGGGCCTCATTGCGGGTGGGGACGATGACTGAAAGCTTCATGGCTGCCGTCCTGTTGGTCTGCGTCCTAGGTGGACGGGGGACTGATGACGCGGTGTACGCTCCATTCGCCGAAGGTCTGGACCTGCTCGGAGTTCTGCAGGGCCATCTTCACCCGGGTCAGCCCCAGGGAATCGATGTTGGCGGTGACGGACGGGCCCACGATGATCCAGCGGATTTCCTTCCACCCGCCTGGCCGTTCGATCTCGAACTGCTTGTCGAGGTCGGGTTTCTCCGTGGCGATCATGGTCCATGCGTTGTTCCAGCCGCTGGAATTCAGGTCGTGCCACATGGAATAGGGGGCGAGGACGACGTCGCTGCGTGAGACGTTCTGCTGGACCCAGGTCATGGTGCTGCGCCAGTTGGAGTTGGTCTCGGCGGTGAGGAGCGTTCTGTCCTGCTCAAACCACTGCGGCAGGGACATCAGGAGCAGTGATGCCGAGAGGACGGCGACGAACCCCGCCCGCAGGGGCCGGGCCAGGCGCTGCGCGCGGTGCACGAGTCTTTCCACGCCGCTCCAGGCGATGTCCACGGCCGACCCGCATGCCAGCGCCAGGAACGGGATCACGCCGATGATGTACATCGCGGGGAGATAGCCCTGGCCCAGCACGATCGGGGTGGCGAAGGAGGCAATGGCGATAAACAGGATCCGGGACCGCTTGCGCAGCAGGCAGACGACAGCGGCGGCCAGCCCGGCGGCGATGAGGTACTTATCAAAGTAGAGCCAGCCTGAGAGCAGCTCCGCGCGGCTGGAACCGGCCTGGAAGATGGTGCCGGAGCCGGACCGGTTCAGGAGCTGGTAGGCGAGGGCGTCCTGGAGCGAGACGTGATCGGGTCCCGAGAGCAGCTCATTGCGAAGCAGCGCCGACAGCGGGTAGAAGGCCAGCAGCAGTCCGCCGGCGGTGAGGAAGCCAACCACCGAAAATGACCTGTTGCTCCATTTGGGCCGGTAGATCAGGGCGAGCAGCAGGGCGGGGCCAAAGATGGACAGGGTCTCCTTGGAGAGGACCGCGATCGCGAAGCAGAGCCCGGCGCCCACGTGGTGCCACAGCGCGTCCCGCGATGACAGTGCAAGGTAGAAGGCCAGCAGGAGCCAGGGCACGCCGATGTTGTCGAGGTAGATCTGCCGCCCGAGCACGAGCGAGAGTGGTGACAGGATAAAGAGCACTGTGGTCAGTGCGGCGAATGGAATCCTCAGGTTCATGCGGCGGGACACCATGTAGAGCAGCACTGCGCTGGCCACGAAGTACACCGAAATGACGTACCTGGTGGCGCCGATGGTGGTGCCGTCGCCGAGCCTGAGGAGACCTGGAAGCCAGTTCAGCGCCGCGATCTGGATCCAGCCCAGCGGCGGGTGGTCGTACCAGTACGTGTACGGGGCAAGGGAGCCGGAGTGCACGGCGAAGGCCTGGGAGGTGTAGGTGCCCTCGTCGTCCTGGTAGCTTGGCGCCCCATCGAGATTCCACAGGCTGAGTACGGCCGCGGTGACGGTGAGCGCAGCCAGGGCAATCCGGTCCCACAGCGGGAGGTACCTCACGTTGAACGGAGCGCCATGCGCCGTGCCGCGGTGTTTGGGGGTCCGTACGGCCGAAGTATCCGACTGGCCGGCCGATGCCGGTGGCGCTGTGGGTGCTGTGCGTGGACCAGGTTTCAGTTCCGTGGCTGCCATGACTGCCTCCTAGGGGCTGTTGAAACGAAAGTGTTTGCTACTGCCGGGCCGGCTCGGCGGCACCGGGGAGGAGGTAGGCCAAGTGGGATCCGGAATGATCGGTCTTTTCCCAGGCAAAGTCGCGCCGCACGAACTTGAACAGGGCCCGCAGGGCGGCGAAGGCCAGGACCATCTGGTACAGGGGAGTGCCGGCAATCAGCCGGAAGTAGTCGTACCAGCTGATGGCGAACTTATGGTCGCGGCCGAATTCGTGGAGCATGCAGACGTCGAACGCGACCGTCACGAGCGTGGGAATCAGCGGAAGGAATGTGACCAGCGTGACCACCAGGGGGAACTTGCCCCAGATCGCGGCGGCGATTGCGAGGGGGATGCAGACCCCGGCCAGCGCCATGAAATGCTGCTGCATCAGTGTCCACCAGGCGATGGTCCGCATCCGCCGGGACGGCAGGGCCTTCCAGTCGCCCTTGGCGAAGACCTGCATGAAGCCGAGGGACCAGCGGGTGCGCTGCCGGATCAGCCCGGAAAGGCTGTCCGGCGTTTCCTCACGCGTGACCAGCTGGGGCGAGTAAGCGACGACGATCTTCCTGCGAAGTGTGGACAGGCGCACCCCGAGATCGCAGTCCTCGGCGAGGCAGGAGCCGTCCCAGCCGCCCACGGCCGTGAGCAGTTCACGCTTGATGAACACGGTGTTCCCGCCGAGGGGAATGAATCCCTGCCGGGAATGGGCGTGCAGCCTGGACCGGAACCAGGTGAAGTACTCCAGGCAGTTCCGCAGTGAGTACCACGTGTCCTTGTAGTTGATCAGCTGCACGGCGCCCTGGACGACGTCGGCGTTCTTGGTGGTGAAGACACTGTCGATATGGGCCAGCAACTCCTCGGCGGCGATCGACTCGGCATCGAAGACTCCAACCACGCTGTTGCGGCACATCGACAGCGCCTTGTTCAACTGCCGCGGCTTGTTCTTCTTCTCGCTGACGTCGACGCTGATCCGCACGAACTCCGGAAACTCCCGCGCAAGCTTGTGCGCGATCCCCACCGTCTCGGTGTCGTCATGTCCGACCGAGATGATGATCTCCTTGCTGGAATGCGTCTGTGCCAGGAGCGCTGCCAGCGTGGCACGCATGACGTCTTCGCGTTCGTTGCGGCACGGCATGATCAGGGAAAACGAATACCCCTCTGTCGACTGAAGGCCGGAGTAGGAGGTCCTGACCTGCGTCTGGGGGTCCCACCACGCGTAGGTGTTCAGGTAGAGGGTGGACACAGCGATGGCAAAGAGCGCCATGGCGATGATGAGGACCAGGGCGCTGGCCAGCAACGTAGCGGACATGTCGGAGCTCCAATGGGTGGGCGGACGCAGGGGATCGCCTAAGCGGGCGGGATCCCCAGTCGGGTGGATAGTCAGCCGGGTAGATAGTCAGCCGGACCGTGGGAGCGTCCGGGATCTGGCGGGCGGTTAGTCGGCCGCGCCACAGGCGACGCCGTCATGGTTGGCGTCGAGCCTTTGCGGATCTACATGCGCTTTGCGCACTGGCAGTCCGCCCTTGAAGTAAGTACGGACCTCGGTGCAGGTCCAGGAATGTGGCATGGACCCGGGATCGAGGCCCGCGTCTTTCATCTCCTTCAGATGCCGGCTCATGCTCGGCGGAATGGCGGGAAGGCACTGTCCGTCGGCGCCGTACTGGGGGAGACAGCCGCCCAGGGATACGCTCGCGCCGGACAGCACCGCCGCCGGGTCAACGGGGCCCCGCTGCTTGAGGCCCGTGGAATTGCCGCCCTCCGGCGACGTGGCGGCCGAACCGGTTTGTGTCCGCGCCGCCTCCGCCAGGGAGACTTCCGGTGTGTCGCCCGCTGCCGCGGACGCCTGGTTCGCAGGAGCCGGCATGGGCCCAAGCTGCGGCGCTTTGCTTGAGCCGGCGGCGTCTTTGGGGGAGTCCTTTGTGGCGTCCTTTGTAGCGGATTGCCCCGGCCGGGCGCTTGCGTACCCGGCGGCCTGTTCGGCGGCCGATGGCCCTTGGCTCACGCGCGGACCGGCGTTGACGGCGCTGACAGTGGCGATCGCGGACATCCCGCCCCACACCATGGCCGCCGTCGCTGCCAGGCCCGCCGCTGTGAGGGCGACGACGAGGCGTGCCCCGCGTCCTCCCCGTGCTGAGCCTGCCGTGGCCTCGGTGACGCGTTTCATGAAACCCACACCCAACGGGCGACGCTCGGGATTCCGTCGGCGGACAAGACAGTGAGCATGTACGGCCCTGGCGGCACGAGATTGTGATTGCTGGGAATTTGGGCGGTGCGGTTCGCACCTGTGCCCGCCAGGGGCAGATCCACGACGCGCGCGTTGGTGTCTGTCTGATGCGTCTGGGACATTGGCGGTATGAGGGAGGCGGCCGTGACATTGCCCGTGACACCGATCTGCACATTCTGGCCGTAGCCAATCTGGCTGGGGGCCGCGGTGATGGTGGGACGGGCACCCTTGAACAGGTAGGGGGGACTGTAGACCGAGATCCTGGCCTCGAAGGAATTATCCAGCGGATTGGAGCCCAGGACCGCCACACGGCCGTCCGGCAGAAGGATGGATGTCGAGTGGTAGTTCCGGCCAACAGGATCCGCCGCCACAGTCTTCCAGGAGTTCGTCGACGGCGTGTAGATGGCCGCGGTCTGAATGTTCCCCGAACGGTTCAGCTGTGCGCCGTTGGCGGCCAGCACGGTACGGTCGGGAAGGTTGAGGACGTTGACGTACATCTTGCCGGGTCCGGGGAGGTCCGGTCCGGGCACGTAGTGCGGACTGGGCTGCTTGAGGTCAATGAGGTCCACGAGGTTGATGCCGGGCGTGTTGCCGTCGGCGTTGCCGCCGCCCACGATCATGAGTTTCTGGTCCTGGACCGGACCAATGAACACGGAGCCGGCCTGGTCCCTGAGATCCTTTTGCCGCAGCCCGGGAACGTCCCAGATCTGCGCGGTGGTCCAGTCGTAGATCGACGATCCCGTCCCCGGCAGTCCGTTGCCGAAAGTGTGGGCACCGGAGTAGAACATCCTGCCGTTTTCGAGCAGGAACATGTGCGGGTAGGTGCCCCAGAAGCTCCACGTCTGCGGCACCTGGTTCTGCGGCAGCCACCTCATGGCCGAGGTGTCGAACATCTCGGTCAACACGGTGCCCTGGGCCTTTTCATCGAGCCCGCCGGCGGACCAGATATCGCCATTGCCCAGCTTCGTCAGCGACGGATACCAGTGCGCGCCGGCCATGTCGGAGAGCGGATGGAAGGTGTCGTCAGCGGGGTCGAAGTAGTAGCTCTTCTTGGATCCCTGGAAGGTCGTGGGCCCCGCGTTGGAGGTGGGGTACGCCTGGGTACCGCCGGCCAGGAGGACTTTCCCGTCCGGCAGGGTCACGTGTCCGGCACAAAACATGTCGTAGGGCACGGGGATGTCTTTGAAAACGTTGGTGGTGGGCGACCAGACCACGGCCCGGAAGGTGCCCGCGTTAAAGTTCGGCTCGTTGTTGCCCGAACCGGCGATCAGCAGCACGCGTCCGTCGTGGAGCAGGGTCGAGTGAAGCGCCCGGATGGGCAGCTGCGAGGAAAGGGTCTCCCAGGATCCGACGGCGTCCGGGCCGCCGGTAGGGGGCGGTCCTGCTGCGTCGTATTTGACCAGCGAGTAGTGAGCGGTCGAGACCGTGCCGTTGCCTGCGATGGATACCCCGAAGGAAATCCGGTCGACGCCGCTGGGGATCGCAGGCGTTCGCGCCTGTCCCGTGGTCCAGCCGGAGGCGGGCGGCAGTTCCTTGAGGTCGGTCCAGTACTGCCAGCCGGCGGCGGTGTGGCTGAAGACAGTCAGGCCGGAGGGGCCCGCCGCGGTGGACTTGTAGTCGACTTTTAGGTCGTATTGTTCCCCTGGCGTGACGGCGGGTGCGCAACCCGGCGCGTCCGACTGGATTAGTTTTGCGTCCCCGGACTGATAATTCGTGACATTAATGGCGAAGGACCTGGTTCCGGCGGATGAATTTGGCGGAACATCATTTGAGAGTGAGGTCGCTATTTGTCGGTTTCCCCAGCCGGCGAGCATAAAACAATCCGGTGTTGGGGTGCCGTCGGCGAGATTTCCATTTATTATCAATTCGCTGGTGTTTTGTGTCGGTGCAGGAATTTCAGTCAGGGAATAGTCGTCCGTGGCCAGGGTTCCGTCGGTTCCAAGTGAAAGCCCGAAACTTATGTAGTCCGTTCCGTCCGGGATTGCGGGTGTTGGGGCAGCGGCCAGCGTCCAGTCCGTTGCCGGTGCCTGTTGCGCGATGTCGCCCCAGTAGCTCCATCCCTGGGCGGAATGACGGAACAGCGTGAGTGACGCGGGTGCCGTGGACTTGTACCAGAGCTGAATGGTGTAGCCGTGGCCCGCGACCACGGAGGGAGCGCACTGGGCACTTTCCTCCTGGAGCAGCTTCCGGTCGCCTGCAGTGTGGCCCTGGAGCGTGACAGAGGCCGCCCGGCCGCCGAGCCGCCCGGCGACGAAATTCCAGTTCCCTTCAGTTCCCCAGCCGGCCCGCTTGAAGCAAGTCGCGTCCACGGTACCCTCCTCCAGAGACGGGTTCTTCACGAGGTTGACGGCGTCTGCCGCCACGGCAACGGCGCCCACTAAGAAGTTCAGGGGAATAAGGAGCGCCAGGATGAGTGCAATGAATCGCCGGGGGCTTTTTTGGTTATCCACCGTCGGTCGCATTCTGTGCGTTGCATATTCTTCTGTTGCCGATGCGGGTTGCGGCGGGTGGTGATTCCGTATTTGTCATTCTGGGAACCGGTTGGTCAATGTTGCACATTGAATTCCCCAATAGCGATTGATGTCAGTGGCAAGGGATGTGCCCGAGTCTATGGGCGGCAAAAAGCAGGGGAAACGAGTAGGAATTACTCGAATTCCCGAGGCGCCGGACAGCGGCGGGTACTCAGGTGGTGGCGGCCGAAGCTGCTGAACTACTTGGATATTTTGTGGAGGCCAAGGTCAGCGGCCGGTCCGGCTGGCCGGCGTCCGGAAGGCGTTGGCGGGCAGCGCAACGGCGGGGAACGGCCGGGGCGCAGCAAAACGGCGGGAACGCAGCGAAAATGGCAGAAACTGCGGCAAAGTGTCGGTTTCCGTCAGCGCGGGAACCGGGAGGCGACGCGGATCTCGGGGCCGGAGGCCCTCCATTGGCGGTGGGGGCGGTCTGTCTCGATGTGGCCAGCGGCGTTCTCGAGACATGATCGTCTGTGTGTCTGTGTAAGCGGTGTTGGGGGACGACGGCGGTGAGCCCGCCGCCGTCGGACGGACAAACAGCCAGTCGCGGAGTTGCCCCGCATCCTGACCAACTCAAAAGTGTCATAGCCTCCTGCGATGCTTTGGGTATGGAAAGCGCAACAGCGCAGAGTGCAGGAAGCAGGAGCGCAGAAACCTGCAGTTCGGCAACGTGCAGTGCGGAAACCTGCAGTGCGGAAACCTGCAGTGCGGAAACCTGCAGCGCGGAAAGCTGGAGCGGGGAACTTCGGGAGGCCGTGGAGGCCGTCGCCGCATCTGCCGCGGCGTGTATTGCCCTCGCGGGCGACGAGGCTGACCGCACTGTTCATGCCCGCACGGTTTCGGCCCGCACAGTTCAGTCCGGCGCGGACGAGTTGCGCAGCGCGGATCCGTTGCGTTGTATGGCGGATGCTTGCCTGAACGGGCTGGCCGAGGTAGCCCGGCTGGAGGCCCGGACGGCCGCGCTGAAGGCGAAGCTGGCCGCCGGCTATGCCCGGGCCGCCGGGGCACTGGTCTCGCCGGAGGCATCCCCGCAGGACCGTGCCGCGCAGGCCATGGCGCTGGTCGCCGAGGTCGGCTGTGTCCTGACAGTCAGCGAACGAACCGCCGGCGCACTGCTCTCGGATGCCGTGGCGTTGACTACGGCGCTGCCGCTGACCCTGGCCGCCCTGCAGGCCGGGACGATCTCATGGCAACACGCCCGGATCATCGTCGAGGAAACCGCCGGCCTGGAGGGGGCCGGGGCGGCCGGGCTGGAGGCGCATTTCCTGGATCCCGCCGCGCCGAACCCCGCCCGCGGGTGCCGGGCCGGGGACCTCGTGGCGTCAAGGTTCCGGGCCAAGGCCCGCGCCTGGCGCGAACGCCACCACCCGGTCAGCATCGAGAAACGCCACGCCAGGTGCGCCGCGGACCGACGGATCGATTTCCTCCCGGACCGGGACGGCATGGCGTGGCTCTCCGCCTACCTCCCGGCCGATACCGCCGCAGGAATCTGGGAACGGACCACTGCCGCGGCCCGCGCCCTCCAGGGCCCGGCCGAGACCCGGGACCTCGGCCAGCTCCGCGCCGACGTTGCCGCCACCTGGCTCCTCACCGGCACCCGCACCCGCACCGGCACCCAGGGTGGAACGGCCGCCGGCGGTCCCGGCGCGTGCGGGGGCGTTCCGTCCCCGCGGGCGCAGGTCCTGATCACAGTCCCCGTCCTGGCGCTGCTGGGGGCCACCGAGGAACCCGCCGTCCTGGACGGCTACGGGCCGATCCCGCCGTCCATGGCCCGCCGACTGGCCGGCGAAAGCGCCGGATCGTTCTACCGGGTCCTGACCGACCCCCGTGACGGCGCCCCGCTGGAAATCGGACGGACGAGCTACCGTCTGACCAAGGCCCAGCGCCGCTGGCTGCGCCTCCGTGACGGCAAGTGCCCCTTCCCCGGCTGCAGCAACCAGTCCCTGGACAACGAGGCAGACCACCTCTTGGCCTGGGCCGAGGGCGGCACCACCGGCATCTCCAACCTGGGCCAGCCCTGCCCGAAACACCACCGCCTTAAACACGGCTCCGCCTGGACACCAACCGGAGCCGGCAAGGACAACCCTCCAGGGTGGACATCACCGTCCGGCCGGCATTACCCCAGCGAGCACCAGGATTGGGAACCACCCCTGTGGCCTGAGTCCTGGCCCGAACACGTCCTGACCGCGGACGCAATCGCCGACCACCACCTGCCCACCGATCCAGGACACCAGCCGGATCCGGCGCTCACCGGGGACCCCGGCCCGGACCCGGGCCCGGACTCCTGCCCTGACCCCGGCGACGATTTAAGCCTGGAACTGCCCCCGGATCCGTTCCCGGACTGGCATGAAATTACCGCCGCGTGTTCAACGCCAGTGGCAGATACGACCGATCCGTGGCGGCCAGTGCCACCCGATGACCCGTTCCCGGAGAGTTTCCTGCTCCAATGCGCCTGATCGACCCGTTGCGTGCCCACCATTCCAGTGGCGGCCGGCCCCGAACGTAACGGGTGACGGCAGGGCGGGAACCACGCAGCGGGGACAGCTACTCCGGGTCGGTCACGAGGATCCGCACCGAACACAGGTCCGTGGCGGCCTTCTTCAAGATGGTGGCACGCGGGTCCGGGACGTCCAGGAACGCCAGCCGTGTTAGTCCGGCGTAGCGTTTCAGCACGGGCTCGGCGAGCACTTGCTCGGCCAGTGTCCGGTCGCCGCCCGGTGCCAGGTATTCGACCCGGTGCTCGGCGAAGATCCTTGCGGCGTGCTCGGCGACCGCTTCGACGAGGGCATCGGCCTGGTTGGCGCGCCGTCGGGCAAAGCGCTGTTGGGACCAGCCGCCGGCCGCCGTCCGGGACTGAACGTGGCGCGTGCCGGTCTTGGACGCCAGTACAGTGCCGCCACTGACCACAGCCACCGAATATCCGCCGCGGCGGACCAGTACGGCACCGAGGCTCCGCGGCTGGCCGGCCAGGGAGGCCAGCCGGGATACGGCGTCGCGGCCGCTCCCGGGCCGGCCGTCCACGGGCCAGGGCGCCCGCAGCACGGCCACAGCGCCGTCCGCGGCGCGCAGCTCCAGTCCGGCGTCGGTCTCCTCCTCGCTGAGTGCGCCGTGGCTCGCGGTGAAGCGGTCCACCCAGCCCGGCAGCCGGGCTCCGGAGACAAAGGCCACACGGGTCTCGGGGCTGGGCATGGCAGGGCTCTTTCGTTGCAGGGTCAGGTGCGGGTTTAGTTTGCGGGGTCAGGTGCCGGTTCAGATGAGCGGCGAGATGAGGGGGTCGGCGCGGGGCGAGGGGTGCCACGTGCGTGATGGAGGAGTGACAGGACGGGCAGGAACTAGAAGTAGCCTATCTATGTGGATGATCTCTTTGGCGCAGGGCGGGACAACGCCGACGGAAGCGACGACGCCGGCGGGGACGACAACGGCGACGCGGAGGAATCCGGGCGAGCCGGGTCGGCACCGCGATCCGGCGCCGGGGTGGCCTCGCCGCGCAGCCCGCTCGCCGTCCGGATGCGGCCGCGCACCCTGGATGACGTAGTGGGCCAGCAGCACCTGCTCGGCCAGGGCTCACCGTTGCGCCAACTGGCCGCCGGCTCCAACGCGACCGGCCCCGCCGGACCGAGTTCGGTTATCCTCTGGGGTCCGCCGGGCACCGGCAAGACCACCCTTGCCCACGTGATTGCCAAGGGACCCGGCCGGAAATTCGTCGAACTCTCCGCAATCACCGCCGGCGTCAAGGATGTCCGCCGCGTGATGGATGAGGCCCTGACTGCGCGCGACCTCTACAAGACCACCACCGTGCTCTTCCTCGATGAGATCCACCGCTTCAACAAGGCACAGCAGGACGCGCTGCTTCCCGGCGTCGAGAACCGCTGGGTGGTGCTGGTGGCTGCCACCACCGAAAACCCTTCGTTCTCGGTCGTGTCCCCGCTGCTGTCCCGCTCGCTGCTGCTGACCCTCAAACCGCTCACCGACGCCGACGTCGAGGGCCTGCTGCAGCGCGCCGTTGCTGATGTCCGCGGACTGAACGGCAAAGCCGTCCTCAGCGCCGAGGCACTGGCCCACCTGGTCCGGCTCTCCGGCGGCGACGCCCGGCGGGCCCTGACCGCACTCGAGGCGGCCGCCGGCGTCGCCTTTGGTGACGCTGACGACGCCGACGCGGTCGTCAATGACACTGCGGATAAGGACACAGGGAGTACCGACGCAGCCGACAGTGACACAGCCGGCGCGGGAGCGGCGGAGCCCGTCACGATCCAGCTGCGGCACACGGAGCGGGCCCTGGACGTCGCGTCCGTTCGCTACGACCGGGCCGGGGACCAGCACTACGACGTCGCCAGCGCGTTCATCAAGTCGATCCGGGGCTCCGACGTCGACGCCTCGCTGCACTATCTCGCCCGGATGCTGGAAGCGGGGGAGGACCCGCGGTTCGTGGCCCGCCGGATCGTGATCTCGGCGGCCGAGGACGTCGGCATGGCGGACCCGACGGCGCTGCAGACCGCCGTCGCGGCGGCCCAGGCCGTCCAGCTGATCGGAATGCCGGAAGGCCGCATCGTCCTGGCCGAGGCAGTGGTGCACCTGGCCACCGCGCCGAAGTCCAATGCCGCGTACATGGGCCTCAACCAGGCGATCGCCGACGTCCGCGCCGGCCTCGGCAACGGCATACCGGCCCACCTGCGCGACGCCCACTATCCTGGCTCAAAACAGCTCGGTCACGGCAAGGGCTACAAGTACGCCCACGACGCACCGCATGCCGTGGCCACGCAGCAGTATCCGCCGGATGACCTTGTCGGACGTAACTACTACGTCCCCACCGCCAACGGAGCCGAACGGGACATCGCCACGCGGCTCGAGCGGCTCCGGAAGATCATTCGCGGCACGTGAACGGCACCACGGTTCTCGGCTGGTTTGTGGCTGGTTCGCGGCTGGCCCCCCGCTGGCCTGCGGTTGTTCCGCCGCGCCCATGCGGCGCCGGAAACCGCCGTTGACATAGGGGCCAAGAGGTCTAACGTGGAATTACGTCAGCATTGATCTGCTGACTACCTGTGCGGCGCAGGGGACAGCGCGGCTATCGTCGCCGGCTTGATACGCGGACCCCCAAACGCAGCCGGCCTCACCCCCTTCCAGCTCATCCAGCGCGAACGTCCCCGCCCCGTCCCCAGGTAGTGTCCCATGAGTATTAATTTCGTTACCGCCATGGCAGTGAAGTCCTTCGATGTGCCCGACAAGAAGCGGTGCCCGGATAAGGCCGAATTCGATCTCTGCACTGTGAACGACTACTCGGTGGCACGGCTGATCCTGGGCCCGGGCTGGCGGTGGTCGGAGAACACCAGACCCTACGAACAGACGGACGTGTGCCAGCACCACCATCTGGGCGTCTGCATCTCCGGTGAAATGGAAGTCGAATCGGCCGAAGGGCTGCACTCCACGATCCACGCCAACGACACCTACGCGATTCCGCCGGGCCATGACGAATGGGTGGTGGGCCCGAAGCCGTTCGTGGCCGTGGAATTCCTGGGTGCGGCGTCCTTCGGGCGCAGCGGCGCCAGGGGAGTGCACGCCAGAGTCTGAATTCGGTACTGGCTTCGGGCCATGGGCCCGCTCATGGTAGGCTAGTTCGTTGTCTGGCAAGGCACGGACGCACAATCCATTGAATCCCGCATTTGATGAGGGTTGCCCTGTGCCCAGTAGCAAAAGGCAGCGGTTGGCCGATGCTCTCCATCGTGGAGGCCAGTAACACTGACACACCGCAGATATTGGAAGGACACAAGTGGCTAACAACACTCGTGCTCGCCGTACCGCACGCCTTTCGCGCGCACTCGGCATCGCTCTGACCCCCAAGGCCGCCAAGTACATGGAGCGCCGCCCGTACGGCCCCGGTGAGCATGGCCGTGCCCGCAAGAAGCAGGACTCCGACTACGCCGTACGTCTGCGCGAAAAGCAGCGTCTGCGCGCCCAGTACGGCATCCGCGAAGCCCAGATGACCCGTGCATTCGAAGAAGCACGCCGCACCAAGGGCCTGACCGGTGAAAACCTGATCGAACTGCTCGAAATGCGTCTCGACGCCCTCGTGCTGCGTGCCGGCTTCGCCCGCACCATCGCCCAGGCCCGCCAGCTGGTTGTGCACCGCCACATCCTCGTTGACGGCATCCGCGTTGACCGCCCGTCTTTCCGCGTCGCCGAGGGCCAGCTGGTCCACGTTCACAGCCGCAGCGAGACCATGCCTCCGTTCCAGGTTGCAGCAGCCGGCGCCCACCGCGACGTCCTGCCGATCGTTCCGGCCTACCTGGACGTCAAGCTTGACGCCCTGCAGGCCCGCCTGGTGCGCCGCCCCAAGCGTTCCGAGATCCCCGTGACCTGCGAAGAGCAGCTCGTCGTGGAATTCTACGCACGCTAGTTCAAAAGGCAACACCTACAAAGAAGCCCGTGGCAAGCGCCGCGGGCTTCTTTGTATGTAAGGTACTGGGGGGAGTTCCCCGGGAGCTGATTCTGTCCGTCGGTTGAATCCGTCCGGGCACACAACGAGCAGCTATCCACTGCAGTTCAAGGAGATGAGTGTCTATGTCTGGTGGCGATATTGCCGGCCTGATCGCGGCAGGGGTGTTTGCACTCCTGGTCCTGCTGCTCGCCGTGCCGATCCTGAAGCTCGGGGGAGTGTTCGACGAAGTACGGACCTCCATCCGGTCAATCAGCGACGGCGCCACCCCGCTCATGGACGAGGTCACCGCCACGGTGACCACCACCAACGAGCAGTTGAAGAAGGTCGACGGCATTTCCTCCAACGTCTCGGACGCGTCCGCCAACATTTCGGCGCTGTCCTCGCTGGTGGCCGCCACCGTGGGATCGCCGCTGATCAAAGTCGCTGCCTTCAGCTACGGCGTACGCTCCGCCTTCTCCGCCCGCAAAAAGCCCGCCACCGGCCGGCGCAGCCGCTAAGCCCGCCAGGAGAACCTGAAATGAACAGAATTATCTGGATGGGAATCGGCGTCGCGATCGGCGTCATCGCCTTCCGCAAGGTCACCGAAGCCCAGTCCGCGCTCGGCCCCGAGGGGCTCAACCGGGCCGTGGGACGGCTGGCGGACGGACTGTTCGACTTCGCCGACGCCGTCCGCGAAGGCATGGGGGAGCGGGAAGCCGAACTCCGCACTGCCCTTGGCATCGACACGGCAGCAGATATCGCTGCCGGCGGCGCCGTTGCCCGCCGGGATGCGGTCCGGCGCTAGCCGGGAGAGAATTAGTAAGTACGGTGCCCGTTAAGGGCGTGCCGGCATGTCCGAACCTCCTAAAAAGAGACCCCGTTCGACGGGGCCCGGATCAGTGCCGGTCCTCAGCTTGTCCCGCGCAGCACAGACGCGGGCCACATAACGCAGTGAATATTGAAGGGTAAGAAATCAGCTCATGAAGTCGCAGGAGATCACCAAGCGCTGGATCGACTTTTTTGTCAGCAAGGGACACACCGCCGTGCCCTCCGCCTCCCTGGTCTCCAGCGACCCCTCCTTGCTGTTCACCGTGGCCGGCATGGTGCCGTTCATCCCGTACCTGACTGCCCGTGAGGAAGCCCCCTACCAGCGGGCCACCAGCGTGCAGAAGTGCATCCGGACCGGTGACATCGAGGAAGTCGGCAAGACCGCCCGCCACGGCACCTTCTTCCAGATGTGCGGCAACTTCTCCTTTGGCGACTACTTCAAGGAAGACGCCATCAAGTTCGCGTGGGAACTGCTCACCACCAGCGTGGACGACGGCGGGTACGGACTGCCGCCGGAGCGGCTCTGGGTCACCGTCTATGAAGAGGACGACGAGGCCGAGCAGCTGTGGCTGAAGAACACGGGCATGCCCGCCGAGCGCATCCAGCGCATGGGCAAGGCGGACAACTACTGGTCCACCGGCCAGCCCGGCCCGGCCGGTCCCTGCTCGGAGATCTACTACGACCGTGGCCCGTCCTACGGCGTTGAGGGCGGCCCCATCGCCGACGAAAACCGCTATGTCGAGATCTGGAACCTCGTGTTCATGCAGTACCAGATCGACAACGTCCGCTCCAAGGTGGACTTCGACATCACCGGTGAACTGCCCAAGAAGAACATCGACACGGGCCTCGGCATGGAACGCCTCGCGATGATCCTGCAGGACGTCGAAAACATGTACGAGACGGACCAGGTCCGTCCGGTGATCGACCGCGCCGCGGCACTCTCCGGCCGGGAATACACGTCCGCGGAGTCCGCTGAAGACCCGCACCACACCGACGACGTCCGCATGCGGGTCGTTGCCGACCACATCCGCTCGGCCCTCATGCTGATTGCCGACGGCGTCACGCCCTCCAACGAAGGCCGCGGCTACGTCCTGCGCCGCCTGATCCGCCGCGCCGTGCGCTCCATGCGCCTGCTCGGCGTCGAAAAGGCCTGCCTGCCGGAGCTGCTGCCGGCCTCGCGGGACGCCATGAAGGGCGTCTACCCGATCGTGGAGACCGACTTCGAGCGGATCAGCCGGATCGCCTACGCCGAAGAAAAGGCATTCCTGCGCACCATCGCCTCCGGCACCGCACGGCTCGAGGACGCCGTCAAGGAGTCCAAGTCCGCCGGCCGGCCGCTCTCCGGCGCCGATGCCTTCGCCCTGCACGACACCTACGGGTTCCCGATCGACCTCACCCTGGAGATGGCAGAGGAGGCCGGACTCAAGGTCGACGAGCCCGAGTTCCGCAAGCTCATGCTCGAACAGCGCCAGCGCGCCCAGGCCGATGCCAAGGGCAAGAAGGGTGCCCACGCCGACCTCAGTGCGTTCCAGGAGCTCCTGGCCGAGGGCGAGACCGTCTTCACCGGCTACACCGACCTGCAGGGCGAATCCAAGGTCCGCGGCATCCTGGCCGGCGGCCGCAAGGTCTCCCAGGCCTCCACCGGCGATGAAATCGAGTTGGTCCTGGCCGAGACGCCCTTCTACGCCGAGGCCGGCGGCCAGGCCGCCGACACCGGACTCATCACCGGCGACGGCTTCGTCGTCGAAGTCCTGGACGTCCAGCGCCCGCTCAAGGGCCTGAGCGTGCACAAGGCGATTGTCCGCGAAGGCGAAATCGGCACGGATGTCCTGGTCCAGGCCGCCGTCGACCGGGAACGCCGCCACGCCGCGGAACAGGCCCACACCGGCACGCACATTGTGCACGCGGCCCTGCACCAGATCCTCGGCCCGGAAGCCCTGCAGCGCGGCTCCTTCAACAAGGCCGGCTACCTGCGCTTCGACTTCGCCTGGGGCGAGGGCCTGAGCGCCGCCACCAGGTCCGAGATCGAGGAAGTTTCCAACATCGCCATCCGCAACAACTTCCGGGTGGAGACCAAGATCATGGGACTGGCTGAGGCCAAGGCACTCGGCGCCATGGCGCTGTTCGGCGAGAACTACGGCAACGAAGTCCGGGTCGTGGAGATCGACGGCGCGTGGTCCCGCGAACTCTGCGGCGGCACCCACGTCGAAAACACGTCGCGGATCGGCAGCCTGTCCCTTCTCGGAGAGCAGTCCGTTGGCTCGGGAAACCGCCGTGTCGAGGCCTTCGTGGGCATGGACGCCTTCCGGCACCTCGCCGCCGAACGCGCCCTCGTCACCGAGCTCACCGAAATGCTGAAGGTACCCTCGGGACTCCTCGCGGACCGGATCGCCAGCACGCTGACCAAGCTCAAGACCGCCGAAAAGGAACTTGAGCGCCTGCGCAAGGAACAGCTCACCGCTGCCGCCGCCCAGCTGGTCGGCACCGCCAAGGACGCCGCCGGCGTCAAGGTCATTGCCCACGACGCCGGGCAGGTCAGCGGCGCCGATGACCTGCGCGGGCTGGCCCTGGACCTGCGGACGCGTCTGGGGTCCGAGCCCGCCGCCGTCGCGGTGGCCGGTGTCAGCAACGACCGTCCTGTGATCCTGATCGCCACCAACGAGGCCGCCCGGGCAGCCGGCGTCAAGGCAGGTGCCCTGGTGCGCCTCGCCGCCGGTGTCCTCGGCGGCGGCGGTGGCGGCAAGGACGACGTCGCGCAGGGCGGCGGCACGGACGCCGCCCAGGTCGGAGCTGCCCTCAGCGCCGTCGTGGACGCGATTACCCGGCGATAGCGGAACCATACGTGTCTGAAGCTGCTGTGGCCGGCGTCTATCCCCGGGGTGTGAAGCTCGGGGTGGACGTCGGCACCGTCCGTGTGGGTGTGGCCGTCTGCGACCGCGACGGAATCCTGGCGACCCCGCTGCGCACGCTGCAGCGGAACGTGAAAAAGAACACTGACGTGCGTATCCTGGCCGCTCTGGCCGTGGAGCTGGACGCCGTGGAGATTTTCGTGGGCCTGCCGCGCACCATGAAGGGCGAAGAGCACGCCTCGGCCAGGATGGCGACGGAGTACGCACACTTGCTGGCCCGGGCCCTGCAGGCCGCCGGATCGGACATGCCCGTGCGGCTGGTTGACGAGCGGCTGAGCACCGTGACGGCCCACCGCAACCTGCACGAAGCTGGCATGAGCAGCCGGAATCACCGTACAGTTGTTGATCAGGTTGCGGCGGCAGGTATTCTGCAGCATGCGATTGATATGCAAAAGGCCAGGGGAACGGAGGTCGGAAACCGCGTCTACGCGGAGTCTGCGCCGGGGCCGACCGGAGACGGCGCACAGACCGGCCCGGCAGTACAGACGCACTCTTCAGAACATGGAAGGCTACAGTGAGCCCGGTCAACAGTGATGACTCCTCCGGTGACGACCTCGGTGGTGCCAGCCGACCGCTGACGCGCAAGGAGATCAGGGCCCGGGAGAAGCTCCTGGCGACCCAGGGGCACAACGTGATCCCGCCGCAGGCATTCGAGACGGGACAGGATGTCCCGGCGGCGGCGCCTTCGGAAGCCCGGCCGGCCAACGAGCCGCCGCAGGCAGCTCCGGAGATCCCCGAAGCGGCACCCACCGTGCACGAAGAACCGCTGCACGAAGAGCCTCTGTTTGAAGAACCCGTGCACGACGCTCTTCCCGTCGAACCCGTGCACGACGCTGTGCATGAAGAACGTGTGCATGACGAACCTCTGGACGAAGTCCCCGCTGAGGCAGAGCCCGTCCGCGATGACTTCACCCGGATGATGCCGGTCCCCGGCGTCCCTTCCCACGACCCCGCCGACGATGAGCCCGCCCGCCATGCCGCAGATCATGAGGCCGCAGCCCACGACGCGGTAGATCACCACGCCGTTTATGCCGCGGCCGGGCAGTACGGCCACCAGACCCACCACGATGCCGCTGGCCAGGATGCAACCGCCCATGATGGCTATGCCCTGCACCCCCACGACGAGGCTCACCATGCTTACGACGACTCCGTCGACCCCCAGGTGCACCCTGAGGCCGAGTACCACGCCGAACCAGCTCACGATCTGATGGCCGGAGCCGTCCGCTACGACAAGGTCCCGACCAAGAAGGTCCGCCGCCGGCGCCGCGTCCTGGCCCTGGTGCTGACCCTGACGGTCTTCGTTGTCGCCATCGCGGTGGGCGCACAGTTCCTCAAGCCCCTCCTGGGCGGGGACACCAAGGCGGACTACCCCGGCCCCGGGACCGGCGAGGTCAGCATCGTAGTCCAGCCCGGCGACGGACCGAGGTCCGTGGCCACCGAGCTGGAGTCGAAGAAGGTTGTGGCGAACGCGGACACGTTCCTCAAGGCGTTCACCGCGTCCGGCGGTGCCCTGAACCCGGGCACGTTCTCGATGCGCCAGGAAATGAAGAATTCGGATGCCGTGGACATCCTGCTCAACAAGGACAAGGGCAAGGTCATGTACTTTGCGCTCAGCGCCGGGTTGCGGATCAGCGAATCCCTGCAGGCGATTTCCGAGGGAACCGGGATCCCGGTTCCGGACCTGAAGGCGCTCAGCGATGCGCCCGCGCAGTTCGGCGTCCCGGCCAAGGCCAAGAACCTGGAGGGCTACCTGGCTCCGGGAGAGTACCGCTTCCCGCTGGGCTCCTCCGCCAAGGACATCCTGCAGCAGCTGGTCGGCAGTACCCAGGATGAGCTCAAGGCCCAGGGCGTCACCGATCCCGCCAAACAATACGACGTCCTCACCGTAGCGAGCATCGTCCAGGCAGAAGGCGGCCAGGCCGAATACGGGGACGTTGCCGGCGCTATCTACAACCGCCTCAAGCCCAACAACACCGAGACCAACGGGCTCATCCAGTCCGATGCGACCGTCACCTATGGCCTGGGCATCCGCAGCTTCCACATCGACGAGGGCCAGAAGGCCGACAAGTCGAACCCGTACAACACCTACGCCAACCAGGGGCTGCCGGCCGGACCCATCGGCTCGCCGGGCAAGACGGCCATTGACGCCGCCGCCAAGCCCAAGACCAACAACTACCTGTACTGGGTCACCATCAACCTGGACACCAAGGAGACCAAGTTCTCCAAGACCCTGGCCGAACACCTCGGTTACGTGGAGCAGTACAACTCCTGGTGCGAGGCGAACCCGGGACGTTGCGTATGACGCTGCGGGCGGCCGTCCTCGGGCATCCCATCAGCCATTCGAAGTCTCCGGCGCTGCATAGGGCCGCCTACGCGCTCTTGGGCGTGGACATCGCCTACTCCGCCATTGATGTGACAGAGGCCGACCTGCCGGACTTCATGCGGCAGGTCCGGGGCGAGGTCCGCGCTGAGGGGTCCTGGCGCGGGCTTTCGGTCACCATGCCGCTCAAATCCGCCATGGTGGCGGAAGTGGACGAGGTCCGGGGCGTGGCCGGTGCGCTTGGCGTCGTTAACACTGTTGCCTTCGAATCCGACGGCGGCTCAACCCGGCTGGTTGCCTACAACACCGACGTCGCCGGGATCGTCAACGCGCTCCGGCACGCCGGGGCGGCCGCGGCACCCACCGCCGTGGTCCTCGGCGGGGGCGGGACCGCTGCGGCAGCCATCGCAGCCCTCAAGGAACTCGGTGCGGCGTCCGCCGAAGTGTTCGTGCGCGACGTCAGCCGGGCCAGCGAGGCCCGCGCCGCCTCCGCCGCCGTGGGGCTCCCCGTCCAGGTGCTTCCCCTCGACGGTGCGGCCGCCGCCGTCGCCACGGCCGACGTCGTCATCTCCACCTTCCCGCCCCGCGCGGCAGATGGGCTTGCCGCCGAAATCGCTGCCGGGCTGGCAGCAGCCTCGGGCCACCCGGGCGTCCTCCTGGACGTCGCCTACGATCCGTGGCCCAGCCGGATTGCCGCGGCCTGGCAGGAAGCCGGCGGCACAGTGGTCCCTGGTCTTGAAATGCTCATCTACCAGGCAGTGGAGCAGGTGCGGCATTTCACCGGACTGGGAGAGGCCCTGCCGGCCGGAGTCATAGATGTGATGTGTGACGCAGTCGGGGCACCCCGACGGGTGTTCTAAGTGCCCGACATGGCAGGATGGATTGTATGTTGCGTTGGTTGACTGCCGGTGAATCCCATGGCCCGGCACTGGTCGGAATTATTGAAGGCGTGCCCGCCGGTGTTGAACTCACCAGCGCCCACATCAGCGAGGCGCTGGCCCGCCGGCGGCTAGGTTATGGCCGCGGTGCCCGGATGAAATTCGAGCAGGACGTGGTCACGATCCTCGGCGGCGTCCGCCACGGCCTGACCCAGGGCGGCCCCGTCGCCATCCAGGTCGGCAACACCGAGTGGCCCAAGTGGGAACAGATCATGTCCTCCGATCCCGTGGAGCCGGAAATCCTGGCCGACCAGGCCCGGAACGCCCCGCTGACACGGCCGCGGCCCGGCCACGCCGACTTCACCGGCATGCAGAAATACGGCTTTGACGAGGCCCGTCCGGTGCTGGAACGTGCCAGCGCCCGCGAGACGGCCACCCGGGTGGCGCTCGGCACGGTCGCCGCAGCGTTCCTCAAGCAGGTCGGGATCGAACTCGTCTCCCACACCGTGTCCATCGCCAGCGTTGCCGTGCCGGAAGGCCGGCCGCTGCCCCGCCCCGGCAATGTGATCGCCCTTGACGCCGACCCGCTGCGCTGCTTCGACCGCGAAACCTCGGACGCCATGGTGGCCGAGGTCGACGTCGCACACAAGGAAGGCGAAACCCTCGGCGGCGTCGTTGAAGTGCTGGCCTACGGCCTCCCGCCGGGACTCGGCAGTTACGTCCACTGGGACCGGCGCCTTGACTCGCGCCTGGCGGCGGCCCTGATGGGCATCCAGGCCATCAAGGGCGTCGAGGTCGGCGACGGCTTCCGCACGGCCGCGCGCCGCGGCTCGGCTGCCCACGACGAGATCGTCAAGGACGCGGACGGCAAGATCATCCGCACCTCCAACCGCGCAGGCGGGATCGAGGGCGGCATGAGCATTGGCGATGTCCTGCGTGTCCGTGCCGCCATGAAGCCGATCGCCACCGTGCCGCGCGCGCTCAAGACGGTCGACGTCAGCACCGGCGAGGCCGCCAAGGCCCACCACCAGCGCTCCGACGTCTGTGCCGTCCCGGCCGCCGGCGTGGTGGCCGAGGCCATGGTGGCCCTCGTGATCGCCGAAGCGGTCGCGGAAAAATTCGGCGGTGACTCCGTGCAGGAGACCGCCCGCAACATCAAGGGTTACCTGGACAGCATTCCGGCGTCCCTGGACTCGATCGGCCACTAGTGCCGGTGGGGAATACCGAAGCGCTCTCCGCCGCGGCACGCCACATTGGCCCGGTGGTCCTGATCGGACCGATGGCCGTGGGTAAATCGGCGATCGGGCAGCAGCTCGCTCAGCACCTCGGGTGCGCCTTCGCCGACACCGACGCCCTCGTGGTGGCCCAGCACGGGACCATCGCCGAGATCTTCGCCAGCCGCGGCGAGCACGCCTTCCGCGAGCTGGAGGCCAGGGCCGTAGCGCAGGCCATCGACGAGGCGCGGGGCGGCACCAGTGTCATTTCCCTTGGCGGCGGGGCCGTCCTGGACTCCGGGACGCAGCAGCTGCTGGCCCGCTGTACCGTGGTGTACCTCGAATGCGACGCCGAGACCGTGGCGGAACGCATTGCCAAGAATTCCGGCCGGCCACTCCTGGCCGGCGACGCCATGGGCAGGTGGCGGGCCCTGTTCGCCACCCGGCAGCCGGTCTACGAACGCCTCGCCGACCTCGTCCTCGATGTCCGGAGCGGCAACGTTGCGGAGCTGGCTCACCGTCTGGAAGAAGCGCTGGGGGAGCGCGCCGTGGCCAAGTCCGCGGCAGTGCCCACTCGGGCGT
The DNA here is from genome assembly GCF_056394525.1 of Arthrobacter sp. 10N43. Taxonomy (NCBI): domain Bacteria; kingdom Bacillati; phylum Actinomycetota; class Actinomycetes; order Micrococcales; family Micrococcaceae; genus Arthrobacter; species Arthrobacter sp. 10N43. The sequence continues at coordinate 278,709 of NZ_JBFTIA010000002.1, read as the reverse complement.
CAACAAAGGAAGTTGAAAAGTGAGTACCGAATCAACCGTCATCAAAGTCACCGGACAAACGCCCGCTGAGAACTACGACGTCGTAGTGGGCCGCGGCCTGCTGGCGAGCCTGCCGGGCCTGCTGGGCGAACGCGTCAAGCGTGTCCTGGTCATCCACCCCCGCGCGCTCCGGCTCACCGGCGACACTGTCCGCGAAGAGCTGGCCGCCGCCGGTTTCACCGCGCTGACCGCAGAAATCCCGGACGCCGAAGAGGGCAAGCACATTGAGGTGGCCTCCTTCTGCTGGCAGGTGCTGGGGCAGAACGACTTCACCCGCTCCGACGCCATCGTCGCCGTCGGCGGCGGCGCCGTGACGGACCTAGCCGGCTTTGTCGCCGCGACCTGGCTGCGCGGCGTAAAGGTCATCCACATGCCCACGAGCCTGCTGGGCATGGTGGACGCCTCCGTCGGCGGGAAGACCGGGATCAACACCGCCGAGGGCAAGAACCTCGTCGGCGCATTCCACCCGCCCGCCGGCGTCCTCGCGGATCTGGACACCCTGGAGACGCTGCCGAAGAACGAGATCATCTCCGGCATGGCCGAGGTCATCAAATGCGGTTTCATCGCCGACCCGGCCATCCTGGACCTGATCGAAAAGGACCCCACCGCCGTCTCCGATCCGCGCTCGGAGGTCCTGCGCGAACTGATCGAACGAGCCATCAGCGTCAAGGCCAAGGTGGTCTCCGAGGACCTGAAGGAAACCGGCCAGCGCGAGATCCTGAACTACGGCCACACCCTGGGCCACGCGATCGAACTCGCGGAACGCTATTCCTGGCGTCACGGTGCCGCCGTCTCCGTCGGCATGATGTTCGCCGCCGAGCTCGCCCGCAGCGTCGGCCGGCTCAGCGACGCCGACGCCGACAGGCACCGGAGCATCCTCGAAAGCCTGGGGCTTCCCATCACCTACCGCCGCGACCGCTGGCAGGCCCTCCTCGACGGCATGCGCCGGGACAAGAAATCCCGTGGTGACCTGCTGCGATTCGTGGTGCTCGACGGCGTCGGGCGGCCCGGCATCCTTGACGTCCCGGACACGTCACTGCTCTTTGCCGCCTACCAGGAGATTGCCTCCTGATGATGACGGTGAAGGGCGGCACCACCGAGTGGCCCGACGCGGGAGTTCCCGGAATCCGGATCAACCCGCAAAGCCTCATGCCCCAGATCGTCAACGACGAGGTCCTGGCCGAGGCGTTGGCGGCCTCCACCGACCCGGGCGACCTGATCCTCCTCAGGCTCGTCGAAGGGCACGCGGCCGAAGCCGCCGAACTCCTTGCCGACGCCCGGTACAAGGACCCCGGCTCGCTCCGGCTGCGGATCTTCGAGGCGGACGTGCTCCGGGTTTCCAACCGGTTCGACCGCGCCGTCGAGGTGTTCCGCCAGCTCCTCGCCGAGACCCAGGGCACCCTGGAAGAGGCGGCCGTGCGGCAGCACCTGGGCCGGTCCTACTTCGCCGGCGGCAACGTCGGCGCCGCCGTCGAGTCCTTCGCCAAGGCCCTGGATTTGCGCGTGGCCGGCTCCGCCGACGCGGCCCTGGTCTACGCCTCCGCGGTGGCGCTGCAACGCGCCCGGGACGTGCTGGAACAGCAGTCCTGAGGCCCCGTCAGCCAGTGGTCGGCCGGAACCGGTAGAATAGATCTTGGATTTTTGACAAATACGCGCTGGCGGGCCGCTTGGCATGCCGGCCCGGCATAAGCGTCTGGCCGCTAGCACCGGCCTGATGGAACCATCGAGAAACTAAGAGGATACTGTGGCAACCACTAACGACATCAAGAACGGAACCGTCCTTAAGCTTGAGGGCCAGCTTTGGAACATCATCGAGTTCCAGCACGTCAAGCCCGGCAAGGGTGGCGCGTTCGTGCGCACCAAGATGCGCAACGTGATGTCCGGCAAGGTCGTCGACAAGACCTTCAACGCTGGACTGAAGATCGAGACCGCCACGGTGGACCGCCGCGACTACCAGTACCTGTACCAAGACGGCGCCGACTTCGTCTTCATGGACACCTCGGACTTCGACCAGCTCACCGTTTCGGCTGCCACCGTCGGCGACGCCACCAACTTCATGCTCGAAAACCAGATGGTCAACATCGCCATCCACGAGGGCAACCCGCTCTACATCGAACTGCCCCCGAGCGTCGTCCTCGAGATCACCTACACGGAGCCGGGCCTGCAGGGCGACCGCTCCTCGGCCGGCACCAAGCCCGCCACCCTCGAAACCGGGTACGAGATCCAGGTTCCGCTGTTCGTCGAGAACAACACCAAGGTCAAGGTCGACACCCGCGACGGCTCCTACCTCGGCCGGGTCAACGACTAGTGAGTGCACGCGGTAAGGCCCGGAACCGGGCCCTCGATGTCCTCTTTGAGGCCGAGCAGCGCTCCGCCTCGGCCTTCGACGTACTGAAGTCCCGCCGCGAGCAGACAGACCAGATCGTCAACCCGTACACCCTGGAAATTGTCGAAGGCGTGGTGTCCCACCAGGCCGCCATCGACGAATTCCTGGAGACCTATTCGCAGGGCTGGACCCTGGAGCGCATGCCCTCCGTGGACCGCATCATCCTGCGGATCGGCACGTGGGAACTGCTCTACAACGACGACGTGCCCGACGGCGTGGCTGTCAGCGAGGCTGTGGCCCTGGCCAAGACGCTCTCCACTGACGAGTCGCCGTCGTTCATCAACGGCCTGCTGGGCCGCCTGCAGCAGCTGAAGCCTTCGCTGCTGGCCTAGGTCGTTCGGGAACAACAACCCAGCACCACAAAGAACCCCGCCCGGGACTCCGGGCGGGGTTCTTTCGTTAGCCGACGACGGCGGCGCGGAGGGCGGCGATCTCGGCAAGTTGGCGCTGCTCATCGCGTTGATGCGCGGCCACGTCCCGGCCGCCGAGGATCCGCTGCCGGGTAAAGGCAAGCTCGGTGGCCGCATGGAGCAGGGCCTTCATCTGGGCGTCCCGCCCCACGGACCTGGCCCAGCGCAGTGCGGAGCGCCGTCCGCCGGGGGTGGCCATCATGTCCACCTCGGCCGCGGTGAACCAGCCCGCGGCAGCGTACTCACTGAGCCGCTGGCGCGTGAGCCTGCGCTCCGCCACCCGCAGCAGGGCAATGACCAGGACCGCCAGCAGGAAGATCGGCACCTGCACCAGCACGTACTGGGTCAGGAAGTCCTGGCCCATGCTGTTCCAGCCGCTGTGCAGAAGCATCGCCGGGACGAGGCCGACCAGGAACGCCAGCACGGACAGCCCGGTGCTCCCGCGGCTCGCGGCGAAGCCCATGATCAGCCCCGTGGTACCCGTGAAAATGGCGTGGGCGAACGGTGACATGACCCCGCGCAGGAAGAACACGACCGCGAGGTCCGTGCCCGGGTCGCTGGATTCGGCAATGGCGCGGCCGAAGTAGAGGATGTTCTCGGTGAACGCGAAGCCGGCCGCGATCGTGAAGGCGAACACCACACCGTCCACCGGTCCGTTGAAATGTTTCGGGGCGAAGAGCAGGATCATCAGCAGCCCCAGGGACTTGGCGAATTCCTCCACCACCGGCGCCTGGACCGTTACTGCGAACGTCGTATGGTCCAGTCCCGAGGCCGGCCCGGCCAGCAGCGAAAAATAGGGCTGGATAAGCATGGTCACCGCTATCGAGACGACGGCTCCCCAGGCAAAGGCGAAGAGCAGCAGCGCCCTGGGCTCGGGTTCCCAGCGGTCGATGAAGCGCACCGTCAACAGCACGGTCGTCAAGGGAACCAGGGAGGCGATGAAGCCCACCACGAAGCCGGAGATTCCCGTGCGGTCCAGGAGGAAGGGCAGGACCAGGAAGAGGCTGATGAACGCCAGGAGTCCGCCGGCGAGCACAAGTCCAAAAACGCCGGCGGAGCTGTTGCCGGCCTTCCAGCCGGAACTGCCTCCCTCGGGAACGGCGGGTGGCAGCGCCGGCGGGAAGTGGCCGCGGCTGTTGGCCGGCGCCTGCTGGTAGTGCTGCGGCCGGACATGCCCCAGCCACGTCGGGTTGGCCTGCTGGGGCAGCGGCGGCCGGCCGGAAGCGGGGTAGCCGGGCCGGTCATGCCCCGGCCGCGGCTCGTTCGTCGTCATGGACTCGAGCCTATGTCCGTGTGAGGTTAAACGCATTCGGGCGGCGACGGGCCGCCAGCCCCGCTGTGGTAATTTGAAAGAGCAAATAATCCTTTTTTAATTCCGTCCCGTGAGGCGGGGAAAGGGGAGACGAGCTTTGACTTCTGTGCCTTCAGCACCGGGTCCGGCGAAGGTTGTGCTCACCAGGGTTGTCCTCAACCAGGCTGACATCGACCGCGCCCTCACTCGTATCGCCCATGAAATTCTCGAGGCCAACAAGGGCTCCCAGGACCTCGTCCTGCTGGGCATCCCGCGCCGGGGCTACCCCCTCGCCGTCCGCCTCGCCGCCAAAATCGCCGCCGCCGACCCCACCGTGGACGCCGCCGCGATCGTCGGCCAGCTCGACGTCACCATGTTCCGCGATGACCTCTCCCACCAGCCCACCCGGCCGCCGTACCCCACCCAGCTGCCGCGCACAGGGATCGACAACAAGGTTGTCGTGCTCATCGACGACGTCCTCTACTCCGGACGCACCATCCGCGCAGCCCTGGATGCCATCATCGACCTCGGCCGCCCGCGGATTGTCCGCCTGGCGGTGCTGATCGACCGTGGCCACCGCGAACTGCCCATCCGCGCGGACCACGTCGGCAAGAACCTGCCCACGTCCTCCTCCGAGAAGGTCCGTGTCCGGCTCGAGGAAACCGACAGCGTCGACGGCGCCCCGGTCAATGAAGTGGTTATCGAGGCCACCGCATGAGGCACCTGCTCTCCACCGAAGACCTGAGCCTGCACAACGCCATCCGCATCCTCGACACCGCCGAGGAAATGGCAGCCGTCGGGGAGCGTGAGGTCAAGAAGCTCCCCGCCCTGCGCGGCCGTACCGTGGTCAACCTCTTCTTCGAGGACTCCACCCGCACCCGGATCTCCTTCGAGGCCGCGGCCAAGCGGCTCTCCGCGGACGTCATCAACTTCGCCGCGAAGGGCTCCTCCGTCTCCAAGGGCGAGTCCCTCAAGGACACCGCCCAGACACTCGCCGCGATGGGCGCCGACGCCGTCGTCATCCGGCACTGGGCCTCCGGCGCCCCGCACCGGCTCGCCGCCACCGACTGGATCGACGCCGCCGTCATCAACGCCGGCGACGGCACCCACGAACACCCCACCCAGGCACTGCTGGACGCGTTCACCATGCGCCGGCACTGGGCCAAGCTGGCCGGCACGCCGTCGGCCGGGGCGGACCTGCAGGGCATGCGCGTCGCCATCGCGGGCGACGTCCTGCACTCCCGCGTGGCCCGCTCCAACGTCTGGCTGCTGCGCACCCTCGGCGCCGAGGTCACACTCGTCGCGCCGCCCACGCTGCTGCCCATCGGCGTCGAAAAATGGCCTTGCGCCGTCAGCTTCGACCTCGACGAGACCCTCGCCCAGGGCGTGGACGCCATGATGATGCTCCGCGTCCAGGGCGAACGGATGAACGCGTCCTTCTTCCCGACCACCCGCGAGTACTCACGCCGGTGGGGCTTCGACGACAACCGGCTCCGGGCCCTCGACAGCCTGGGGCTCAAGGACACCATCATCATGCACCCCGGTCCCATGAACCGAGGCCTGGAAATCTCCGCTGCCGCCGCCGACTCGCCCCGCTCCACGGTGCTGGCGCAGGTCCGCAACGGCGTCTCCATCCGAATGGCGGCACTGTACCTGCTGCTCTCCGGCGAGAACCGCGAACCGGCCGCCGCACCAGTCGCACCCGCCGCGGCCTCCCTTGCCGGGGTGGCTGTATCTGCCTCCGCGGCCGCGTCCCCCGCCCATCCGAACGCCACTTATTCCCCCCAGGAGAGCCACTGATGGCCCAACAGCAGCAGAACGCAGACAACAGCGGCGCCTACCTGATCCGCGGCGCCGCGATCCTGGGCGGAGCAGCCGAGGACCTCCTGATCCGTGACGGCGTCATCGCCGCGCGCGGCCGGGAATTGGACGCCGGGGACGCAACCATCATCGACGCCACCGGCCTCGTCGCCCTGCCCGGCATGGTGGACATCCACACCCACCTGCGCGAACCCGGCCGCGAAGACGCCGAAACCGTGGAAACCGGCACCCGCGCCGCCGCCCTCGGCGGCTACACGGCCGTCCACGCGATGGCCAACAGCACCCCGGTGGCCGACACCGCCGGCGTCGTCGAACAGGTGCTCACCCTGGGCCGCACCGCCGGCTGGGTGGACGTCCGCCCCGTGGGCGCCGTCACCGTCGGCCTGGCGGGGGAGCAGCTCGCCGAACTGGGTGCCATGGCCGACTCCCGCGCCCACGTGCGGGTGTTCTCGGACGACGGCATCTGCGTCCACGATCCCGTGCTGATGCGGCGCGCGCTCGAGTACGTCAAGGCGTTCGACGGCGTCGTGGCCCAGCACGCACAGGAACCCCGCCTCACCGCCGGCGCCCAGATGAATGAGGGCGAGGTCTCCGCGGTCCTGGGCCTGGCCGGTTGGCCGGCCGTCGCCGAAGAGAGCATCATCGCCCGCGACGTGCTCCTGGCCCAGCACGTCGGCTCCCGCCTGCACGTCTGCCACGTCTCCACCGCCGGGTCCGTGGAAATCATCCGCTGGGCCAAGTCCCGAGGTGTCAACGTCACGGCCGAGGTCACCCCGCACCACCTCTGGCTCACCGACGAGCTCGCCCGCAGCTACGACCCCGTCTACAAGGTCAACCCGCCGCTGCGCACCGACGCCGATGTCCAGGCCCTCCGCGCTGCCCTGGCCGACGGCACGATCGACGTCGTCGGCACCGACCACGCCCCGCACCCGAGCGAACACAAGGAATGCGAATGGGCGCAGGCGGCCATGGGCATGACCGGACTGGAAACCGCGCTGTCCGTAGTGCAGCACACCATGATCGAAACCGGGCTGATGGGCTGGGAAGACTTCGCCCGCGTCACCTCGACCGCCCCTGCCGCGATCGGCCGGCTGGAGGACCAGGGCCGCCCGCTCGAGCCCGGCGAACCCGCCAACGTCACACTCGTGGACCCGGCTGCGCGCTGGACCGTGGACCCTTCTAAGATGGCAACCATGGGCCGTAACTCTCCGTTTGCCGGCCGGGAACTCCCCGGCAAGGTGGTGGCGACGTTCTTCAAGGGCCACCCGACCGTGCTCGACGGCAAACTAAACACCCCGTACCGGTGGCCGGCCGAGGCCCTCGACGCCGGACCGGCGGGCCGCCCGTGATGGTCAAGGACCTTTCCCTGCTCTTCACGGTGGTCCTGACGGCCGTGGCGCTGATCCTCATCGCGGTCGGCTGGCGCAACCGCCTGCGCCGCCAGTCCGACGTCGAGCCCCTGCCCGAGGTCCCCGACGAACTTGGCGCTCCGCTGGCCACGGCCGACGGGCAGTACGTCGCGTCCACCACTGCCGGCGACTGGCTTGACCGCATTGCCGTGCATCACCTGGGCATCCGCACCAACGCCACGCTCAGCGTGCACACCGACGGTGTGCTCTTCGACCGTGCAGGCGCCGGGCCGGTGTTCATCCCGGCTGCCCGCCTCACGGGCGTGCGCCAGGAAAGCGGCATGGCCGGAAAGTTCGTGGAAAAGGACGGCCTCCTGGTGGTCAGCTGGATGCTCGGCTCCCACGAGCTGGACACCGGCTTCCGGACCCGCCGGGCGGATGAGAAGGACCTGCTCCTGGCCACCCTCAAAGATTTGATCTCCGCAGCCCCTCAGGCGGAAGCCGATAGTGGAAAGTAACGACGTGACGGAATCCAACGCAGTTTCAGAAAAGACAGAGACAGAAAAAACAGTGACAGCAAACGACGCTGCAGCAGCATCCACCCCAGCAGTCCTCGTACTCGAAGACGGCCGGATTTTCCGCGGCACCAGCTACGGCGCCACGGGAACCGCCCTCGGCGAGGCGGTCTTCGCCACCGGCATGACCGGCTACCAGGAGACCATCACGGACCCCTCGTACGCGCGCCAGCTCGTGGTGCAGACCGCGCCGCACATTGGCAACACCGGCGTCAACACCGACGACGCCGAGTCCCGCCGCATCTGGGTGGCCGGCTACATCGTCCGCGACGCCGCCCGCCGGCCCTCCAACTGGCGGTCCGAACGGTCCCTCGATGACGAGCTCGTCGAACAGGGGATCGTCGGCATCCAGGGCGTGGACACCCGGGCCATCACCCGCCACCTGCGCGAACACAAGACCATGCGCGCCGGCATCTTCTCCGGCGACGCCGCCCGCGCCACGGACAAGGAACTGCTCGACGCCGTCCTGGCCAGCGCGCCCATGGAAGGCTCCCGGCTCGCCGAGGAAGTCAGCGTGGACGCCGCGTACACAGTGGAGCCCAAGGACTTCGGCTGGGACGGCGAGCCGCGGTTCAGCATCGCCGCGATCGACCTCGGCATCAAGCGCATGACCCCCATCCGTTTCGCCGAGCGCGGCGTCCTGGTGCACGTGCTGCCCGCCACCGCAACCCTCGCCGACGTCCAGGCCGTCAACCCCGACGGCTTCTTCATGTCCAACGGCCCCGGCGATCCCGCCACCGCGGACAACCAGGTCAAACTGCTCCGTTCGGTCCTCGACGAGAAGATCCCGTACTTCGGCATCTGCTTCGGCAACCAGATCCTGGGCCGCGCCCTTGGATTCGGCACCTACAAGCTGCGCTACGGCCACCGCGGCCTCAACCAGCCGGTCATGGACCGCCGCACCGGCAAGGTCGAAATCACCTCGCAGAACCACGGCTTCGCCGTCGACGCCCCGCTCAACGGCGCCACGCAGGCGCCCGAGGAGCGCTTCGGCCGTGTGGAGGTCAGCCACGTGAGCCTCAACGACGACGTCGTCGAGGGCCTCAACTGCCTCGACATCCCGGCCTTCTCCGTGCAGTACCACCCCGAAGCGGCGGCCGGCCCGCACGACGCCGCCTACCTCTTCGACCGCTTCATCGAGCTGATGGCGGACGCTTCTTCAAAGACGGCGGACGCTCCTTCAAAGACAGAGACCGGCACAACGACTGCCACCGAATCCAAGACTGAGGACAAGAAGTAATGCCCAAGAGAACTGACCTTAAGAGCGTCCTGGTCATCGGGTCCGGTCCGATCGTGATCGGCCAGGCCGCCGAATTCGACTACTCCGGCACCCAGGCACTGCGCGTCCTCAAGGAGGAGGGCCTGCGGGTCATCCTCGTGAACTCCAACCCGGCCACCATCATGACGGACCCCGAGTTCGCCGACGCCACCTACATCGAGCCGATCACCCCCGAGGTGGTCGAGAAGATCATCGCCAAGGAGCGCCCGGACGCGGTCCTGCCCACCCTGGGCGGGCAGACCGCGCTCAACACGGCCATCGCACTGGACAAGAACGGCGTCCTGGAGAAGTACAACGTCGAGCTGATCGGCGCCAACATCGCCGCGATCGAACTCGGCGAGGACCGCGAGAAGTTCAAGGGCGTCGTGGAACGCTGCGGCGCCGAATCGGCCCGCAGCCACATCATCCACACCATCGACGAGGCCCTCGCCGCGGCCGAGGACCTCGGCTACCCCATGGTCGTCCGGCCCTCCTTCACCATGGGCGGCCTCGGCTCCGGCCTGGCCTACGACGAGGCTGACCTCCGCCGGATCGTCGGTCAGGGCCTGCAGTACAGCCCCACCAGCGAGGTGCTGCTCGAAGAGAGCATCCTCGGCTGGAAGGAATACGAGCTCGAGATGATGCGGGACAAGAACGACAACGTCGTGGTGGTCTGCTCCATCGAGAACTTCGACCCGGTCGGCGTGCACACCGGCGACTCGATCACCGTCGCGCCGGCACTGACCCTGACGGACCGCGAATACCAGCGGCTGCGCGACATCTCCATCGCCGTCATCCGCGAAGTCGGCGTCGACACCGGCGGCTGCAACATCCAGTTCGCCGTCGAGCCGGACACCGGCCGCGTCGTCGTGATCGAGATGAACCCGCGCGTCTCCCGCTCCTCCGCCCTCGCCTCCAAGGCCACCGGCTTCGCGATCGCCAAGATCGCCACCAAGCTCTCCCTCGGCTACACCCTGGACGAGATCCCGAACGACATCACCCAGAAGACCCCGGCGTCCTTCGAGCCGACCCTGGACTACGTCGTCGTCAAGGTCCCGCGCTTCGCCTTCGAGAAGTTCCCGGCGGCGGATCCGACCCTGACCACCACCATGAAATCGGTGGGCGAGGCTATGGCCATGGGCCGGAACTTCACCGAGGCGCTGCAGAAGGCCCTGCGCTCCCTCGAACAGAAGGGCTCGCAGCTGGACTTCAGCCACGTCCCGGAATGGGAAGTCGCGGAGCTGATCGAGAAGGCCAAGCGGCCCACCACCGAGCGCCTGCACCAGGTCCAGCGGGCCCTGCTCGGCGGCGCCACCGTGGAGCAGCTCTTCGAGGCCACCAAGATCGACCCCTGGTACCTGGACCAGCTCCAGCTCCTCAACGAGATCTCCCTCGAAATCCGGCAGGCCGCGGCCCTGACCCCGGAAATGCTGACGCGCGCCAAGCGCCACGGCTTCTCCGACGAGCAGATCGGCGCCCTGACCCACAACTCCGAGGACGTGGTCCGCGGCGTCCGGCAGGCCCTCGGCATCCGCCCGGTCTACAAGACCGTGGACACGTGCGCCGCCGAGTTCGCCGCCTACACGCCCTACCACTACTCCTCCTACGACGAGGAGGACGAGGTCGCGCTGCACGCCAAGCCGTCCATCATCATCCTCGGCTCCGGCCCCAACCGGATCGGCCAGGGGATCGAGTTCGACTACTCCTGCGTCCACGCCTCCATGGCGCTGCGCAAGGCCGGCTACGAGACGGTCATGGTCAACTGCAACCCCGAGACCGTCTCCACCGATTACGACGTCTCCACCCGCCTGTACTTCGAACCGCTCACGCTCGAGGACGTCCTCGAGGTCATCGCGGCCGAGGAGCGCACCGGCGGCGTCATGGGCGTCTTCGTCCAGCTCGGCGGCCAGACCCCGCTCAAGCTCGCCCAGCAGCTGGCCGACGCCGGCGTGCCGATCCTGGGCACCTCGCCGGAAGCGATCGACCTCGCCGAACACCGTGGCGCGTTCTCCCGCGTGCTCGACAAGGCCGGGCTCGTCTCACCGAAGAACGGCACCGCCGTGTCCTTCGAGGACGCCAAGAAGATCGCCGACGAGATCGGCTACCCGGTCCTGGTCCGCCCGTCCTACGTGCTCGGCGGGCGCGGCATGGAGATCGTCTACGACGAGCCCAACCTCTCCCGCTACATCGCCAACGCCACCGAAATCACCCCGGACCACCCGGTCCTGATCGACAGGTTCCTGGAGGACGCCGTCGAGATCGACGTCGACGCCCTCTACGACGGCACGGAGATGTACCTCGGCGGCATCATGGAACACATCGAGGAGGCCGGCATCCACTCCGGCGACTCGGCCTGCGTCCTGCCTCCGATCACCCTGGGCAACAACGTGCTGGAACGGGTCCGGACCGCCACCCTGGCCATCGCCGAGGGCGTGGGCGTCCGCGGCCTGATCAACATCCAGTTCGCCCTGGCCTCCGACGTGCTCTACGTCCTGGAAGCCAACCCGCGGGCCTCCCGCACCGTGCCGTTCGTCTCCAAGGCCACCGGTGTCCAGATGGCCAAGGCCGCGGCCCTGATCGGCACCGGCGTCACCATTAACCAGCTCCGCAGCGCCTACAAGATGCTGCCCGAATCCGGCGACGGCTCCACGCTGCCGCTGGATGCACCGGTCTCGGTCAAGGAAGCTGTTCTGCCGTTCAGCCGTTTCCGCACCCCCGAGGGCAAGGTGGTCGACTCCCTGCTTGGACCGGAAATGCGCTCCACGGGCGAGGTCATGGGCATCGACAAGCACTTCGACACGGCCTTCGCCAAGAGCCAGGCGGCCGCCAACAACGCGCTGCCCACCGAGGGCAAGATCTTCGTCTCCGTGGCCAACCGGGACAAGCGCTCGGTCATCATGGGCGTCAAACGGCTCTCGGACCTCGGCTTTGAGATCGTCTCCACCGGCGGCACCGCCGACGTGCTGCGCCGCAACGGCATCCAGGCCACCCCGGTCCGGAAGGTCGCCGAGGGCTCCAGCGCCGAAGGCGAAGGCACCATCGCGGACCTCATCATCGCAGGCGAAATCGACATGGTCTTCAACACCCCTTCCGGTGGCGAGGCCCGCAGCGACGGCTACGAACTGCGCGCCGCCGCGACGTCGATCGGCATCCCGTGCATCACCACCGTGGCCGAGTTCAACGCCGCCGTCCAGGCCATCGAGGCGCTGCGCACCTACGAATGGTCCGTCACGAGCCTGCAGGAGCACGCCGCGAACCTCAAGGCCCTCCAGGATGCCTGAGGCAGCCCCCGCAGTAACGCCCGGCCGGGAGTCCTTCGGCTCCCGGCTGGGCCGGGCCATGGCGGCCCGCGGACCGCTGTGCGTCGGCATCGACCCGCATCCGGCGCTGCTGCAGCAATGGGGTCTGACCGACGACGCCGCAGGGCTGGAACGCTTCTCGCTGACCGTCCTGGAGGCGGTGGCCTCCCTCGCTGCCGCGGTGAAGCCGCAAGTGGCACTGTACGAGCGGCACGGCTCCGCCGGCATGGCCGTGCTTGAACGCACCCTGGCCGCGGCCGCGGAGGCCTCCGTGCTGACCATCGCGGACGCCAAGCGCGGCGACATCGGTTCCACCATGGCCGCCTACGCCGACGCCTGGCTGCGGGACGGCTCGGCCCTCGCCGCGGATTCGGTTACCTTGAGCCCGTACCTGGGCTTTGAGTCCCTGCGGCCCGCCCTGGACCTGGCCGCCGAGACCGGGCGCGGCGTGTTCGTCCTCGCGCTGACCTCCAACCCGGAAGGCGCCTCGGTACAGCACGTCGGCGGGGCGGATTCCGTCGCGCGGCGGATCACGGAGGCGGCCGCGGCGGAGAACCGGCGCTACGACGGTTCCCTCGGTTCCGTGGGCCTTGTGGTCGGCGCCACGGTGGGCTCCGCCCTGACCGCACTGAATCTTGACCTGGCGGCGGTCCGCGGGCCCATCCTGGCCCCCGGGCTGGGGGCGCAGGGCGCAACCGCCGCGGATCTGCGCCGCACTTTCGGTGCGGCCTATCCGCAGGTCCTGGGCACCTCGAGCCGGGACATCCTCGGCGCCGGACCGCAGCTGCAGCCGCTCCGGGATGCCGCACGGCGCACCCTCGACGAACTCCTCGCAGCCTAGCCGCCGCCGGGCCGGCCCGGGACCGGAGATACCGGACCCGGGCCGCGTGCTGTCCCGTTAGGGGACCGGGCTTTTGACCTGCCGGGACGGCTGCAGATTTCCATTGATTTCTGCCTCCGCCAGCGGGTAGGTTCAGGGCAAGGGCACGGGTGCCCCGTCCCGCCATGCAGGGAGGACCTCAGTGAGCTTGAAACCCCTCACTCCGCAGGAGCGTTCCGATGCCCTTCGCAAGGCCGCTGCCGCAAGGGCCACCAGGGCCGAGGCCAAGGAGCGCCTGAAGACGGGAGCTCTGACCATCGCCAACGTCATCGATGCCGCGGAAACCGACGACGCCATTGCCCGGATGCGGATCGTGGAGCTGCTGGAGGCGCTGCCCGGGATCGGCCGGGTCCGTGCCGCGGCCATCATGGACCAGCTCGGCATCGCGCAATCCCGGCGCGTCCGCGGCCTGGGAATCCACCAGCGCCGGGCGCTGGTAGATTTTATTGACGACAAATAGCTTGGTTCGCTGAGCTGCCCCAACGCCCAAAGGAATATGTGAGCAAGAAACCGGGACTGACAGTCCTCGCCGGCCCGACGGCTGTTGGCAAAGGCACCGTGTCCACCTATATCCGCGACAACTACCCCGAGGTGTGGCTGTCCGTGTCCGCTACCACCCGGGCTCCGCGGCCCGGGGAAATCGACGGGGTGCACTACTTCTTCAAGTCCAAGGAGGAGTTCGAGTCCCTGGTGGCTGCCGGCGAACTGCTTGAATGGGCAGTTGTGCACGGACAGAACACCTATGGCACCCTGAAGAGCACGGTCAACCAGGCCATCGCCGAGGGCCGCCCGGTACTGCTGGAAATTGATCTGCAGGGAGCACGCCAAGTCCGGCAAGCCGTTCCGGATGCGCAGTTCGTGTTCCTTGCGCCGCCCAGCTGGGATGAATTAGTCCGCCGGCTTGTGGGCCGCGGCACGGAAAGCGCCGAAGAACAGCATCGACGGCTGGAAACCGGTAAAGTAGAGCTTGCTGCTGAACCGGAGTTCGACCACACCGTTATTAATGACGACGTTCGCCGGGCAGCGGACGAGCTTGTTTCACTCATGGGGCTGACCCCCCACCCGCGCTAGCCGCGGGAAGCCATCAGCCCGTTAGAATTTGGAGAATTCGTGTCCACGAACCTTGAAGGCATCATCAACCCGCCGATCGACGAGCTGCTGAAGGCCGCCGACTCGAAGTACGGACTGGTGATTTTCGGTGCCAAGCGCGCACGCCAGATCAACGCGTACTACGCCCAGCTGCACGAGGGCCTGTTTGAGTACGTTGGTCCGCTGGTCGACACCAAGCTGAACGAGAAGTCCCTGTCGATCGCGCTGCGCGAGATCAACGAAGGCAAGCTCGTTTCCACGCCGATCGAAGCCGCGGAGTAATTCCCTTCGCGGGAATAGCAAAGTAAACAGACTGCCTGTTGACGGAGATCACGTGCGCATAGTCCTCGGAGTCGGGGGAGGGATTGCCGCCTACAAGGTGGCATCGCTCCTCCGGCTTTTTACTGAAGCCGGGCATGACGTCACGGTCATCCCCACCGAGTCGGCAACCCGCTTCGTCGGCGTTGCCACGTGGGAGGCCCTGTCCGGGCACCCGGTGAGGAACAGCGTTTTCGACGCCGTCCACACGGTCAACCATGTCCGGCTCGGCCACGAGGCCGACCTGATCGTCGTGGCACCGGCCACCGCCGATCTCCTGGCCCGCGCGGCCACCGGCCAGGCCGATGACCTCCTCACCAACACGCTGCTGATGGCCGGCGACTGCCCCGTCCTCATGGCCCCGGCCATGCACACCGAAATGTGGCAGCACCAGGCCACCCAGGCAAACGTCGAAACCCTGCGCAGCCGCGGCATCACTGTCCTGGAACCCGCGAGCGGCCGGCTGACCGGAGCCGACTCCGGCCCCGGCAGGCTGCCCGAACCCGAGGCGATCTTCGCCGCCGCCCTGGCCCTCGCCGGGGCATCCGCCGTGCCCGGCGCGTCCTCCCTGACGCCGGAAGACACCGTGCCGGCGTCGGCCGCCGCCGCGGATCCGGCCCTGGTTGCCGGGCCTCCCGCCGGCCGCCCGCTGGCCGGGCTGACGGTCACCATCAGCGCCGGCGGCACCCGCGAACCGCTGGACCCCGTGCGTTTCCTCGGCAACCGCTCCTCGGGCAAGCAGGGCGTAGCCCTGGCCGCGGCCGCCCTCGAGGCCGGCGCCCGCGTCCGCCTGCTGGCCGCCCACATGGAGGTTCCGGCGCCCGCCGGCGCCGAACTCGTCCAGGTCGAGACGGCCCTGGAGCTGCGCAAGGCAGCCCTGCACGCGGCCGCCGACTCCGACGTCGTCATCATGGCCGCCGCCGTCGCGGACTTCCGCCCGGCGGACGTCTCCGGCACCAAGATCAAGAAGCGCGACGACGTCGCCGATCCCGTCATCAACCTGGTGCGCAACCCGGACATCCTGCGGGAACTCGTCGAGGTCCGCGACGCCGCGTCCCGGCATCAGCTGATTGTCGGCTTCGCCGCCGAAACAGGCGATGCCGGGGGAGATGTCCTCGAGTACGCCCTGGCCAAGCTGCACCGGAAGGCCTGCGACCTGCTGGTGGTCAACCAGGTGGGCCGGGACAAGGTCTTTGGCGAAGACACGAACTCCGTGGTCATCCTTTCCCGCGCCGGCTCCGAACCCCAAGAGGCGTCGGGTTCCAAATCCGACGTCGCGGCTGCCGTGATCGACCGGATCAGCGCCGAGCTGAGCCGGGCAGTACCGCCGGCCTAGCCGGCGTAACCAACATCTCCTTAGCATGGGGACACACGCCGCCGGACGCCCGTTTTCCAACCAGTAAGGTAGTTGAGTGACTTTACCGCTGCACATCCCCGACTTCCACGGGTCCACGCCCGCCGCGCTCCGGCTCTTTACGTCCGAGTCGGTGACGGAGGGCCACCCCGACAAGATCTGTGACCAGATCAGCGATGCGATCCTGGACGCCCTGCTGGACAAGGACCCCGAATCCCGCGTAGCCGTCGAAACGCTGGCCACCACAGGGCTGGTCCACGTGGCCGGCGAGGTCACCACGGACGCCTACGTCGAGATCCCCCAGATTGTCCGCGAGACCATCCTGGGCATCGGCTACGACTCCTCGGCCAACGGCTTCGACGGCGCCCGCTGCGGCGTCTCGGTATCGATCGGCCAGCAGTCCAACGACATCGCCGGCGGCGTGTTCAACTCGCTCGAAGCCCGCGAGGGACGCCAGGAAGACGACTACGACCTCCAGGGCGCCGGCGACCAGGGTCTCATGTTCGGCTACGCCAGCGACGAGACCCCCTCCTACATGCCCGTGCCGATCTGGCTCGCGCACCGGCTCTCCGAGCGCCTCACCGAGGTCCGCAAGAACGGCGAACTCGGCTACCTGCGCCCGGACGGCAAGACCCAGGTCACGGTGGGCTACGACGGCGACCGGCCGGTTTCCGTGGAGACCGTGGTCATCTCCAGCCAGCACGCCGAAGGCACCAGCCTCGACCAGCTCCGCGCCGACCTCGCCAAGCACGTGGTGGAGCCGGTCATGGCGCTGTCCAACCTGGACATCTCCCGGACCCGCAATATCCTCAACCCCGCGGGCGCCTTCGTCATTGGCGGTCCCGTGGGCGACGCCGGCCTCACCGGCCGCAAGATCATCGTCGACACCTACGGCGGCATGGCCCGCCACGGCGGCGGCGCGTTCTCCGGCAAGGACCCGTCGAAGGTGGACCGCTCGGCCGCCTACGCCATGCGCTGGGTCGCCAAGAACGTGGTGGCCGCAGGCCTGGCCAAGCGCGCCGAAATCCAGATCGCGTACGCGATCGGACAGGCCCGCCCGGTGGGTACCTACGTGGAGACGTTCGGAACCGAAACCGTGGACCCGGCGCGGATCAGCGCCGCGATCGCCGAGATCTTCGACCTGCGCCCACGGGCCATCATCGACGCCCTCGACCTCAAGCGCCCGATCTACGCCAAGACCGCAGCCCACGGGCACTTCGGCCGCGAAGATCCGGACTTCACCTGGGAACGCCTGGACCGGGTGGACGAACTGAAAGCTTTCTTCAACGCCTAAGTCCGCCGGATACGCTGCGTGAATCCAGCCAGGAAGCCGGCCGGACGGTCCGTTTTCACGGCGTGCGTTTTCACGGTGTGCGTTTGCCGTTGAGTTTTTTGTCAGTGCTGTGTGATGTGCTGTAGCCAGGCCGCCTTCCGGTGGCCTGGCTACAGTGCATTTAAGAAACCGCCATTTAGCCCAAGGGAGGTGCGCGTGAGTCCCAATCCCAGCGGGGGCGCGCCCGGCGAACCCCAGCAGCTGTCCCTGCTCCAGGGCTTCCCCGTATCCGCCGCGGAAGCGCCCGGGCCAGCCCTCGCCGCCCAGCTGCCGGTGGCGCGGGTGCTGATCGAATCCTCGCTGCCACACCTGGACCGGCCCTTCGACTACAGCGTGCCTGCCACCCTCGACACCCAGGCCCTGCCCGGGGTGCGGGTCAAGGTCAAGTTCAACGGCCAGGAACTGCCCGGATACCTCCTGGAGCGCACCGCCGCGTCCGACGCCGGCCACCCGCTCGTGCCACTGCACAAAGTACTCTCGTCCGTGCCGGTGCTGACCCCCGCCATAGCCGAACTCGCCGGCCGGATCGCCTCCCGGTACGCCGGAACGGTCAGCGATGTCCTGCGCGTTGCCGTGCCGCCGCGCATGGCCAGGCTCGAAAAGGAATTCGCCCCGGACGGCCGGCTCGACCCCGAGCTGTTCGGTACTGAGATGGCTGGTCTTGCGACCTCCGCGTCGCTGCCCTCACGGGCCGCAGGCAGCGTCTGGGCCCCGTACCGCAACGGTCAGGCGTTCCTGGCCCACCTGGCCGCGGGAGAGTCGCCCAGGGCCGTGCTGACCGCCCTCCAGGGCTACGGGCCCGGCGGCTGGCCGCGGATGGTCGCCGAGGCCGTGGCCGCCGTGCGGATCTCCGGCCGCGGCGCCGTCGTGGTGGTGCCCGACTACCGGGACCTGGACCGGGTGGAGTCCGCCCTGCTGGAACTCCTTCCCGCCGGCGACGTCGCCCGGCTCACCGCGGACGATGGCCAGACCCCGCGCTACCGCAGCTTCCTGCGCGTCCTCAGCGGCGCGGCCGGGGTCGCCGTGGGCACGCGTTCCGCGGCCTACGCACCGGTGCCGAACCTCGGGCTCGTGGTCTGCTGGGACGACGGCGACGACCTCCACATCGAACAACGGTCCCC
Source organism: Arthrobacter sp. 10N43 (assembly GCF_056394525.1). NCBI lineage: Bacteria > Bacillati > Actinomycetota > Actinomycetes > Micrococcales > Micrococcaceae > Arthrobacter > Arthrobacter sp. 10N43. The sequence goes on along the minus strand of NZ_JBFTIA010000002.1, from coordinate 260,186 downwards.
GTACGCGCACTCCCGCGAAGTCCTCCTGCTCCGCGCAGGCCAGGAGGGAGCCGCTTGCCTGCTCGCGGCCCACTCCCGCAGCACCGAAACGGAGCGGCTGGTCGCCTCCGGCTGGGCGCAGGCCGTGGAAGCGGAGCGAACCGTCCTCCGCCGGACGGTCCCGCGCGTACTGAACACGGCGGACAGCTTTGAACAGGAACGTGACCCGCTGGCCCGCATCGCCCGCCTCCCGGGCGCGGCCTGGCGGACGGCCAAGGATGGCCTGGAACGCGGCCCGGTCCTGGTCCAGGTGGCCCGGGCCGGCTACGCCCCCTCGCTGGTGTGCGAAACCTGCCGGGAGCCGGCCCGCTGCACCGCCTGCAGCGGGCCCCTGGCGATCGCCGGGCCGGGCGGGAGCAGCGCCGTGCCGCAATGCCGCTGGTGCTCATCGCCGGCCCCGTCATGGCGCTGTGGTACCTGCAACGGTGTCCGGCTGCGGCGTGGCGCCACGGGGGCCCTCCGCACGGCGGAGGAGCTGGGCCGGGCGTTTCCGGGAACACCGGTCATCACCTCCTCGGGGGATCACGTCAAGGCCACCGTCCCGGCGACGAAGGCCCTCGTGGTGGCCACCGTCGGTGCCGAGCCGGTGGCCACCGGCGGGTACGCCGCGGCCCTGCTGCTCGACGGCGACTCGTTGCTGCGCCGGGAAAACCTGAGGGCGGGGGAGGACGCAGTGCGTCGCTGGTTCAACGCCGCAGCCCTGGTGCGGCCGGCACCCGAGGGCGGCCTGGTGGTCATCACCGCCGACGACGCCGCCGGGGTTGGCGCCCTGCTGCGCTGGGATCCTGCCGGGTACGCGAGCCGGGAATTGGCGCTGCGGCAGGAGCTGCAGCTGCCCCCCGCCGTGCGGGTCGCCTCCGTCACCGGGGGCAGGACCGCCGTCGGGCACTTCACCGACGCCGTAGAGCACCGGCTGGCGGTGCACGGAACCGTCCTTCGGACGGCCGGACCGGCGCCCCTGATACTGCCGGCCGCCGCGGGAGGGCGCTCAGCGCAGGGGGAACCAGGACCGCGGGATTCCGGCGAGGAGGTCCGGACCCTGCTGTTCATCCCCTACGCCCAGGCCGCCGAGGCCACGGCCGTCCTGCGTGCTGTCAAAGCGGCAGCCGCGGCCAAGCGCAGCGACGACCCCGTGCAGCTGCGCCTGGACGGTGTGGACGTCCTCTAACAGGCCATCGGGCGAGCTCGCCAGGAGAGCTGCCGCGCCGCCCAGATTCCCCACCTTTGGCAGCCTCCGGCGGCGTGCTGGCCAGTTACAGCGGCGTGTCGCGGGGTTGCGGTGTCAGAGGTGGGGAATTTCGGCGCGGTTCCCAGAGCCCGGTGGCCAGCGCAGTTATGCCGCCCGGGTGGGCTAGTTCTTGGTCCGGCCCCGGAGCGCGACGGCCTCTTCGGCGACCGCCACGAGCCGCCGGGCGGACTCATCCCAGCTGAAGTCGGCCGCCCGCTCCACCGCGCGGAGGGACCGCGCCTTCCACAGCGCAGGGTCCTCGAGCCTGCGCACGGCCTCGGCAAACTCCGCGGGCGAGTCCGGGTGCACGTAGCTGACGGCGTCATCGCCGACCTCCCGGAAGATCGGGATGTCGCTGGCGATCACCGGCGTACCGTGCGACATCGCCTCGACCAGCGGCAGTCCGTAGCCCTCGGCCCGGGACAGGCTGATCAGCGCGGTGGTGCGCGCCAGGAGGGCCTCGTACTCGGCGTCACTGACGCCGTTGTGGAAGATGATGTTGGCCCCCTCCGGAGCCAGTGCCTCCAGTTCCGCCCGCCGCTCCGGGGCGATCCGGCTCAGCAGGTGGAGGGTCATGTCCGGCAGTTCCGCCATGCCCAGGATCATCGTCTCCACGTTCTTGTAGGGCATGAAGGACCCCATGTAGAGCAGCGTCTTGTCGGCCCCCGCCCCGGGGTCGCGCGGTGTGTGGCCGTGCTGGGGGGCGTTGCCCACGATCCGGACCGGGCGGCGGGTGAGCCGGTACTTGGCCATCAGGGCCGCCGTGGTGGAACTGATGGTCGCCACGATGTCGGCCCTGTTCAGCAGGAGCCGCTGGGGCCAGAAGGCCTTGTGGTACAGGCGCCACAGGACCCGGACCGGGGCCGGCAGGAACCCGGGCGGGGCGGGGTGCTCGTAGTAGATGAGGTCGTGCAGGGTCAGCACCAGGGCGTATTTGCGTCCCCAGCTGCCCATGGTCTGCATGGGGCACACCACCACGTCCGCGCCCAGCTTGTTGACTCTCGCTGCCACGAAGAGTTCCGCCGGTGACAGGGGGCTGTTGATCACGGTGTACGGAACGTCCGGCAGGAGCGCGAGCTGGCGGGGGTCGCTGATCAGCATCGAGACGTCCGCGATCTTGGCGGTTGCTGCGATCAGGCTGGCGCCGTAGCGGCTGATGCCGTCGTGGTGGTCCAGCCGGGTGAAGCGGGCATCAATGAGAATCTTCACGCGGCGTGGTCCTTTAGGAAGCGTCGGATATAGCGGGCGGCGGGTTCGGGGGTTTCGTAGTGGATCAAATGCCCGACGCCGGGAATGACTTCCAGCCTCCCGTCCGGCAGCAGCGCCACGAGTTTGTGCTGGTCCGCCAGCATGGCGATCTCATCCTTCTCGCCCGCGATCAGCAGCACGGGCAGAGAAAGTTCAGCCGCCACCTCGGAGACATTGCTCCCAACAGAGGCCTTGAAGGCCTGCAGCAGGCTGTCCCGGTCCGCGAAAGAGGAGAAATAGGCGCTGTGCTGGGCGTGCACGAACCTGCGAATATCCTTATCCCCGGTCTTGGCCATGGCCACACTCATCACCCGGACGATCGCCTGGCTGCGCAGCAGGGCGAGCCCGAACCGCCGGGGGAGCCGCGCTGCGGCCTCGTAGTAGAGCACCGCGAGCTTTGTCATGAGGCCCTTGGGGCCCTCGAGGGCCGGCGCCGCGATGGGATTAACCAGGATCAGTTCGGCCACGGCGCCGGGGTTCGCCGCCACGAAGTGGCTGGCGATGATTGAACCGAACGAATGCCCCAGCAGGACCGTGTCCGCACCCAGGCCCAGTGCAGCCATGAAACTGCCGAGGAAACCACCGTACGCGCGGACACTGTGCTCGGTCCCCTCGAAGGCGGCCGAGCTGCCGAAGCCGGGCAGGTCCGGCATGATCAGGCGCATCTCCGTCAACCGGTCTGCTACCCGGAGCAGGCCGTGGTGGTCGCCGCGGAAACCGTGCACCACCAGAATGGTCCGGGTCTCCGCCGTGACCCGGACGGGTTCGTAGACCCAATAGGCGGTACGGGCGCCGTCAACGTCAACGGACTCGGCCCGGGTGCGGGCTTCGAGTCCGGTGCTGATCAGCGGCGTGCGTGAGGACCCGGTGTCCACTTGTTCCATTTGGATTGATTCCTATGCGACGTTGTCGGGGTGGGAGCCGGTCCGGAAGCCGCGTTCGAGGCCCGCCATCTCCGACATGTCCAGCGGGGAGAGCTCAAAGTCGAAAACCTCAAAGTTTTCCCGGATCCGCCCGGACGAGCTGGCCTTGGGGATCGCGATGTTGCCCAGCTGCAGGTGCCAGCGGAGAATAATTTGCGCCGGAGTGCGGTCGTGTTCGGCGGCGAGGGCCAGAATGACCGGGTCTTTCAGCACCTGGCCGCGTCCCAGGGGACTCCACGCCTCCGTGCGGATGCCCAGGGGCTCGTGCTTTGCCCGCAGTTCGTCCTGCTGCAGCCAGGGATGAAGCTCGATCTGGTTCACGGCGGGGACAACCTCCGCGGTGTCCAGGAGCCGGTCCAGGTGCTGCGGCTGGAAGTTGGAGACGCCGATCGCCCGGACCTTGCCCTCGCGGTACAGCGTCTCAAGCGCCCGGTACGTTTCCGGGAACAACCCACGCCGCGCGCACGGCCAATGGATCAGGTACAGGTCGACGTACTCCAGGCCGAGGTTGGAGATCGACGTGTCGAAGGCCCGCATGGTCGCGTCGTAGCCGTGGTCGTCATTCCAGACCTTAGTGGTGACGAAGAGGTCCTGGCGGGATACATACGGTGCGGTTTCGCCGGGGCCGCCGCCGGTGCCCTCAAATCCGGACAGGGCGCCGATTCCCTTGCCGACGCCGGTCTCGTTGCCATACATGGCGGCGGTGTCGAAGTGCCGGTAACCGGCCTCGATGGCCATGGTCACCAGGTTGGCGGCGTCGGCCGGGGGGACCTTGTACAGCCCGAATCCCAGCCGGTCGATCAATACGCCGTTGTTCAGGGCCAGCCCGGGGGAAAGTTTCATGACAACGACTCTACCCACTGGCGCTCCCGCACGCCGCTCAGCCCAGGCCGTCGAAGCGAACCAGCCTGCGGGCGCTGGCCTCGTCCAGGATCAGGTCTGTGGCCAGGCCCGCCGCCAGCGCCCCCCGGAGCCCGTTGATCTTGGACGCACCGGACACGACGCAGATGCGGCGCCGCACCTGGCGGAGCTGGGCCAGGTCCGGGCCGGTGGACCGCTCATTGAGGGTGATGCCGTCCGAGGACCCGTCAGCGCGGAAGAACACGGTGGCGACGTCACCGACGACATCGGAGTTGGCGAGGACGATCAGGTCGTCTTCATCGAGGTAACCGCCGGCGTAGACGTGGCTGGGGTAGTCGGCGTCGACCGATCCGACGCCGAAGATCGCGATGCTCATCCGGGCCTGCAGCTCAAGGATGCGTTGAACACTGCGCTCATTCCACATGGCCGTTTTGGTCGTGGCGTGGTCGAAGAAGGCCGGCACGGGAAACTGCTCCACCCGTGCACCGTAGGCGCTGCCGAACCGCCGCATGATGTCCGAGGCGTAGGTGATGCCGGTGGTCTGCATGTTCCCGGCGCCGTTGAGCTGCACGATCACGCTGTCGTGGGTGATCTTGCGGGTCAGGTGCCGGCTCACGGCGCTCAAGGTGGAGCCCCAGGCGACGCCGATGATGGCGTTGGAATCCACCAGCGGACCGATCGTCCGGGCGGCCTGCATGGCCACGCGGTCCAGTGTTTCCGCCTCATTGAGGGTGTCCACCACCGGAACGACATGCACGTCCACCTTGTATTCGGCCCGGATCATGCTTTCCAGTTCGGGCCCGGTATCCAACGGGCTGCGGATCTGGATCTGCACCAGACCCGAATCGCGCGCCGCCGACAGCAGCCGCGAAACCGTGGACCGTGACGTCCGCAGCTCCCGTGCAATGGCGTCCATTGTCAGGTCCTGGAGGTAATACAGCTGCGCCGCGCGTAGGGCGTCGGACTGGCGTGAAAGGGTCATGAAATTTCCCATCTGCACGTTTGTGCATAGTGCTTGACTCCATTTTCCATTACTCCAAAGAATAGTGTTGAACGGCGCCGCGCCCCGGGCGTGCCGCACAGAACCAAACCCAAGGGAGCAGTTTTGGGACAGAAGGACTCAGTCGGCACACCGGCGAACCACCGCGCCTCGGTGCAGAAGCTGCGGACGCGGCGGCACGCGCAGGTGCTGATCATCGGAGGCGGCATCAACGGCGTGGGCACGTTCCGCGACCTGGCCCTCCAGGGCGTCGACGTGGCGCTCGTCGAGCGCGGCGACTACTGCCAGGGCGCCAGTGGCGCATCGTCCCACATGATCCATGGCGGCATCCGGTACCTCGAGAACGGCGAGTTCCGCCTGGTCCAGGAATCCGTGGTTGAACGCAACCGGCTCCTGCGGATCGCACCGCACTACGTCAAGCCGCTGCAGACCACGATCCCGATCTTCAGCACGTTCTCCGGGGTCCTGGCCGCCCCGATGCGCTTCCTGACCCACAAGCAGGGCAAGCACACCGAGCGCGGAGCGTTCCTGATCAAGCTCGGCCTCAGCATGTACGACTTCTTCTCCCGCGACGGCGGCACGGTTCCGCGCCACCAGTTCCGCGGACGCAAGCGCGCCCTGGCCGAGCTGCCCCGCCTGCACCCCGGGATCAAATACGCGGCCACCTACTTTGACGCGTCCGTCCACAATCCCGAGCGCCTCACCCTCGATGTGCTCCAGGACGGCGAGAAGGCCGGCGGCGTGGACAGCCACCTGGCCCGGGCCAGCAACTACGTTTCTTTCGTTTCGCAGGGCACCTCATCGAAGGACGCCAGGGCTGCCGCTCAGGGAGCAGCGGACGGAACCGGCACCACCGTCCAGCTCCGCGACGAGCTGACCGGCGAAGTCTTCGACTTCACCGCCGACGTCATCGTGAACACCACCGGCGCCTGGGTGGACCTGACCAACGAGGCCATGGGCGCGGCGTCGTCCTTCATGGGCGGAACCAAAGGCTCGCACATCGTGCTGGACCACCCGGAGCTGCTCGCGGCGTGCAACGGCCGCGAAATCTTCTTCGAACACACGGACGGCCGGATTGTGCTGATCTATCCGATGGGGGACCGCGTCCTGGTCGGCACCACCGACGTCGACGCCGACATGGCCGAGGACGCCGTCTGCACCGAGGCGGAAATCGACTACTTCTTTGACCTGATCGGCCACGTCTTCCCCGACATCCAGGTGGACCGGGGCCAGATCGTCTATACGTTCTCCGGCGTGCGCCCGCTGCCGAAGCACGACGCCACCCAGCCCGGGTTCGTCAGCCGGGACTACCGGATCGAACGCCGTGCGGCGCCGGGCGGGGCGGTCCTCAGCCTCGTGGGCGGCAAGTGGACCACGTTCCGGGCCCTCGCCGAGCACCTGAGCAACGATGTCCTGGCCGAGCTCGGCATGGAACGGAAGGTCTCGACGGCGAAGCTCGCCATCGGCGGCGGCGCAGGGTTCCCGGACAGCGAGGACGGCGTCCAGCGCTGGATCAAGGCCCACATGTCCGCCGGCCGAGACGCCGCCCGCGTCACCGGGCTGTTGACCCGCTACGGTACTCGTGCCGAGGAGGTCATCCGCTTCCTGGACGGGGCCCCGGCCGGTCAACCGGACAGGCTGCTGCATTCCACCCGTGAGCTCAGCACCCGCGAACTGGAGTTCATGGCGGCGAACGAGCAGGTCGGGCACCTCGTGGATGTCCTGATCCGCCGGACCTCCTTGGCCTTCCGGGGGCTCGTGACCGGGGAACTCCTGAACGAAGTTGCCGACATCCTTTCGGGCCCGCTCGGCTGGGACGCGGCTCGCCGGGCCATGGAGATCAGCCACGCACAGGAGGTGCTTCTGCGGTTCCACGGCGTCCAGGTACACAGCCTGGTCGCCTGATTCGACTTGCGTGCCCTGGCAGGGAAGCCCGGGTGCAAGCACTGCGCGGTCCGCCCTGGCGGCCGGCGCAGTGGCTGGCCGGCAGCACTAACATGCTGCCGGCCCCACGGCCCTTCAAACTCGCGAAGGGCCGACAACAGAAAATAGAGGAGTCAAAGATGTCTCTTGGAATAGTTTTCCTGTCCGAAGTATTCGGAACCGCAATGCTGACCCTGCTGGGTTGCGGCGTTGTGGCCAACGTTGCGCTCAAAGGCACCAAGGGCAACAACGGCGGGTTCCTCATGGTCACCTGGGGGTGGGGCATTGCCGTCTTCTCCGGTGTCTATGTTGCCGTCCAGTCCGGGTCGCACCTGAACCCCGCGGTCACCTTGGGTCTGCTGCTCAACGGCAAGAAGTTGTACGCTCCCGGCGTTCCGGTCGACTTCGGCTCAACTCTGACCTACTTCGGCGGGGAACTGGTCGGCGCCTTCCTGGGTGCCGTCATCATGTGGGTGGCCTACCGGCAGCACTTTGACGTCGAAACCGAGCCCGCCAGCCAGCTGGCCGTCTTCTCCACCGGACCCGCGATCCGCTCCAACCCCTGGAACCTGGCCACCGAGATCATCGGCACCTTTGTCCTCGTGTTCGTCATCCTGACCTTCGGTGGGACACCTTCCGGACTCGGCCCGCTCGCGGTCGCCCTGCTCGTTGTGGGCATCGGTGTATCCCTCGGCGGTCCCACCGGCTACGCCATCAACCCGGCCCGTGACCTTGGCCCCCGCATCGCGCACGCCCTGCTCCCGATCAAGGGCAAGGGGTCCTCGGACTGGAGCTACTCCTGGATCCCGGTGGTCGGACCGCTGATCGGTGGCGGCCTTGCCGGCATCGTGGCCGCAGTCGTGCCGATCATCCCCCCGGTGCTGCCCCTTTAGTTGCCAGTTCATTAATTGCCAGACCAACTGCCATGCAAAACAGACACGCTAAACAGACACGCCAAACAGACAAGGACGTCTCACTATGAACCAGTACGTAGTCGCTATCGATCAGGGCACCACGAGCACCCGCGCCATCGTCTTCGACCACAGCGGCAGCATCGTCTCCTCCGGCCAGATGGAGCACGAGCAGATCTTCCCCCAGGCTGGCTGGGTAGAGCACAACCCCGCTGAAATCTGGAACAACACCCGCGAAGTGATCGGCTCGGCCCTGTCCAAGGCGAACCTGACCCGGCACGACATCGCCGCCGTCGGCATCACCAACCAGCGCGAAACCGCGGTCGTGTGGGACAAGACCACCGGCGAGGCGATCTACAACGCCATCGTCTGGCAGGACACCCGCACACAGTCGATCGTGGACGAGCTGGCGAAGGAGGGGGGCCCGGAGCGGTTCAAGCAGAAGGTGGGCCTGCCGCTGGCGACCTACTTCTCGGGCACCAAGATCAAGTGGATCCTGGACAACGTCGAGGGCGCCCGGGCCAAGGCGGAGGCCGGTGACCTGGTCTTCGGCAACACCGACTGCTGGGTGCTCTGGAACCTGACCGGCGGGACCGACGGCGGAGTGCACGTCACCGACGTCACCAACGCCTCGCGGACCATGTTCATGGACCTCGAGACGTTGTCCTGGGACCAGGAGATCCTGGACGCGTTCGGCGTCCCGGCCTCCATGATGCCGACCATCAAGTCCTCCTCCGAGGTTTACGGCACGGTGCACACCTCCCAGCTGCTGCGCGAGGTTCCTGTGGCCGGCATCCTGGGCGACCAGCAGGCGGCCACGTTCGGCCAGGCGGCATTCGAAGCCGGTGAAGCCAAGAACACGTACGGCACGGGCTGCTTCCTGATCTTCAACACGGCCGAGGAGATCATCCATTCCAAGAACGGGCTGCTGACCACCGTGGGTTACAAGCTCGGCGACGCGGCGCCGCATTACGCGCTGGAGGGCTCCATCGCCGTCACGGGTTCGTTGATCCAGTGGCTGCGTGACAACCTCGGCCTGATCAGCAGCGCCCCGGAGGTCGAGACCCTCGCGGCCTCGGTGGAGGACAACGGCGGCGTGTACATTGTGCCGGCGTTCTCCGGCCTCTTCGCGCCGTACTGGCGTTCCGATGCCCGCGGCGCAATTGTGGGCCTGACCCGCTATGTGAACAAGAACCACATCGCCCGCGCAGCCCTGGAGGCCACGGCCTTCCAGACCCGTGAGGTGCTGGACGCCGTCAACGCCGATTCCGGCGTGCCGCTGACGGAACTGAAGGTCGACGGCGGCATGGTCGCCAACGACGCCCTCATGCAGTTCCAGGCGGACATCCTCGGCGTGCCGGTGATCCGGCCGAAGGTGGTCGAGACCACCGCCCTGGGCGCAGCCTACGCGGCCGGCCTGGCAGTCGGATTCTGGAAGGATCTGGGCGAATGCTCGGCCAACTGGGCCGAAGACAAGCGGTGGGAGCCGCAAATGGACCAGGCCGAACGGGAACGCCAGATGCGTCTCTGGAAGAAAGCCGTCACCAAGTCCATGGACTGGGTGGACGACGACGTCAAGTAGCCGATCACCCTGACCAGCCGGTAGCCACGGCTCCGGCAGGCAGCAAAAGAAGAGCTCCGGCCAGGATCCCTGGCCGGAGCTCTTCTTTGTTTCCGCGTCAGCTGTGTGTCCGCGTCAGCCGCCCGGAGCCGCTCAGGACACGGGCCCGGTAGTCGTGGTTGTCACGACAGCGCGGGGCGTCTTGGCGTAGACGTCCTTGCTGACCGTGTAGCCGCGCTTGTCCTGCTTCAGTGCCTGCGCATTGACGCTTTGGAGCTCCGCATTGCTGAGCTTCTTGATCTTCACGAGGTCCATGAACTCCTGGTCCGCTCCGCTGACGGCGGTTACTTTGACGAGCCCGGTCCCGGCCGAGTAGAACTTCCGCTGGTGGCCGGCGCTAGGCGGGTCCAGTGGGTTGAACTCATCGATCACCAGCACATCGTTGTAGCAACCGGTCTTAACGCAGACCCGCTGGTTCTTGTACAACACCCGGCCGCAGTCAAGGAAGTCCACGCTGGGTGCGTAGGCCTGTACATAGGCCGGGGTGTTGCGGTGGGGGGTTCCCTGTATGGCGGTCCCGGCCTGCGCCTTATCGATTCCGCTGATAAAGGTGCTCGGTGCGCCGCTCAACTTTCCGTTGTCGTACTCTTCCGGGTATTCGCCGAAGAGCCAGACGCTGCCCGTCCTTTTCGACTGGGCGAAGAAGGCGAGTTCTGACTCGGCCAGGACGCCGTCTGAATAGTCCCGGTCCCACAGGACGAGGGTCTTGACGCCGTTGATCACCTTGGTCAGCCCGGTCACGGTGTGAACCACCGAGTGGGCGCTCACGCTGCCGTCCGCGGACTTCACCTCGCCTGTAGTGGTGAACTGCATGCCGGGTTTGAGCGGGTTCCATTTGTTGTCGATCACTGGGTTCGCCGGGAAGTCCGACCGGTTGAAGTGGATCGCCGAGCCGGGGCCGCACAGTTCCTGGGAACTGACGGCTGCCGGCACGGCGGCCGCTGCCGCCGTCGCCGACGTTAGCGATGCCGCCACCAACAAGAGCGCGGAGCCGTAGGCGGTTAATCTCTTAGTTCGTGGAGTCATCTGACTGGCCTCTCAATTGTTGTTGTGGTTTCTAGGCGGCTGGTACGGCTTCCGGCTCTCGGGGCCCGCGTTCACGCGCCGGACCCTTCTTGGCGAACCGGAGGTAGAGGGATGGAACGATGAACAGGTTGACCAGTGTCGAGGTCACCAGCCCACCGAGGATCACCACGGCCATGGGATGCTCGATCTCATGGCCGGGCCGGGTGCCCAGGACCACCAGCGGTACCAGCGCGAGTGCGGTGGCGAGGGTGGTCATCAGGATTGGTGACAGGCGTTCGGCCGCGCCGCGCAGCACCAGGCCCCGGCCAAACGGCACGCCCTCGAACTGCTCCAGATGCTGGCAGTGGTTGATGAGCAGGATGCCGTTGCGGGCGGCGATCCCCATCACGGTCAGGAACCCCACTAGCGAGCCGAGGGACAGGATTCCGCCGCTCATGTGAGCGGCGATCACCCCGCCCACCAGGGCAACCGGCAACGTCAGTATGGCAAGGGTGGCCAGCCGCCAGCTGCGGAAGGCCGCCTGGAGCAGGAGATACACCACGATCACGGCGCCGATCGCGAAGAGCAGAAGCCGTTGTGAGGCGGCCTGCCGCTCTGCGTACTCGCCCAGGATGTCCGCGCTGTAGCCCGTGGGGAACTCCACGGATTTGAGCTCGGACTCGAGTTTCTCGACGACTTTTGCGAGATCGCCTTCCTTGACGTTGGCGCTGACATCCAGACGGCGGGAGCCTTCCGAACGCTCAATGACGTTGGGAGTGGGCTTGACCGAGATCTTGGCGACATCGGCCACCCGGATCGTCTGTCCGCTGGGGGTGTCCAGGGGAAGGTTCTGGATGCTCGTGACGCTGGTCCGGATCTCGGGAGGACTCCAGACCTGGACGTCGTAGGCCTTGCCGTCGCGGTACACGTCGCCGACCTCTTCGCCGGAAACCAGGGTGGCGGCGGCCCGGCGGACGTCACCGGGCTTGAGCCCGTACCTGTTGGCGGCGTCCAGGTCCACCTCGACGTCCACCTGGGGGACGTTGACCTGCAGGGCAACTTTGGCCCCGATTGCCCCCTCGATCCCGGCAAGGACGGTCTTGACCTGGTCCGCCTGTTTCTTCAGCGTGTTCAGGTCATCGCCGTACACACGCACGACAATCGAGTAGCCGGTGCCGGTGAGCACTTCACGGACCCGTTCCTTGAGGTAGGTCTGGACGTCCCGGTGGATGCCGGGGTAGCCGTCCACGACCTGCTGGATGGATGCCAGGGTCTTGTCGTAGTCGACCGAGGGGTCGACGCTGATCCAGTTCTCACCGAAGTTCACGCCCACCACCTCATCGGCGGCAAACGCCTGGCCGATATGGGACCCGCAGTTGTTGACGCCCGGGATGGTCATCAGCTCCTTGCAGGCCAGCTGGCTGACGCGCACTTCCTCGGCATTCGAGGTGCCGGGTTGGGTGACCCAGTGCATGAGGAAGTCGCGTTCCTTGAATGAGGGCAGCAGCGACTGGCCCAGGAGCGGGGCCGCCACGATTCCGGCGACGCCGAGCGCCGCAACGGCGAGGTAGCCGGGGAGCGGCCTCCTCACGATGGGCCGCAGGGCCTTGCCGTACCAGCGTTTGAGAACCCGGACCACCGGCGGATCCCGGTCCTCCAGTTTGGCGTTGCGCAGGAAGATGTACGCCATGGCGGGTGTGACGGTGAGGGCCACCAGCATGGACGCCATCACGGCGAGGGTGTAGGAGATCGCCAGGGGCCGGAAGAACGCGCCCGTGAGTCCGTCCAGGAAGAAGATCGGCACCGTGGCGGCGACGATGATCAAAGTGGCGTAGACGATGGGGCCGCGGACCTCCAGGGAGGCATTGACCACCACCCGGGCGGTGCTCTCAGTCCCGCCGCTGGCCCGGTGGTGCCGCAGCCGCCGGACGATGTTCTCGACGTCGATGATGGCGTCATCCACAACGACCCCGACGGCGATCACCAGCCCGGCGAGCACCATGGTGTTGATCGTTCCCCCGGTCCAGTACAGCACCAGGGCCGCGGCAACCAGGGACAACGGGATGGCCATGACACTGACCAGCGCCGTCCTCCACTGGAACAGGAACACGCTGAGCACCAGGACCACCAGGAAACAGCCCAGCAGGAGGGCCAGGCTCAGGTTGCCGAGGGACTCCTCGATGAATGAGGCAGGCCGGAACAGCGTTGTGTCGACCTCGATCCCGGTCAGGCCGGGCTGCAGTTCCCTGAGCGCCTCCTCAACCCCGCGCGTGACTTCGAGCGTGTTGCCCCACGGCAGCTTCTCGACAATCAGCATGAGGCCGGGGCCGCCGTTGATGACCGCGTCACCGATCAACTGCTGGTGGTCTTCCACGACGGTTGCCACGTCAGCGAGCTTCAGGGGAGTCAGCCCCTCGCGCTCCTCCAGTGGCACCTGGGCAAGGTCCGCCGGAGAAGTGATGGGTTGCACGTGCCTGATGCCCAGGCTCTGGCTGGGCGTTTCCAGCGCCCCTCCGGTGCCGATCAGGGCGCCGGGGGAGTACTTGAGCAGGCCGGCATCCAAGGCATCGGACGTGGAATTCATGACGTTCTCCAGCGTCACCTTGTTTGCTGCCAGCTTGGCGGGATCAACCTGGACCTGCAGCATCTGGAGCCGTTCACCCCAGATGGCCACATTGGCGACGCCCGGCACCCGCAAGAGATGCGCCCTGATATTCCAGTAGGAAATCATGGACATCTCGATCAGGGAACGGGAGTCGGAGGACAGCCCGATCTTCATGACACGGCTGGTGGAGGACAACGGCTGGAGCATCAGCGGAGGCGCAGCCCAGGTAGGCAGTGTCGGAATGACCGTTGCCATCCGCTCCGACACCAGCTGCCTGGCGGTGAGCAGATCGGTTCCGGGTTTGAATTCCATCACGATGGCGGACAACTGCGACACCGACTTCGACCGCATCTGGTCAAGCCCGTCGATGCCGTTGAAGGCCTCCTCCATCGGAACCGTCACCAGTTCCTCAACTTCGGAGGCGGTGAGTCCCAGACATGCCGTCTGGACCTCGACACGGGGCGGTGCAAACTCCGGGAAAACATCCACCGAAGCACTGCTCAGTTGCGCGCCGCCCACGATCATGAGGGCGGCCGCCATCGCAATGATGATCGACCGGAACCTCAGACTTGCAGCGACAATCCGGCGCATGTCAATGTGCCGTATCGAATTCAGCGCCGAAGAGTTCCGCCGCGCCGACAGTCACGATCACGGTGCCCACCGCGGGGCCGGTCGATGCGGTAACCACCCCGGACTCCACCTTGGCCACCGTGACAGGCTCCCGCTGGTAGACCCGCGGGGCCGGGTTGGTGTAAACCCAGGTCTTTCCGCTGGCGTCATAGAGCAGGGCTGCGTAAGGCACGAGGACGTCCTTCCCCGTACCGGCCTTGACGGTCTCGGTTTGCAGGTCGAGGCGCTCGATCCCCTTTTCGGTCAGGGTCAGTTTTGCGATGCCCGTCGCGGCGTTCTTTTCCACCTTGGCGGGTTCGTTGGCCGCGACGGCGGCGGGGGGCGCCGCCGTCGTCTGGGCGCACGCCGGCACCGCGAACAGAATTGCTGCGCATACAGCGGCCGCCAGGGGCAGGCGCCGCAGGGGCTGTTGGCTGGTCATTTTGCTTCCACCTTTTCCTGCGTAACGGGCTGGACGGGATGCTCGGCCTCGTAGACTTCTGCCCACTCTTCAGGGGCGGACCGGGGCCCGAACCAGAGTGCGAGCAGGGGGAGCACGAAGATCCCGATGAGAGTTGTTGTGATGAGTCCGCAGATGATGATCAGGGCCATCGGGCCCAGGAGAGCCGCCCCCACGGCGCCGCCGAAGAGCCCCGGCGGGATCAGGATCGCCACCGTGGTCAGGGCGGCCCTCAGGATGGGCGACACCCGGTCCCGCGCTGCCTGCATGAGGACAGTGTCGCGGGGTTCGTGCGGGGCTGCCCGCCACAGGTCATCCGTCCGGGCCGAGAGCAGCGCCGCGTTGCGGGCAGCGACGGCCAGCACAGCGGCAAACGCCGTGAGCGCCAGCACGGTGACGGCGCCCCCTGCGAACCACGCCGCTATTGCAGCTCCGGCCAGCGCGGCCGGCAGGGAAAGGAAGACGGCAAGCGCCAACCGCCAGCTCCGCACGGCTGTCTGGAGAAGGAGCAGGATCGCTACGAGGGCGGCCGCGCCGATCCAGAGAACCAGGGCGTCCCCGGCCAGTTGTTCACTGTACTTCGTGGGGATTTCGGCGTGGTATTCCAGCGGGAACTGGATCTGCCCGATCGCCGCGGTGATATCGCGCTGGATATCGGCCAGCGGCCGTCCGCTGACATCGGCCACGACATCGATCCGGCGCGAGGTGTCATCGTGCATGATCACCACCTCATTGGGAACGAGCCGGACATCGGCGATCTGGCCCAGCTGGACCTGGCCACCGCTTGGAGTGTCGAGCAGGAGCTCACGGATGCTGGTCAGGTCATCCCTGACATCAACCGCGCCGCGGACCACGACTTCGAAGACCTTCTGCTGTTCGAAGAGGTTGCCAACGACAATGCCTTGCATCAGTGCCGCAGCGGCGCGGCGGGCGTCGCCAGGTTTGATGCCGAACTTTTGCGCCAGCTCGAGGTTGACCTCCACTTCGACCACTGGCGTCATGGCGCTGGCGTTGATCGTCGGGTTCTTCACGCCGTCGACCTTTTCGATGGCCTTGCGGACCTCTTCGGCCTTCTCGCGGAGGACCGGCATATCGGTCCCGAAGACGCGGACGGCGAAGCCCGGATCCATGGTGCTGCGCTGTTGGCCGATCTTTTGCTGGGAGTAGTTCACCACGTTGTGGGCGATGCCCGGGTAGCCCTGGACGACGTCACGGACTGCCTGCTCCGTTTCGCTGAAGTTGGCATCCGGTGTGATGGATACCCAGAGTTCGGCAGAGCTGTTCCCGACCACCTGGTCAGAGGAGATGGCGCGGCCGATGTGCCCGCCGACTCCCGAGACTCCTGGCAGGGTCCGCAGCTCGTCGGACGCCTTAGACGCCACGCGTCGGACCTCATCGTTGGACGTGCCGGCCATCGAGTCCCACTGCACCAGAAGCGTTCGGTCCGGGATCGTCGGAACGACCGCCCGGTTTCCGATCAGTTGTGATGCGGCTGCGAGTCCCAGCAAGCCGACGACGGCGACTGCGACGACGCCGAGCGCGGTGCGGGAACGTGCGCCCTCGAGGGCCCGGTCGTAGTACGACCGCGCCCGGAGAACTGCGGACGATTCGGCCCGCGGGGCGCTCTCGCCGGGAAGCAGGAGATACGCAAGGACCGGCGTCAGGGACAAACCCACCACCATGGACACGGCCAGCGCCAGCGCCATCGACCAGAACAGGGGCTGGAAGAACGCACCGCCGACCCCTGTGACGAACAGCGTCGGAACCAGCGCAAGGACCATGACGAGGGAACCGTGGAACAGCGGCGTGCGGACGCCGCGGACCAGTTGGACCATCCGGAACCTGATCGTGGCTTCAGTCTCGGTTGCGGTGGTCCGCAGTGTACGGCGCCGCTGGGCCTGGACATCCTCCACGATGTCTCCCACAATCACGGAGACGCCCAGAATGATGCCGGCGAGAACCGAGATGTTCAGTGTGGAGTCAAACAAATAGAGAACCACTCCCGCGGCCATGACGGTTGTGGTGATGGCCACGAGGGCGATCACGGCTACGCGCCAGGAACGGAAGAGGAGCCAGAAGAGCAGGACGGCGATCAGGAGGCTGACCAGCAGCGCCACGCCCAGTCCGTCCACCGTATCTTGCAGGAACGAGGCGGGCCGGAAAACGGACGTGTCCATCTGGATTCCGGAAAGCCCGGGCTGCAGGTCGTTCAGGGCGGCTTCGATGTCCTTGGTGACCTGCATCGTGCTGGTTCCGGGGAACTTCTCCACGACCAGCAGCAGGCCTGCGTCCTGGCCGACGACGGCGTCGCCGATCAGCGGTTGGTGATCCTCTTTCACCTGGGCAATGTCACCGAGGAGCATGGGGGATGGGGCGTCCTCGACGCTGACCTTGGACAGGTCCGCCGGCGTTCGGATCGGCAAGACGTGCTGGATGCCCAGACGTTGGCTCGGCGACTCGACGAATCCGCCCGTGCCGGGGGTTGACGCCTCAAGGAAGCTCAGCGGAGACACCCAGACGGCGTTGCCCGTGGTCTTGATGACCTGTTCGAGGGTGATGCCCTTGTCCCGGAGCTGCGTCGGGGTCACCTCGACCTGGAGCTGCTGTTCGCGCTGTCCCCAAATGGAAACGTTGGCGACCCCCGGAATGCCGATCAGCCGCGGCTTGATCTTCCACCGGGCCAGGACCGACATTTCGATCCCGGAAAGCTGCTGGGAGTTCATCCGGACCATGAGGACACGGCTGGTCGAAGACATCGGCTGCATGATCAAGGGCGGTGCCGAGACGTTCGGCAGTGCGTGGGCCTGGGTCATGCGTTCTGCGACGAGCTGGCGCGCGCGCAGAAGATCGGTACCGGGCTCGAATACCAATTCGATTGAAGACAGGCCCGGAACGGACTTTGACCGGATTTCATCGAGCCACGCCACCCCATTTAACAGGTCGGCTTCCATCGGTGCGGTGATGAGCTGCTCGACTTCGGCAGCGGAGAGGCCCAAGGCCTCGGTCTGGATCTCGACGTGCGCGGGGGCAAACTCCGGCATGCTGTCGATGGCGACGTTTGGAACGTTCACTACCCCGAAGGTAATGAGGCCGGCGGCCATGGCGAGAACCAGGATGCGGAACTGCATACTGAAACGGGTAATCCATCCGAACATGGCTAGACCTGTTTCCGGGCGCTGGCGGCACGACGGCGGCCAGCGGGGGTGTCCGGCGGTTGCACGGAAGAATTGCGCAAGTGATACATGACAGGCTCCTCAACCCGAGACCATTTGCGAATCCCCCCAAGAGATCCCAATTGCTGACCTTTATCGAATAGTGTCCCCATCGGAATCGTTTGGCAAGGTTGAAAATTATGGGTCACCGCCGCGTGTTTTCACGGGTTTCTCCCAGCTTTGGGTCGCATAATGCGCTTCTGGAGAGAACTTCTTGGAACTGGTCGCCGCCCTGCATTAATTCACCCAAGTGCCGGTGAATTAATTACTTGCTTTTCCGCGGATGGATACTTGAATTTCCGTTTTGACTACGCGCCCACGACATTCTGAGACTGGCAGTAAGTACTGCTAATCCATAGGTATGTCATTTGTAACAATTTTGGGCACAGTTGTCTGAGAAGGGTGCCGGGAGGCCGGTTCCGTGGTGGCTCCCGGGCGGCGCCGGGCCCGCGGTTCCGCACGAGCCAGCCCAAGGGGCTAAAGTGGTCCTATGCGCGCAGTGCTTCTTCTTAGCTAGCCGCCCGGCATCCCGACGAGACCTCGATCCCGAAGAGACTCGGATTGCCGAGCGGCGGCCCCTCCATGTCGAGGGGCTTTTGTGTGTCCGGGGTATATTCCGAACCGCAAAGCAGGTTGTTACAGCATGAGTGCGACGTACAGACAGCATGGAGTCAGGGCCGGGCAGCCGGCCGCGACAGTGCAGACTTGAAGGTGAACAGGCCTGGCGGCAGGCAGGCCTGAAGGTAGACAGGCTTGGGATAACAGGCCGCATAGAACAGAAGAGGCCAGCAGTGAGCGTTCAGCCGGAAACACAGACCGGATCGCCAGCAGCCGCGGCGGAGGGGCCCGAGGAAGGTGCCTACAGCTTCGCGGCGATGGAAGCCAAATGGCCGCAGGTCTGGGAAGACCTGAAGGTCTTCACGCCGCTCGACGACGGTTCCAAGGAACGCCGCTACGTGCTGGACATGTTCCCGTATCCGTCCGGTGACCTTCACATGGGCCACGCCGAGGCGTTCGCGATGGGCGACGTCGTGGCCCGCTACCTGCGCCAGCAGGGCTACGACGTGCTGCACCCGATCGGCTGGGACTCCTTCGGACTCCCGGCGGAGAACGCCGCGATCAAGCGCAACGCGCACCCCAGCGAGTGGACGTACGCCAACATTGACACCCAGGCGGCGTCGTTCAAGCGCTACGCCATCTCGGCGGACTGGTCCCGCCGGCTGCACACCTCCGACCCGGAGTACTACCGCTGGACCCAGTGGCTGTTCACGCGGTTCTACGAGCGCGGACTGGCCTACCGCAAGAATTCGCCGGTCAACTGGTGCCCCAAGGACCAGACCGTGCTGGCCAACGAGCAGGTAGTCAATGGCGCCTGCGAGCGGTGTGGCACCCCCGTCACCAAGAAGTCCTTGAACCAGTGGTACTTCAAGATCACCGACTACGCGGACCGACTGCTCGATGACATGGACGAACTGCGCGGGCACTGGCCCGAGCGCGTCCTCGCCATGCAAAAGAACTGGATCGGCCGCTCCGAGGGCGCCCACGTCAACTTCGTGATCGAGGCCGACGGCGGCAAGGCCGCCAAGGACGTCACCGTCTTCACGACCCGCCCCGACACCCTCTACGGCGCCACGTTCTTCGTCGTCGCCGCCGACGCGCCTCTCGCCGTCGAACTGGTCACCGACGAGCACGCCGCCGCCCTGGACGCCTACCGCGAACAGGTCAAGGCACTGTCGGAGATCGAGCGCCAGTCCACCGAGCGCGAGAAGACCGGCGTCTTCACCGGGCGCTACGCGACCAACCCGCTCAACGGCGAGAAGCTGCCCGTCTGGGCCGCCGACTACGTCCTGGCCGACTACGGCACCGGCGCCATCATGGCTGTGCCGGCCCATGACCAGCGCGACCTCGACTTCGCCCGGACCTTTGACCTGCCCGTCCGGGCTGTGCTGGACACCGGCGAGGAAGATCCCGCAACCACAGGCATCGCGACCTCCGGCGAGGGGACGCTGATCAACTCCGGCGGCCTCGACGGGCTGCCCAAGGCCGAGGCCATCCCGGCCGCCATCGAGATCCTGCGCGAGCTGGGCACAGGCGAGAAGTTCGTGAACTTCCGCCTGCGTGACTGGCTGCTCAGCCGACAGCGGTTCTGGGGCACCCCGATTCCCATCATCCACTGCCCGGCCTGCGGCGAAGTCCCGGTCCCGGACGATCAGCTGCCTGTGACCCTGCCGGCAGACCTGCGCGGCGAAGACCTGTCCCCGAAGGGCACGTCCCCGCTGGCCGCCGTCGAGGAGTGGGTCAACGTGGAGTGCCCCTCCTGCCACGGCCCGGCCAAGCGCGACACGGACACCATGGACACCTTCGTTGACTCGTCCTGGTACTTCCTGCGCTTCGTGTCCCCGCAGTACACCGAAGGCCCGTTTGATCCGGCCAAGATCAACGACTGGATGCCGGTGGGCCAGTACGTCGGCGGCGTCGAGCACGCCATCCTGCACCTGCTGTACGCGCGGTTCTTCACCAAGGTCATCCACGACCTCGGCATGATCGATGCTGACGAGCCGTTCCGGGCGCTGCTGAACCAGGGCCAAGTGCTCAACGGCGGCAAGGCTATGAGCAAGTCCCTGGGCAACGGCGTCGACCTTGGCGAGCAGCTGGACAAGTTCGGCGTGGACGCCGTGCGCCTGACCATGATCTTCGCCTCCCCGCCGGAGGACGACGTCGACTGGGCGGACGTATCGCCGTCGGGCTCCGCGAAGTTCCTGGCCCGTGCCTGGCGGCTCGGCCAGGACGTAACGAGCGCGCCCGGCGTCGACTTCTCCACCGGTGACCGTGCCCTGCGCACCATCACCCACCGCACGATCGCCGACGCGCAGACCCTGCTTGACCACAACAAGTTCAACGTGGTGGTGGCAAAGCTGATGGAACTGGTCAACGCGACCCGCAAAACCATTGACGCAGCCACGGGGGCCGGCGGCGCGGACCCTGCGGTCCGTGAAGCCGTGGAAGCCGTTGCGGTCATCCTGAGCCTGTTCGCGCCGTACACCGCCGAGGACCTGTGGAATGTCCTGGGACACCCGGCGTCGGTCGCAAACGCCGGCTGGCCCACGCACGACGACGCTTTGCTCGTGGAGGACACGGTCACCGCCGTCGTCCAGGTCCAGGGCAAGGTGCGGGACCGCCTGGATGTTTCCCCGGACATCTCCGAGGCAGACCTGCGCGAACTGGCGCTGGCCTCGGAAAACGTTCAGCGGGCCCTCGACGGCCGCGCCCTCCGCACGGTGATCGTGCGGGCGCCTAAACTGGTCAACATCGTCCCGGCCTAGCCGGGAGGGATGGCCTGACACTGGCCTGACACTGCACTGACAGGGGCCGCCGGCTGTAGCCGGCGGCCCGCGTCACTAAGGTGGCTGGCACGGATTGCCCTGGCCGGAGAAAGTCCATGCGTCCCCAGAGCAGCAGGAGGTCCCTCGTGCCAGACCGCGAGCCGTCAGGCTGGCCATGGCTGCGCGAGCGGCTGATACGCCTTCGGCAGGGCCGGGGCGGCGCCGTCCCCGAATCGGCTCCGGCCGCCGTCGTGCAGGTCGCCGTGGTTACTGACTCTGCCGCCGCGCTGCCCGCCGACTGGATCCGTGCTTTCGCCGCTGACGGCAGGCTCACGGTGGTTCCGATGCCCGTCATGGTCGGCGCCGAAATCTACGGCGAGGGCGAAGACGACATCACGGAGACGATTGCCGTTGCCCTGGCCAGCGGCAAGCCCGTCAAGACCTCCCGCCCTTCACCGGGTCAGTTTGAGCACGCGTACCGGGAGGCCGGCGAACGTGGCTTCCAGTCTGTGGTCTCGATCCATATTTCCGCCGAGCTTTCCGGGACTGCCGACGCCGCCCGCCTTGCAGCCCAACGGGTCGGCATTCCAGTAGAGGTCCTCGACTCCCGGACGGTTGGCATGGCCCAGGGGATGGGCGTGCAGGGCGCCGTCGTCGCGGCGGCCGACGGCAGGAACGCGGCCGACGTGTTGGCCTTTGCACAGGACCGGCTGGATCGCACCAAAGTCTACTTCTATGTTCCGAGCCTGGAGCAGTTGCGCCGGGGCGGCCGGGTGGGGGCTGCGGCCTCGCTCTTGGGGACGATGTTCTCCATCAAGCCCATCCTGGCGGTCGGCGACGGCCGGATCATCCCGCTGGAAAAAGTCCGGTCCGCGGCGAAGGCGATCGCGCGGCTCGAGGAAATCGTTGCCGCCGATGCCTCCACGCGTCCTGCCGGGCAGGCGAGGCTGGCAGTGCACCATTTCGGCAATGAGTCCGAAGCCCAAGAGCTCGCCCGGCGCCTGGCGGTAGCGTTGCCCGCCTGTCCTCCGGCCCAGATCAGTGCCCTTCCGGCCGTCCTGGCTGCCCACGCCGGGCTGGGTGTGCTGGCGGTGATTGTGGGGGAGGGCAGTACGCCCGGCAGCGCCATTTCCGCAAGCTCACGTTTGGACGGCTCGAGCCTGGATGAGACCCGTCCGGGCTGAGGGTTGGGGACTCTGGGCTCTGGGTTCTGGGTTTTCCGGGCTCTGGCCGCGAGGGGGCGTTGGGGGTACAGTCACTGCACCAAGCCCAACGTACCGGAGGCCGCCATGGCGATGCAGGTGCACCACGTAGTCCAGTTCGACCGCGACGTTTCCGAAGAGGTGACGAAGTGGCTCAAATACCTCAAGGGCCAGGTGACAAGTGTCCAGTTCCTCACCACCACCGTGCCTGATCCAAAGGCTGCGGACAAATGGCGGGTGCAGTACGAGGCCTACATTACCTACCAGAAGTAAGCGGCGGCTGGGCGCTTCGCCTCACGGCGTAGGTGCGATCGTAAGTCCTGGAACCAGCGGGGTCGTTGGCGCTGAGGCCGATGCAGACGTCGGTGCTGACGTTGGTGCAGGCGTCGGTCCCGGCTCTGGAGCGGTCGTTGGCGTGGGAGCCGGAACGGTCGTTGGTGCCGGCGCCGGGACGGTTGTTGGTGCGGGAGCCGGAACGGTCGTTGGTGCCGGCGCCGGGACCGTTGTTGGCGCGGGAGCCGGAATGGTCGTTGGCGCCGGAGTCTGGACGGTTGTTGGTGCGGGAGCCGGGATGGTCGTTGGTGCGGGAGCCGGGATGGTCGTTGGCGCAGGGGCGGGAGCCTGAATAGCCGTTGGTGCCGGAGCCGGGATGGTCGTTGGCGCCGGGGCCCGGATGGTTGTTGGTGCGGGAGCCGGAATGGTCGTTGGTTCTGGGGCCGGCAAGGGAACCGGAATGGTCGTTGGTTCCGGCGCGGCCGTCGGGGTAGGGGCTGGCCGATTCGGTCCGATGGTGTAGCTCGGTTGCTGGCCCGAACCGTTGACCCACAGCGAGGCGCTCACCTTCCGGGCTGCACCTGGCTCCACCCACCACAGCACCTGGACGTTGCAGTGGTAGACCACGGTGACATTGGCGACGGCGCCCTGCGGCGGAACCGAGTGAATAGAGGTGGCGGCCGTCTGGGTGGTCCAGATGAAGTTCTGGTCGGCCTTCATGCCTGCCGTGCCGTCAACGGTCACATGCGCTATGCCGTAGAGGCCGTGCTGGGGACAGAAACTGCTGTCGAGTGAGAAGTTGACCACCTGGGTTGAGGTGGCCTGAATTGTGTCTGCCACTGCGGGCGGGGCTGGCAGCATGGCGCCGCTAAGGGCCACGACCGCTGCCGGCCAAAACAACCTTTCCATCGCACACCAGCTTTCGACGCCTGGCTGACACATCCAGACGATCAGGGTTGCCCCCAGCCGGCAAAAGTCTTCTCGATTGAGGATGCAGACGTTACCACCGGGTCCGGGTGGGCACCACCGTAGGGAATACTTGCCCGATGCCATCGGAATACTGGTACTACGCAGGTGTTTCCACATACGCCTGATCCCTGATGCCAGTGTGGCCGCGGGTTGCCTAGTGTCGATTCCATGTCACGCCGGAGCCCCGAAGCTGAGTCTGCCACGGGAATTCGAGTTGCCCGGGAACGCCTGGCGGTGACGCTCGGGGGTGCAGCAGATTATGGAAAAATGGATAGTGAAGACGCCGGGGCGGCGGGGCCCGCCTCTGGGCTGTTGGAAGTGTCGGGGTCCGGCCTGCCCGTCCGGTCCGCCCCTTCTGCCGGTGCTGCCAGCGGCAGCGCGCGCGATGCCGGAACCCATCCGGGGGCGCTGCCGGGGAACCGGCTGTCAGAAAGGCGGCCGGTATCGGCACGGTTGCGGGCGCGGACTGGAGTGCGTGCGGCGGCGCTGGTGGGCATCCTTTCCGCGGTGCTGGGCGCCTGCTTCTGGTGGCAGGCCGGCACTGGCGGTGCCCAGGTGGTCGCGCTCAGCGAGGACGCCCCTGCCGCAGAAAAGGCGTCCGCCCCGACGGCGGAGGCTACCCTCGCGCCACCGGGAGACGCGGCGGCGGGAAAAGAGGCCAGCCCTGCACCCGGAAGCATCACGGTGCATGTCGCCGGCGCCGTCGCCCGGCCGGGCGTGGTGCAGTTGCCGTCGGGCAGCCGGCTGCACGAAGCGATTGCTGCGGCTGGCGGGGCCACGGAGATCGGGGATCCGGACCGGCTCAACCTCGCAGCCGTGCTGGAGGACGGGCAGAAAGTCCAGGTGCCGGTCCGCGGGGAACCCGACCAAGCCGAGGCGCCCACAGGCGGTCGCGGGCCTGTGGCGGGTTCCGCCACGGGAGGCACAAGGTCCGGCGGTGGCGGCGGAAAGGTGAACCTGAACACCGCCGGCGTCGAGGAGCTAGGGACACTCCCGCGCGTCGGTCCGGTTTTGGCGCAGCGCATCGTGGACTGGCGCCAGCAGCACGGGCGGTTCACGTCTGTTCAGGAGCTCGACGCTGTTGACGGGATCGGTCCGAAGCTGCTGGCGGCCCTGCTTCCGTTGGTGGGTATCTGAGATGGCCCCGCAAGCCAGTGGGATGAACCCGCAAGCCGCTGACATGGCCCCGCGCGGCGCCGACATGGCACAGCGAGGCATGGGACAAACCCGAGCGGACGGTCCTGAAGCGGGCCGGAGGAGCCGCTGGCAGCGGTATGTCGACGCAGCGGTCCTTTCCCCGGCGCCGGATTCCGGACGCACGGATTACGCCGGCCCGGGTCGCGGAGCCGACGAGCCTGCGCCGGAAAACCGCGGGGCGCGACGAGGAAGTGCTTCGCCGCCGGGCCACCGTACGCAGCGGCTACCGTTCTCTGTGAGCCTCAGCGGGCTTATTGAGGGACACAGCACCGCCCGCCTCCTGTCCGGGCCGGCGCGCGGCACGGCCCTGCGTCGGCGCCGGGCGGAACGCAGACGGCGGACGGACCTTCGGTTGGTGTTGCCGGCCCTGCTCGTCTGGGGGACCGCCGTTGCCGGAAACTGGCTGCCCTCGGCCGGGCTGGTCACTCTCTGCGCGACCCTGGCGGCGGCCGCGGGGATCCTGCTGGTCCGGCCCGGGCGGGCCGGCGGTGGGTTTGACTGGGCCGGATTTGGCTGGATTAGGTTCGGCTGGATTGGGTTCGGGACTGACGGGGCCGGACGGGGCCGCCGTCCCCGACCGGCTGCCCCACGCAGCCTTCGTGCCACCCTGGCCGTGGCGCTGCTGCTCTCCGTCGCGGCGGGTTCGCACGCAGCGGTAGACGCGGCACGGCGACATGACGGCGCAATTGCGGAGGCAGTGGCCGCCCGCGCGGCCGTGGTCGCCGAGCTTGAGATTGCCGGGGCCCCGCGGCGGCTCAGGATTCCCGGCGCCGGCGGCGCGGCGGACCGCTGGGCCGTCCCCGTAACGTTGAAGGTGATGACCTACGGCGGCCACAGGGTCGCCGGCGACGCCCGGCTCGTCGTCATGGGTGGAACGGCGTGGGAGCAAGCCACGCCGGGACAGCGCCTACGCGCCACAGGCAAGCTGCGGGAGGCCGAGCCAGGCGAGCCGGATGCGGGGATCCTTTCAGCTTCGTCCGCTCCGGCGGTGTTGCGGGAACCCCCGCCGTGGCAGCAGGGGCCCGGCGAACTGCGCCATGCCTTCACCGCCGCATCGACACGGTTCGGTGGCGACGCCAGCGGGCTGCTGCCCGGGATGGTCACCGGCGATACCAGCGCCCTGGACGCGGAACTGGAATCCGCAATGAAGACGGTCGGGATGACGCACCTGACCGCCGTCAGCGGCGCGAACTGCAGCCTGATCCTTGGAGCCCTGCTGCTCACTGCGCGCACGCTGCGTCTTTCTCGGCCGGCAGCCGCCGCGGCCAGTCTCGTGGGGCTTGCTCTTTTCGTCCTCATGGTGGGACCGGATCCAAGCGTTCTGCGGGCCTCGATCATGGGCATCATCGGCCTTGTCTCTGTGGCCCTTGGCCGGGCGGGACGGGGACTCAGCCTGCTGTGCGTTGCCGTCATCGGGCTTCTGTTGGCGCAGCCGGTCCTCGCCACAAGCTTCGGATTCCTGCTCTCGGTCCTGGCCACGCTGGGAATCGTGGTCACGGGACGCCAGGTCCTGGACTGGGTGCCGCCCTGGGTGCCGCGCTGGGTGGCGGCAGGCGTTGCCGTACCCCTGGCCGCCCAGCTCTTCTGCGGGCCGGCGATCGTCTTGTTGCAACCGCAGTTCGGCGCGTACTCCTTGCCGGCTAACGTGGCCGCTGCGGCCCTCGTGCCGCCAGTGACGCTTCTTGGCACGGCGGCGGTGGTGCTCCTGCCTGCAGTCCCGGCCGCAGCGGGGCTGTTGATGGCCCCAGCTGCCCTCTTCGCCGGCGCGGTGGCGGGGATAGCCCGCTTCTTCGCCGCACTCCCGGGCGCCGCGCTGCCCTGGCCCGAAGGGGCCTTCGGCGCCGCCACCATGGGCATCCTTTCGGCGACAGCGCTGGCAGCGACGTGGCTGGCCCTGCACCCGGGTGCGGCTGTTCGGGCCGTCCTGGCGGCACACACAGGGGTTGTTGCCGTCCTTGAACGCCGGTCGCATGCGGCCAGGCCGCCAGCCGTCCGGCACGCCTCAAGACGCGGCTTGGAGCACCGGTCCGGGCGTGGGACGCTTAGAGTCCGCAAACCAACTTCCGGGAGGAATCACGAGTGGCTGCTGCCCAGACCCAACGGCCCAGGACCTCGGCGTCAAACACCGCCACCTGGCGGGACGTGACGCCGGCAGCCGTTGTCCTGGTGGGCGGTCCGGAGGACTACCTGGGCGCCCGTGCGATGGACCGTATCCGCGCGCAGGTCCGCGCGGTGTCGCCCGACGTCGAAGTGACCCAGCTTAATGCCGGCAGCTACGCGGCGGGGTCGCTGGCCATGAACGTCAGCCCGTCACTGTTCGGCGAACGGAAACTTATCGAGGTCGAGGGCGTCGAGGCGATGAACGATGCCTTCCTCGCCGACGCCCTGAAGTATGTGGCGGAACCGGAACCGGACGCCGTGCTGGTGCTCCGCCATGGCGGGGGAGTCCGCGGTAAAAAGCTGCTGGACGCCATCAAGGCCGCCGGCTGGCCCGTCGTCGACTGCCAGCCGCTGAAAAAGGACGCCGAGAAGATCGCTTTCGTCACTTCAGAGTTCAAGGCGGCATCCCGGCGTATCGACCCCGACGCCGTGCACGCCCTCGTCAACGCGGTCGGCGCCCAGCTTGCGGAACTCGCCGCCGCCTGCAGCCAGTTGATCGCTGACGCAACWACCGGCGTGGACGTCGCAATGGTGGACAAGTACTACGGCGGCCGGGTCGAGGCAACGGCCTTCAAGGTCGCCGACGCCGCGATGGCCGGCAACGGCCCGCTGGCCCTCTCCACACTTCGCCACGCCCTTGCCACCGGGGCTGACCCGGTGCCGATCGTGGCGGCCCTGGCGTCCAAGCTGCGTTCCCTGGCCAAGGTGGCCGGCGCGCAGGGCTCGTCCTCGCAGATAGCCAAGCAGCTGGGAATGCAGCCCTGGCTCGTCGAACAGGCCCAGCGGGAGGTCCGGCGCTGGACGCCCGAGGGGCTGGTGCGCTCCATCCAGGTCACCGCCGAGGCGGACGCCCAGGTCAAGGGCCTGTCCCGGGATCCTGTCTACGCCGTGGAACATGCCGTGACCGTGATTGCCACGTCGGTCCGGAGCTCCTGACTCACGGGTGCCGACCACCGGCAGTGCTTGCGGGCATACCGGGGAGGGCCCATGCGGCGCCTGCGGTTAGAGAACGGCTGTGGCCCGCTGCGGCGTGTTCGGATGAGGATGCGACCTGCGGCTTAATTGGATGTGGCCGGCACCCAGGGGGTGCCGGCCACAATCATCAGTTCAAGTGAACTGGAAACCTTAGAGTGCGTTGACCTTCTTGGAGATCGCGGACTTGCGGTTTGCAGCGTTGTTCTTGTGCAGAACACCCTTGCTGACAGCCTTGTCCAGCTTGCGGCCGGCGGCAACCAGTGCGGCAGCGGCAGCATCCTTGTCGGTGGACTCAACGGCGGTGTTGACGGCGCGGATGGCCGTCTTCAGCTCGGACTTGACTGCGTTGTTGCGCAGGCGAGCCTTTTCGTTGGTCAGGATGCGCTTCTTCTGGGACTTGATATTAGCCACGTGTGAACTCTCTTTTTCAATGCGGAAAATGGTCTAGAGGGCTTTCAGATTGGCCATTGACTGAGCGGCGTGGGGATACCTATGGCGACCAACCATCTGTGGCCGTCGACCTGCACGGACACACAGCTGTAAATAATAGCAGAGATGATGCTCCAGGGACGATTACGGGGGCGACCCGCGGCCGGCCCAGCGGATCAGGTCCAGCCGTGGCGCTCCCGCAGGGCCGACGCGACAACCTTGAAGCGCCGCGCGTCCAAAATCGCCCCTTCACGCCGGATGTCCTTGGCATTGATCTGCAGCACGCGGTCCAGCTTCGCTTCGCTGGGGCGCCCCTGGCGGTCCCAGGTACCGGTACCGATGTCCACGTAGTCATCCATCCGGCGGGAGTCGCCGTCGTGGTCCTTGCTGGTCAGCATCAGGCCCAGCAGATACCGGCCGCTGGTGCCCACGAGCAGAACCGGACGGTCCTTGCCCCGGGAATAGTCCTCTTCATAGGGCACCCAGGTCCACACGATTTCGCCGGGCTCGGGGAGGCCGTTCGGCGCGGGAGCGTAGCGGACGGCCGCCCGGCCCTGGAAGTCGCCGGGATACGTCCCGGTCAGTCCGGCTGCCGGGCCGCCGCCTGTGGCGTGCGTCGCTGAGCCGGGCCGGGCCGTGCCCGGGCGTGGCTTCGCCGCTGGTTTCCTGGCCGGTTTTGCAGCCGGCCCGCGGGTCCGCGCCGGTGCGGAGCCGCCGAGTTTGTCCAGGAAGCGCAGAGTGTCGCGGAGCGCGTTGCCGATCGAGCGCAAGTTCCAAGCCATGGAAAAACCATACCGGCAACGCCTGCGCGGAGAACGGGGAAGGGGCGCCTCCGCGGCCGGAAGCAGGAATGCACTGCCACGGGTCCGGACGTGGGAGACTATAGGAACGAGAAATGCCCCACGTCGCGGGATGGCACCACCAGCATTCGCGCCGATCCGTGGACCAGCCGACAGTAATGCCAACAGTAAGGACCCTGCGTGTCTCCCATGGCCCGCACCGCCCCGGTGCCCGCCGCAACAGATCCGGCCATCATCCGGAACTTCTGTATTATTGCGCACATTGACCACGGTAAATCCACACTGGCGGACCGGATGCTTCAGTTCACCGGCGTCGTCCAGTCCCGTGACATGAAGGCCCAGTACCTGGACCGCATGGACATTGAGCGCGAACGCGGCATCACCATCAAGTCCCAGGCCGTCCGCATGCCCTGGGAACTCGAGGGCACCAGCTACGCGCTGAACATGATCGACACCCCCGGCCACGTGGACTTCACCTACGAGGTCTCCCGCTCGCTCGCAGCTTGCGAAGGTGCGATCCTGCTGGTGGACGCAGCCCAGGGCATCGAGGCCCAGACCCTCGCCAACCTCTACCTGGCGATGGAAAACAACCTCACGATCATCCCGGTCCTGAACAAGATCGACCTCCCGGCAGCCCAGCCCGAAAAGTACGCGGCGGAACTCGCCAGCCTGATCGGCGGCGACCCCGAAGACGTCCTCCGCGTCTCCGGCAAGACCGGCATGGGCGTCGAGGTCCTGCTGGACAAGATCGTCCGCGACCTGCCTGCCCCCGTGGGAGACCCCAACGCCCCGGCCCGCGCCATGATCTTCGACTCGGTCTACGACACCTACCGCGGTGTGGTCACGTACGTCCGCGTAGTGGACGGCATGTTGCACCCGCGCGAACGCATCCAGATGATGTCCACCCGCGCCACCCACGAACTCCTCGAGATCGGCGTGAGCTCCCCGGAGCCCACGCCCTCCAAGGGCCTCGGCGTCGGCGAGGTCGGCTACCTCATCACCGGAGTGAAGGACGTCCGCCTGTCCAAGGTGGGCGACACCGTCACCAACCTTGCCAAGCCGGCCACCGAATCGCTCCCGGGCTATGCGGATGCCAAGCCGATGGTCTTCTCCGGCCTGTACCCGCTGGATGGCACGGATTACCCGGTGCTCCGCGATGCGCTGGAGAAACTGATGCTCAACGACGCCGCGCTGGTCTACGAGCCCGAAACGTCCGCGGCTCTGGGCTTCGGCTTCCGGGTGGGATTCCTGGGCCTGCTGCACCTGGAAATCACCCGCGAGCGGCTTGAACGCGAATACAACCTGGACCTGATTTCCACCGCCCCCAACGTCGAATACGAAGTGACGCTGGAGGACAAGAAGATCGTTCACGTCACGAACCCCAGCGAATACCCCACCGGCAAGATCGCCGAGGTCCGCGAGCCGATGGTGTCCGCCACGATCCTTGCGCCGAACGAGTTTGTCGGCGCCATTATGGAGCTGTGCCAGAGCCGCCGTGGCGTCATGGGCGGCATGGACTACCTCTCCGAGGACCGGGTGGAAATCCGGTACCGCCTGCCGCTGGCCGAAATCGTCTTCGATTTCTTCGACATCCTCAAGTCCAAGACACGCGGCTACGGATCGCTGGACTGGAAGGCCGACGGCGAGCAGGTGGCCGACCTGGTCAAGGTCGACATCATGCTCCAGGGCGAACAGGTCGATGCCTTCTCCGCCATCACCCACCGTGACAAGGCCTACGCCTACGGTGTGATGATGACCGGCAAGCTGCGCGAACTCATCCCGCGCCAGCAGTTCGAGGTGCCCATCCAGGCTGCCATCGGCTCCAGGATCATCGCCCGCGAAAGCATCCGTGCCATCCGCAAGGACGTCCTCGCCAAGTGCTACGGCGGTGACATCACCCGGAAGCGCAAGCTGCTGGAAAAGCAGAAGGAAGGCAAGAAGCGCATGAAGATGGTGGGCCGGGTCGAGGTCCCGCAGGAAGCCTTCATCGCAGCCCTCACCACGGACGAGTCCAAGGACAAGGCCAAGAAGTAACGGTGCTCGTCATGACAGTTGCTGCAGTGCCGGCAGGCCGGGCCCATGCCTAGCGTTCTTCCCCTCGGCGACCCTGCGCCGCCGGACGGGCTCCTGCCCGCCCAGGCGCGCCAGGGCGCCGACCAGCGCGCCTTCGGGCTGTACGTGCACATCCCCTTCTGCGCGGTCCGCTGCGGGTACTGCGACTTCAACACCTACACCGCCACCGAGCTGGGCGGCGGGGCGTCCCAGGACGCCTACGCCGCCACCGCGATCGCCGAGGTGGAATTCGCTGCCCGCGTCCTGAAGGAATCCGCACTGCCGGACCGCCCCCTCAGCACGGTGTTCTTTGGCGGCGGCACGCCCACGCTGCTCCCGGCCGGGGACCTGGCCCGCATCCTTTCCGCTGCCATCGACGCCTGGGGCCTGCAGCCCGGCGCCGAAGTGACCACCGAAGCGAATCCCGATTCCGTCACCCCCGAATCCCTGCAGCTGCTGGCCGACGCCGGGTTCACCCGGGTGTCCTTCGGCATGCAGTCGGCCGTGCCGCACGTGCTGAAGGTCCTGGACCGCACCCACACGCCCAGCCGCGTGCCCGAGGTGGTGCAGTGGGCACGGGATGCGGGCCTCGCGGTCAGCCTCGACCTCATCTACGGCACTCCCGGGGAGTCGCTGGAGGACTGGCGCTACTCGCTCGAGACCGCCCTCTCTTACGCGCCGGACCACATCAGCGCCTACGCGCTGATCGTTGAGGACGGTACCAAGCTCGCGGCCCAGATCCGCCGCGGCGAAGTGCCGCAAATCGACGACGACGATCACGCCGCGAAATACGAACTCGCCGACGAACTGATTTCCGCGGCCGGACTCGCCTGGTACGAGGTCAGCAACTGGGCCCGCACCCCCGAGCAGGCCTGCCGGCACAACCTGGCCTACTGGCGCGGCGACGACTGGTGGGGCATCGGACCAGGGGCGCACTCGCACGTCGGGGGAGTGCGGTGGTGGAACGTCAAGCACCCCACCGCCTACGCCAACCGCCTCGGCACAGGGGCCTCACCCGCCGCCGGACGCGAAACGCTGGACACCGAAACCCGCAACGTGGAACGCGTCATGCTGGAGGCCCGGCTGAACTCCGGACTCGACATCCCCAGCCTCGGCGGCCTGGGGGACACCGGACGTCACGCCGTCGCGGGGCTGATCGCCGACGGCCTCGTGGACCCCGCAGCCGCTTTCAAGGGCCGGCTCGTTCTCACCCTCAAGGGCCGCCTGCTGGCTGACGCCGTGGTCCGCAGGATCCTGCCGGACTGAATAGCCCGCTGAACTGAAACTGCCGGGCCGAATTGCCCGGACACAAAGGAGCCGGCCGCTACGCCCTGAGGGGCAGCGGCCGGCTCTTTTGTGTGAGGTTTTTGTTCGGAAAGGCCGGGCTACTTAATCCAGCGCAGGTTGAACTCGTAGCGGTGCGGCTGGCCGCGGTTGACGTGGATGCCGGCGGCCACCGAGAAGCAGGTCACGGCGATCCAGATCACTGTGGCGAGCACGGCAAAGAGATTGCCCACCACGGGAATGAAGACCAGCAGATTGGCGAGCACCGCGGCGATCGTCGGCGGCAGCGTGAAGTTCAGCGCTTCCTTGGATTCCTGCGCCGTGAACGGGCCGCGGTCTTTGAAGATGAGGTAGATCAGCAGCGACGGCACGCAGCCCAGGATGCCGCCGAAATGCGCGAGCGTGGCCCACTGGCGGTCCTCGCTGGCCGTCAACGGCAGCGCATTTGCCGGAACGCCATGGTACGGGGGCTGGCCATGGCCGGCCTGGTTGCCCGTGTGTTCGCGTGCGTTATCTGCCACGGTGAAGCCCTTCGGATTGCGGTGATGCGTTGCTGCCTGGGTTGTGCCTGGAATAGCCGGAGCCGCGCTGGGAGCGCGGCCGCCGATTCAAGAATACTTGCTCTGGCGCGGAAATGGAGATCAGGGAGCGTCAGAGCTTGCGCCGGCTAGGGCACAGTGAGGAAGTCGATGACCTCTTCGACGCGGCCCAGCAGGGACGGCTCCAGGTCCGCGTAGCTGCGGACCGCCCCCAGGAGTTTCTGCCAGCCGAGGCCGATGTCCTCCTTCGTCGAGTGCGGCCACCCGAAAGCCGTCAGGATACCTGTCTTCCAGTCGACGCCGCGGGGGATCACGGGCCACTGTTCAATCCCCAGCACCGCCGGCCGGATGGCCTGCCACACATCGACGTAGGGGTGGCCCACGATCAGCACGTTGCCTGCGGCGCCCGGTGAGGCCATGACGGCGTCGGCGATCCGCGACTCCTTGGAGTCGGCCACCAGGTGGTCAACGAGCACGCCCAGGCGGCGCCCCGGGCCGGGACCGAAGTCCGCCACGGCGGCCGCGAGATCATCAATGCCGTGCAGGGGTTCAACCACGATGCCCTCCACCCGGAGGTCATCACCCCAGACCTTCTCCACCAGCTCGGCGTCGTGCTTGCCTTCCACCCAGATGCGGCTGGCCTTGGCCACCTGGGCGCGTTGCCCGGCCACCCGGACCGAGCCCGACGCCGTGCGGCCGGCACCGGCGGCCGGCGCCGCTTTCCTGGGAGCCGGAGGCATCAGCCGGATCGGCTGCCCCTCCAACAGGAAGCCAAAGCCTAAACGGAAGGAGCGGGACTTGCCTCGACGGTCCTCCAGCGCCACCACGTGCATGCCGCCGGACTTCTCCACCCGGGTCACGGCACCCACCCAGCCGGACTGGACCTCCTCGAGGACCATCCCGCGTTCCACCGGGACCTCCGGCAACGCGGTCTTGGCGGGGGCGGACAGGTCCTGGGGTCCCCAGTTCTGGTACGACATCTCTACACGCTTACTTTGCACTCGGAATGTACGGCGGTCAGTGGAACTCTCCGTGGCCTGCACCGGACCACAGGGGCGCGGCGCAGGCGGAAGCGGCTACGGTCCCGGCGCCCGATGTGACGGGAAACGCGATCCCGCAGGCCACGCCTGGAGCGAATCCAATGCTAACAACGCGGCGAGTCATATTAGACTGGTTAGCACTTAGGCATGTCGAGTGCTAACACTTGTTCCGTTGCGGACCACGCGCACCAGTTCTGGACGCGGACCGTACAACGCGGGCGGCACCGACTGCGGGACAGTCGATTGGAGGTGGAGCGTGAGCGAACCGCGCAAACTCGAAGTGCTGCGCGCCATCGTGGAGGACTACGTCCATTCGCGTGAGCCCGTTGGTTCCAAAGCGCTCGTTGAACGCCACCATCTCGGCGTGTCCAGCGCCACGATCCGCAATGACATGGCGGCGCTGGAAGACGAAGGCCTGATCACTGCACCGCACACGAGCGCGGGCCGGATCCCCACCGACAAGGGCTACCGGCTCTTCGTCGACCAGATCTCAGCGGTGAAGCCGCTGTCCCCGGCCGAGCGCCGGGCCATCCAGGCGTTGCTGGAAGGATCCGAGGACCTCGACGACATCCTTGACCGGACCGTGCGGCTCCTGTCCCACCTGACCAACCAGGTCGCCGTCGTGCAGTATCCGCTGCTCAGCCGCGCCAGGGTGCGGCACATTGAGTTCGTGCTGCTGGCACCCCGCAAGGTGCTGATCGTCCTCATCGCGGACACCGGCAAGGTGGAGCAGCGCGTCATCGACGTCGGGCAGGACATTCCCGACGACGCCCTCGCCGACCTGCGTACAAGTTTCTTGACGAGCCTCTCCGGAACGCCGCTGAGCCTGCTGCCCCAGCTTCTGCCCACAGTGGTTGCCAGCGGCCCGCCGGCGCGCCGGGGAGCAGCCCAGGCCCTTGCCCGCGGCCTCGAGGCGCTGGCCACGAGCAGCCGCGAGGAGCGGATGGTCATGGCCGGCACGGCCAACCTCGCACGCTCCAACGTGGACTTCCCGCTGAGCATCGGCCCGGTCCTGGAGGCGCTCGAGGAGCAGGTGGTCATGCTCCGCCTGCTCAGCGAAATGGCCGAAGACCCACGCGGCGTGACCGTCAGCATCGGCCGGGAAAACCCCTACGACGGTCTGGCCGAGGCCTCCGTCGTGGCCACGGCCTACGGCCCGGACGCCACGGCCAAGGTCGGTGTCCTTGGACCCACCCGGATGGACTATCCCACCACCATGGCCGCCGTGCGCGCGGTGGCCCGCTACCTTTCGAGGATCCTGGGGCCCTGACCGGCCCGGACCCAGCACGACTTCTTGCCCCACCGGCAGTACGAAAAGGAAGAGATACACACTTTGAGCAGCCACTATGACGTTCTTGGAGTCTCCCGCGACGCAACGGGGGAGGAGATCAAGAAGGCCTACCGGAAACTGGCCCGGACCCTGCACCCCGACGTGAACCCGGGAGAAGACGCCTCAGACCGGTTCAAGGCCGTCACCCATGCCTATGAAGTCCTCTCCGATCCGCAGAAGCGCCGGGTCTATGACACCACCGGCAATGAGAACGGCACCGACAACGGCTTCGGGGGCGGCAGCTACTCGGGCCAGGGCTTCGCCTTCCAGGACATCTTCGAGACCTTCTTCGGCGCCGGTGGCGGCCAGGGCGGCCCGGCATCCCGGGTCCGCCGCGGCCAGGACGCGCTGATCAGCGTCCGGATCGACCTCCGCGACGCGGTGTTCGGCGTCAACAAGAAGCTCGAAGTCGACACGGCCGTGGTCTGCCCCACCTGCGACGGATCCTGCTGCCGCGAGGGTACCCACCCCGTGCGCTGCGACATCTGTGGCGGCAGCGGCCAGGTCCAGCGCGCCGTGCGCTCCATCCTCGGCCAGGTCATGACGTCGGCACCCTGCGGGTCCTGCGAGGGCTTCGGCACCGTCATCAAGGACCCCTGCAACGAATGCAGCGGCCAGGGCCGGATCCGCAGCCGCCGCTCGCTGACCGTGAAGGTCCCGGCTGGCGTCGGCACCGGCACGCGCATCCAGCTCTCCGGCCAGGGTGAGGCCGGGCCGGCCGGCGGCCCGTCCGGGGACCTGTACGTGGAGATCCGGGTCAACAACGACGCCACCTACGTCCGCGACGGCGACGATCTGCACGCGAGCCTCAACATCCCCATGACGGCCGCCGCCCTCGGCACGGAAATTTCCCTCGACACCTTCGATGGGCAGCAGGAGATCGACGTCAAGGCCGGTACACAGTCGGGCGAGATCATCACCCTGCGCGGCCTTGGTGTCACCCACCTGCGCGGCCATGGGCGCGGCGACCTGAAAGTCCACCTGCAGGTGGAAACGCCGGGCAAGCTGGACGCGGCCCAGGAGGACCTGCTCCGCCAGCTGGCAAAGCTGCGCGGCGAACACTTCACTGCGGGAAAGCTCGCGGCCAGCGGCGGCGTCTTCGCCAAACTCCGGGACCGGCTCGGTAACCTGTAGCGGTGAGTAACCCGGTCTTCTTCACCGCCCCAGGCACCCTGGACCAGCAGGTCCCCGGCTCCGCCTTCGTCCTTGACGGCCCTGAGGCCCGCCATGCTGTCACGGTCAAGCGGATCGCCGTCGGCGAGACCGTCGACATCGCCGACGGCGCCGGCAAGCGCCTGACCGGCACGGTGACCGCCGTCGCGCCGGCCGAGCTGACCGTCGAGTGCGTGGATGTCGCCGACGAGCCGCGGCCCGGGATCCAACTGGTGCTGGTCCAGGCCCTCGCCAAGGGCGACCGCGACGAGCTGGCAGCCGAAACGGCCACCGAGCTGGGCATCGACGCCGTCGTTCCCTGGCAGGCTGAGCGGTCCATTGTGCGGTGGAAGGCCGAACGGGCCGCGAAGGCGCACGCCAAGTGGCAGTCGGTGGTGACGGCGGCGGCCAAGCAGGCGCGCCGGGCCTGGATTCCCGAGGTCAGGGCGGCAGTCGACAGCACCGGGCTGCAAACTGCCGTTGCGGCCGCGGACCTGGCCGTCATTCTGCACGAAGACGCCGTCCGCCCCTTGCGGAACGTCCTCGAATCCTGGCTGGAAACCGCGCCGGCCGGCGACGCCGGATCCCGCGAAGTGCTGTTGATCGTGGGCCCGGAAGGCGGCATCAGTCCGCGGGAAGTGACCCGGTTGTGCGACGCCGGGGCCGTAACGGCCCTCCTAGGGAACCACGTGCTGCGCTCGTCCACCGCCGGGCCCGCCGCGACCGTGCTGGCCAACGACATCCTCGGCCGCTGGTAATCGGCCTGCCTGGATAGCCCAGCTGACCTGCCGCAGGCCGTGTCGCAGTGGCTGGTTGAGAGTGGCTGGTTGACCGCGAAGCCTATTTGAAGCCTATTTGACTTCGAAACCGCGAGTGTCCTGGAATACTTCCTTGGCGCTGTCCGACGAATCCACCTGGGACACGTGGACCTCGTAGCGGCCCGGGCCAAGGTTCACGGACAGGGTGAACAACCCGGACTGGATGGAATCCGCTGACGCCGTCGCGCTGCCGTTGAGGTAGGCGGTCTTGGCGTTATCGCCGTCGACCTTGAGGATCTGCCAGCGGAGTTTCCCGCCCTGCACGGTGCTCCGGCCGGTGATCTTGACAGAACCGTCGGCCACGGACGTGCCTTCCTGCGGATCAATGATCCACACGGGAGCCACCATCCCGGCGCTGCGGGACGTCGGCGCGCCCAGCCGGACGTGGTTGAAGGCGACGTAGTCCGTATGACCATCAACCAGCACAACCACCTGGACCTGCTGGCCGGAATCGATCAGGCCCGCGCTGGCCGCGGCAGCCGTCGCGGTGTAGACGAGCTGCTGGATGGCGCGCTCGGCCATGGCGGCATCCACGTTGCTGTTGAAGGCATCCGCGGAGACATCCACCGTGATGACGTTCTTGCCGGAGATCGACGTCGCCAGCTTTTTCGGGTTCTGCCACGGTGTAAAGAAGTCCGGGTCCAGGGGCTTCTGGGACATCATCACGCGCAGGGCTCGGGTGACAGGGTTGTCCTGGTCCGGGACATCACGGAACTCACGGTAAAGGAATGCGTTGTCATTGCTGCGGCCGATCCAATACACCGGAGCCTTGTTCGACGTCTGGGCCGTTTCGAGCGGCGCGCTCGTGGCGGGGACGCCTGAGGCCGGAACAGGAATGAGCTCCGAGGGGCTGCTGGAGTTCGTGATGCCGCTCTGCGGTGTGGCCACGCAGCCGGACAGGAGCAGGGCAGCGGGCAGCGCAAGCGCCAGTGCGGCGCGGCGGGCGCGCCCCATCGATAGCTGCTGAACTCCACGCTTCCTGATGCTTCTGTCCCTTTCCTCTAGCGCCCCGCTTGACGTGCCGGTCAGCGGCACGGCGCTCTTGGGGATAACCGAGTTCCAGCATGGCACACGGGCGCGGCCCGTCTGCCGGGTTTGGGCCACGGCGCCGGAACTGCAATGGGAACGATATGAGGCCGATACAAACTTGATACCTAATTGCTCCGGACCCGCCCGGCGCCCGCGGGTGGCCGGTCGGCATCGGGCGGGTCTGCGGCGGGCACTAGCCCCTTCCTGCGATGAGCTCCTTGATGGGCCCCTCGTGCAAAGCCAGGTAGACAGCGTCCCGGATCTGATTCGCCTCGGGATCCGTCATGGTCCGGGCGAGAGGCCGGAGCACCATCCGGATCAGCGCGTTGGCCTGTCCAGCGCCAATGCGCAGGCGTTCCCGCGCCGCTGGGGGAAGCTCGCCATACGGCGTCAGGGCCAGCAGTTCCACGCTTTCCAGATCTTCGGCTTGCCTGCCCAGTGCCGTTCGTACCCGGTCACCGAGGACTTCGGCATCCATTCCCGCGGGAACGACGACTGAAATGTCCCTGCGGATGGAGGGCATTTGGGAAACTGGTTTCCACCGCGACAGGTCCAGCATCTGCTGTTTGATTCTCTGGTCCGTAGACCTCAGCAGTCTGATGTCGGGGATGCCTTTGCGGAGCATCAGGGCCCGGTCCAGTCCCATCCCCAAAGCCAGTCCCGACCACTTCGCAGGATCCAGGCCGGCATCGGAGAACAAGCGAGGCGCCATGAGCCCGCATTCGGCGAGTTCGAGCCATTCCCCGTCCATGAGGACATCGACCTGCAGACCTTCCCTGGTGTAGGGGTGAACGGCCGGAACAGCCCGCCATCGCGCCTCAGGCAGCACCGCCTGCACCAGTGATCCGATCATGTCACGCAGGGTGTCCGCGTCGAGTCGGTTCCGCGCACTGATCCGCCACAGGTCGACCTGGTGCGGAGTTCCCACGTGCGTGCGGTCGATGGAATCACGTCGATAGACCAGGCCGGGGATCGCCCACAACTCGTCCATGGAATCGTCGTTGTCCAGTGCCCGCAGCAGCGACGGGATGGAAGCCGACGTGTGGCTGCGGAGCATGACCGTGGGGCTGACATAGCGGGAGTACCGTTGGTCCCGCGTCACGTCCGAGTCGGTGAACCCCAGACGGTCGTAGTTGTCGGCCACACTGACCAGGGGGCTGTGGCGGACGATTCGTTCTGGTACGCCCCACGAGCTGCGGAGCGCTTCGACGATGGCATCCAGCAGCGCCTGCATCGCATGGGGCTGATGGTCCGGATTTGAGAGGTCGCGGATGGTCAAAGCGTCATGGAGCTCTGACGGACTGAGATAAGTGGGCATTGAAGATCCTTAGATTCGGAGTTGAGTGGCGGGTTCCCCCGACTCAATCCGGCGCCAGGACCTAGGCGCGCGCCTCAGAGCCCTCGCGACCGGAGACCGGTCGGGGGCAAATAAATCGACGCATTGAGAGCATGCGGCGACTATACCGCACTGCGCCTCCACGGCGGGCTCCTCCGGACCGGATGGCCTGTATTAGTCGGCCCGGAGCGTCAGCGTGTCCGGTCCGCTTTTCCAGGTGAGTGTTCCGTCGGACGATGTCATCTCGATGGGGCCCCGCAGGAGATGCAAAACCCACGCTTCCTGGGTTCCGGCTTCTGCGGGACAGCCCATGGCGCCCGAGGCCATATTTCCCGCGACGAGCGTATTTTCCCTGATCGTTGCGGGACCACTTACCGGGTTACACGGAGTCTTGACGGCCAGTTGGAGTGATCCGGCCACAGTCGTAAGCCGTACGGTTACGGCGCCGGAGGCCACCCATGGAAGATCCTTGCCATGGGACGTGCCGGAAATGCTGACATACGAGGAGCACGACGCCGACGGCAGGAACCTCGCGCACACTTCCACGGGGGCCGTGGACGGTATTGGTGGATTAGACGGTATTGGTGGATTAACGGAAGCGGGCGGACGGGTAGGGCCAGCAGTCCCGGGACTCAGGGTGGTCCCGGCTGCGCAAGCCGTCATCAGAACGCCGGACAACAGGACCGAGAACGCGCATTTCCAGAACCGAATCCGCCGCATTGCGCTCCCTTGAAGGCCAACATTTATCGGAGCCTATCCTTGGGTGCTGACCATGTCACTACAAAAGCTCTTGCTGATGCCGGGACACCCGATGCGTGCCTGGCGCACCCAGCCAGAACGGATTTTTCTCCTGTGGTCAGGACTTAGTGACGGCGGCGAGTTTGACGTTGTCCCGTTGTCCTTCCCAGATGCCGGTCAATGTGAGTCGGCCGGCCGGTTGCCCTTCAAGATCCAGCCGGCGGATGACGACTAGCTGCAGGTCCGCGGTCTCGACTGCGGTGCCGTCGGCGGTGTCGCGTGGGGTAGCCGAGGAGACGTTGGGCACTGCGTTGAGTGTTGGCCCGGTGCTTTGCACGAAGACAGACTCGGCCAGGATTTCGAGTTTTCCCTTCACATCAAGGTATTGCTTGGCCTGGGGGTGGCCGAGCATGATGCTCGCTGCCAATGCCGTCACGTAGACGGGATCAGCGCAGGCATCATAAACCCATCGTTGGCCAAGAACCGAGTGCTGCATGGTTCCGACCAACCATGATTCAGCGCCGGCCAATGGCTGGGCCCTGTACGTGAGCGGCACTTGAAAGATGGATCCCGCCGCAGAGACGATAATCGTCTCGATGCCGACCTCGCCAGCAGGGTCGTCGAACCGGTAGGAGCCTACTTTGCTCAGCCCCGCGGCGCCGGGCTCCGGGAACCACGGCTGACTGGGCAGCCACTCTTCGAGGAGTTCGAGTTTCGTCGGCCGCAATTCTGCCTGGTGGATGATTGCCATGACTGCAAGCCTAGCTGCGGCCGCCCGAGCCGGATACGGCGCCGCTGGATCCGGGCTTGCCAGATCCAAACTTCTCTCCCACGCCCCGGATCTCCGTCCGGCGCGTCGACTAGGTTGAACCAATGATGATCGCAAAGCTGCACGACGCGGAGCCCGACATTGACACGGGCCAGGTGGGCCTTTTGGTCGCGGATCAGTTCCCCGAGTGGGCCGGGCTGCCGCTGGAGCCGGTGGCTTCCACCGGGACGGACAACGTCATGCTCGCTCTCGGTGACAGGCTCGTCGTACGGCTTCCCCGCACGGCAGACGCGGCGTCCTCGCTGTCCAAGGAGTGGAAATACCCGCGCATGCTCGGTCCCCAGTTGCCCGTCCCGGTACCAATTCCGCTGGCACAGGGCGTCTCGGGCCGGGGCTACCCGTGGCCGTGGACGGTGTCCGGCTGGCTGGAAGGGGAAAACCCTGCCCCGGGCCACGCGTACGGAACCGACCTCGCGCTTGATCTCGCACGCTTCATCCGCGTACTGCATGGCGCCGACGTCGGGACTGAAGCGACCAAGGAAGCGCTGTGGTCCTATCGCGGCGGCCGGCTGGCCGCCAGGGACGCGGCGACGCGCGCCGCGATCGCGAGCTGCGCGGGACTCTTGGACGTCCCGCTCCTTTCAGCGGCATGGGACGCGGCTCGGCAGGTGGTGGAGGGCGCCGGGGAGCAGACCTGGATTCACACGGACCTGCAGCCCGGCAACCTTCTGATTGCCGAGGCACGGCTCGCCGGTGTCATCGATTGGGGTGGCATCGCCATTGGCGATCCGGCCGTGGACCTGATCGTCGCCTGGAACCTGCTGGAGGATAAGGGGCGCGCCGCGTTTCGCGATGCAGTAGGCGTTGACCAGGCAACGTGGGAACGCGGCCGGGCCTGGGCCCTGTCGATTGGAATCATCGCCTATCCCTACTATGTCCACACCAACCCGGCCCTTGCACGGGTTTCCAGGTATCAAATCGAGCAGGTCGTTGCCGACATCTCGCGGACGGTGTGAGGCTGGGCTTGCCGTTCGCCAATTCCCTATTGGAGGGAGGCGGTCAGGCGATAAAGGTTGTCGAATACTTTTTGGGCTATGGGCCGACGGAGCCAGTCCTCGAGCTGCAGCTCACGGCTTTCCATGCGGTACCCGTCTTCGATCCCCCGAATTGCGTCCACAAAACCGCGCCCGTGCACAAGTACGGATACCTCCATGTTGAGGCTGAAGGAACGGACATCCATGTTGCTGGAGCCAATCACCGCGACTTCCTCATCGATGGTGAAGTGCTTCGAGTGCAGCACTTTGGGCGACCGGTAGAGGTAGATCCTGACGCCGGCGCGGAGCAGTGCCTCGTAGTATGAACGCTGCGCGTGGTAGACCATGCTCTGGTCTCCGACCTCGGAAACAAAGAGCTCGACGCTTAGCCCCCGCGCCGCTGCCGTGACGATAGCCATCAGGATGGATTCGTCCGGGACAAAGTATGGACTCGTGATGCTGACACGCCGCTCAGCTTTGTGGATGAGTGTCGCGTAGAGCTTCAAATTGTTGTCGTTGTCGAAGCTGGGACCGCTGGGCAGGACTTGCGCGTCAATGAGCACAGAACTGTGGCTGACGCCTATGGGGTTTGAATCCAGTGGCAGTATCACATCCGTTTCGCTGTACCAGTCCGTCGCGAAGACCGCATCCAGTTCCCGGACCACAGGTCCCTCAACGCGCATCATCAGCTCGTGCCACTGGAGCCCGCGCTTCAGGTTGGCCTTCGTGTCGTAGCTCGCGTCGATGACGTTCTGGGATCCAGTGAATCCCACGCGGCCATCGACGACCAGGATCTTCCGGTGATTGCGCAGGTCCGGCCTCTGCCATTCGCCGCGCCACGGCCGCACCGGCAGCATGGGGCGATATTCCGCCCCTATCTCCTGGAGGAAGTCCAGGGTTTCTTTCCGGCCGGGGAACTTCAGGCCAGCCAGATGATCTGACAGAACCCGGACGTCGATGCCGCGTAGTCTTGCCCGGGACAACGATTGAAAGAACGGCGCTGTGGTTGCGTCCAACACCAGGATGTAAAACTCCACGTGCACGTACTGGGTGGCCGAATCAATCTCAGCGATCATGGCATCGAAAGCGCCGTTGTAGTCGCCCAATAGGGTCGCACTATTGTCCGCGACCATAGGGAGCGCACCAAGGTTGCTGTTCAACACCACCGCAGAATGCAGCCAATCCGGCCAGTCAAGGCCGCGGCTGACCAGCGGGCTGCCTTCAGTCCGCGCCAGGACAAGATTGTTGATTTCGCGCTGTTTGTCGCGACGGGCCTTGGGCAGTTTCGAGTAACCGACAAAGAAAAAAGCGACGGCACCAAGGACTGGGATGAAAATTATGGCGAGCACCCAGGCAATAGCGGAGGATGGACGGCGATTCATCGACACGAGGACAGTTGCGACGGTCACGAGGACTATATGGATCGCCAGGAGGAGTAAGGCCAACGTTTCCGGGTCCTGAAAGAATCCGCGCACTGCTTCCTAGCCGTTCTTCAATGCTGCGAACGCCATCAGACCAGCACCCGGCTCTTGGTTCTTTCCTCAGGTAAGAATAGGGATGCTGTGCAGAACCAGCAGAAAGTGTCCCAAAAGTTTTCCCAGAAACCCATTTGTCTTTCCTGCTCTCAAAAATGCGTTCTCGTTTCCGGGACGCTCTGTCCCTCAGCCCTGTCCGTGGAGGGTATGACTTATTGTTGGCGTCAAGTCCGGGGTGGGCCTCACCCGGTGCGGGTGAAATCCCGGAAATCTGGGCATGCGGGCCAAAGGAGCCCAGAGTTGCCCTCCGCTAGAGTCGGACCATGAAACGGGCTGTGATCCTTGGAGGTACCGGTGTCCTCGGGCGCGCCATCGCGTGGCGGCTGATCAGAGCCGGCTGGGTCGTGGAGATCACAGGCCGGGACCGCAGAAAAA
This sequence comes from Arthrobacter sp. 10N43, assembly GCF_056394525.1. Classification (NCBI taxonomy): domain Bacteria; kingdom Bacillati; phylum Actinomycetota; class Actinomycetes; order Micrococcales; family Micrococcaceae; genus Arthrobacter; species Arthrobacter sp. 10N43. The sequence continues at coordinate 216,182 of NZ_JBFTIA010000002.1, read as the reverse complement.
TGCCGGTTGAACTGACGGAAGCCGGGGCACGGTTCATCGTCGCCGAACGTCGTGACGACGCAGCCCTGGCTCGTGTAGTCGGCCGCGGTGCGGATCTGCTCGTGGACGCCGTGTGCTACACGGAGGCCGACGCGCGGCACCGGGAACCGACGATCTGTTCTTCGAGCACTACATCGACTACGCCCCGGAGGAGCAGTTCACCGCCAATCGTCCCCTACGGACACGATAACGCGCACTACGAGGGCAAACATGGTTTGTCGACGAGGATGGCAGCCTGCGGGTGCTTCTCTATCGTTCGGGGTGTGCGCACAAGCTGTGCGCGCATCTCAAATCCTTGCTCCGTGAACCGGAGCGCCACGTCGTCGGGGGCATGCAGTTCCGCGCGCAGTTGGATGGCGTGGCCGTAGGCGCGGTCAATAATGCGGTGGCCGCTGCCGGCGTGGAAGGCGATGAGCGCCGAGCCGCCCGGGCGGAGCACCCTCCAGAACTCCCGCGCGATCGCCGACAGGGTTGCCGGGGGAGAGTGGATGATCGAATACCAGGCGAGGATGCCGTCCGCTGACGTGTCGGCTGCCGGCAGGGCGGTCAGCTCTCCCACTTCGAAGCGCAGTTCGGGATGGAGCCGTTGTGAGACCCTGACCATTTCGGGCGACAGGTCGATGCCGCTGACGTTCAGTCCGGAGTGGCTCAGGTAGCTGCTCATTCGTCCGGCACCGCATCCGACGTCGATCACCAGCCGGTCCGCCGTGGCGCGCATGTGTGCTGCGAAGTGGTCCACCATGGCCAGATCCAGGGGCGCCTCGAAGCTGGTATCCGGCAGCGCCGTCGAATAAGCCTCGGCAACCGTGTCATACGCGGATCTGACGTCTAGCAGGGTCTCGTGATTTGCCATTGATCGAGCCTACCGGCCAAGGCTGGCGAATTCCTCTTGCCGCTGCAGCCGCCCACGAGAGCCGGTGAGGGAGCTGGGGAGGTAATCCAGGTCCCTGCTGTGGCCGGATTCTTACGTCATGCAACGGGTCCGTGACGTGCTGTGTCGCTGCGCGACTGTGCGTTTCAACCGGGCTTGGGAACCGGGTTCCGTGGTGGTTGATTGGGGCTACCAGCGTCGAAAGGACCCGCCATGACGGAACAATCTGACCTCAGCCCGAAGACACTCCGCCACATTCTCGGACACTTCGCCACCGGACTGACGGTGATCACAGCAGCAACAAAGCACGGACCGGCCGGCTTCACCTGCCAGTCCTTCGCGTCCCTGTCCCTGGAACCGGCGCTGGTCACCTTCAGCCCGGCACGGACCTCCAGCACCTGGCCGCTGCTGCGCGAGGCCGGCCGGTTCACCGTCAATATCCTGCCCGCAGAACACCAGCACCTGGCGGCGCAGTTCGCCCGCTCGGGAGCGGACAAGTTCGCCGGCGTCGACCACGCGCCCTCGCCGCTGGGCAACCCCGTCCTGGACCAGGCGCTGGCCTGGGTCGATTGCGAACTGCACCAGGAGTACGACGGCGGCGACCACACCATCGTCGTGGGCGCGGTGCGCGCGCTGAGCGCCCGCCCCGACGCGGAGCCCCTGCTCTTCTTCAAGGGCGACTACGTGGGTGTCCGGTCCCGGGCCGGCGCGCTGGAGAGCGTGGCATGACCATGAGCGCGGCCTGGATCGTCATGGCATGTGGCGTGCTGCTGGCCGGCGCGGGCTTGTGGGCGGCGTGGCCCTGGACGGCGGCGGTGCCAACCGTTCCGTCCCAAGGGCTCGCGCCGGAGGATGCGGAGCAGCCGTTCCCGAGGACCGGGGCCCATTGGCTTGACGGGTATGTCATCTTCGGAAGCACCTACCTCTAGGAACACCGGCCGCGGCCCGTGCGACCCGCGCATTGCCTCGCCAGGAAACGTAAACCCAGCTCATGCCGGGTACGCCCGATTCCGGTGCCTGCTCCCCGCCGGCCCGGCGCCCGAAGCATGGCCGCATGGGACCGGCGTCGGGCGCGCCGCGCTGGCGTAAGATGGAAGGACCCGCTGACCCCGGCCGCGGACGGTGCGAACCGGCCCGGTACGGATCACGGCGACAGACCATATTCATACTGGAGGGGACCAGAGGCCCGCGGGCCAACACCATGACTGAAGCAGCGAACGGCAAGGCCCGGTTCAGCGCCGGAGAGCGCACCGCAGGGGAATTCCCCCACTCCCTACCAGGGTTGCGGACGGAGGTGGTCTTGTTCGACGACTCAGAACAGATGGTCCAGTCGCTGGGCAGCCATGACGAAGCCTTGCGGTTCATCGAAAACCAGTTCCCTGCCGTCGATTTCCACGTCCGGGGGAACGAGCTCGCGATCAGCGGCCCGGCCGCCGACGTGCCGCGGATCATGCGGCTGCTCAACGAGGTACGCGGGCTGGTCGCCAGGGGCACCGTCATCACCCCGGCCGTCCTGCAGCAGCTCGTCTCGCTGCTCCGCAGCCAGTCGCTGCAGAACCCGGTGGAAGTGCTGACCACCAACATCCTCTCCACCCGCGGCAAGACCATCCGGCCCAAGACGCTGAACCAGAAGAACTACGTGGACGCGATCGACGCCAACACGGTGATCTTCGGGATCGGGCCGGCCGGTACCGGCAAGACCTACCTGGCGATGGCCAAGGCCGTCCAGGCCCTGCAGCAGAAGGAGGTCAGCCGCATCATCCTGACCCGTCCCGCCGTCGAGGCGGGGGAGCGGCTCGGCTTCCTGCCGGGTACCCTGAGCGACAAGATCGACCCCTACCTGCGGCCACTGTATGACGCCCTGCACGACATGATGGACCCGGAATCCATTCCGCGCCTCATGGCCGCCGGCACCATCGAGGTGGCGCCGCTGGCCTACATGCGCGGCCGGACGCTGAACGATGCCTTCATCATCCTCGACGAGGCACAGAACACCACTCCGGAACAGATGAAGATGTTCCTGACCCGCCTGGGCTTCGGCTCCAAGATGGTGGTCACCGGCGACGTCACCCAGGTGGACCTGCCGTTCGGCACCCGCTCGGGGCTGAGGATCGTCGAGGAGATCCTGCAGGGAATCGATGACGTCAACTTCTCGGTACTGGACGCCTCCGACGTCGTCCGGCACCGCCTGGTCGGGGACATCGTTAACGCCTACAGCATCTGGGATGAAGTCCAAAGGAACCGGGTCAAGCACTCCGTAGCCCGGGAAACGCGGGGAGAACGCGCATGAGCATTGAGGTCAACAACGAGTCCGGCGTCGTCGTCGACGAGGCCGGACTCGTGGCCCTGTCGCGTTTCATCTTCGAACGCCTTTACATCCACCCGCAGGCGGAACTGTCCATCCTGCTGGTGGACGAACCGGCCATGGAAAAGCTCCACCTGGAACTGATGGACGAGCCCGGCTCCACCGACGTCCTCTCCGTGCCCATGGATGAGCTGACCCCGGGCACCCCGGACAAGCCGACGCCGCAGGGCATGCTCGGGGACATTGCCATCTGCCCCCAGGTGGCCAAGGTCCAGGCCCGCAACGCCGGCCACTCCACCCAGGACGAGATGCTGCTGCTCACTACGCACGGCATCCTGCACCTGCTCGGCTATGACCACGCCGAGCCGGAAGAGAAGGAAGAGATGTTCGGGCTGCAGCGCGAACTGCTGACCGCCTTCACCGGCAAAGCGGCCCCGTCCGAGACGATTCAGTGACCCCACTGATCCTCGCCGGCATGGCGCTGGTGTTCCTTGGCGTTGCCGCGGTGCTCACCGCAGCCGAATCCGCCTTCAACTTCCTGCCCCGGCACGACGCCGAGCAGGCGGTCCTGCACAGCAGGGGAACGTCGCTCAAACGCATCCTGGCGCAGCCCGTGGGGCACATGCGCGCCCTCCGGTTCTGGCGGGTCTGGTTCGAGACGGCAGCCGCCGTCGCCGTAACCGTCCTGCTCTCCAGCATGCTGGAGAACGTCTGGCTTGCCGGCCTGGCGGCCACCGGCATCATGGCGGTGGTCGGTTTCGTGATCGTCGGCGTGTCCCCGCGCCAGCTAGGCCGGGTTCACTCCGCCGCGCTGGTCCGGTTCAGCGCCCCGCTGGTCCGCTCGCTCTACGCGGTGCTGGGCCCGATCCCGGGCTGGCTGGTGCGGCTCGGCAGCGTCGTGGCCCCCGGCGCGCCCGCCGACAGCGAGGCGTTCTTCAGCGAGGAGGAATTCCGCGAGCTCGTGGACCGTGCCACCGAGTCCGACGTGATCGAGGACAACGAGGCCGAGCTGATCCAGTCGGTCTTCGACTTCGGGGACACCCTGGTCCGCTCCGTCATGGTCCCGCGGACCGACATCCTCACGATCGACTCCGGTTCAAGCCTGCGGCGCGCGATGTCAATGTTCCTGCGCTCCGGGTACTCCCGGATCCCCGTCATCGGCGAGAACACGGACCAGATCCTGGGCATTGTGTACCTCAAGGACGTCGCCGCCTCGCTGCACAACCTTGGCGCCGACGAGCAGCCCCCGGTGGTGGACGACCTCGCCCGAGACGTCCGCTACGTGCCGGACTCGAAGCTGGTCAGCGACCTGCTGCGCGAACTCCAGAAGGAATCCACTCACGTGGCGATCGTCATCGACGAATACGGCGGAACGGCGGGGCTGGTCACGCTCGAGGACCTCATCGAGGAGATCGTCGGCGAGATCGTGGACGAATACGACACCGAAAGCGCCGAGGCCGTGGCGCTCGGCGACGGAACCTACCGGGTCAGTGCCCGCATGAGCATCGAAGACCTCGGCGAACTCTTTGACCTGGAGCTCGACGACGACGAAGTGGACACCGTCGGCGGCCTGCTCGCCAAGGCCCTCGGGCGGGTGCCGATTGTCGGCAGCGCCGTCCAGGTCCACGGCCTGTCCCTCCGCGCCGACCGGCTCGAGGGCCGGCGGAACCGCGTCAGCCACATCATTGCGGCCGCCGTAGCAAAAGAAGAAACTGACCTTGAAGACCTTCTCGACGAGGCCGCACCAATCCAACAGGGAGTCTCACGTGAGCAAGCAGAATAAGTCCGACGGCGGCGCAGCCCAGAGCGGCTACCGCGCCGGTTTCTCGGTGCTGGTGGGGCGGCCCAACGCGGGCAAGTCCACCCTCACCAACGCCCTGGTCGGCCAAAAAGTCGCGATCACCTCGGCCAAGCCGCAAACCACCCGCCACACCATCCGCGGGATCGTGCACCGGGACGACGCCCAGCTGATCCTCGTCGACACCCCGGGCCTGCACCGCCCGCGCACCCTGTTGGGGAAGCGGCTGAACGAACTCGTCGCCGACACCCTCGCCGAGGTCGACGCGATCGGCTTCTGCCTGCCGGCCAACGAGAAGATCGGCCCCGGTGACAAGTTCATCGCCGCCCAGCTCGCCGCCGTCGGCAACAAACCGATCATCGCGATCGTGACCAAGGCCGACACCGTGGACCGCCAGGCCCTCACGGAGCAGCTGCTCGCCGTCGCCGCCCTGGGCCGCGAGGTCCTCGGCGAGGAGGGCTGGAAAGACATCGTTCCGGTCTCCGCCACCGACGGCTTCCAGGTCGATACGGTCGCCGACGTGCTGATCAGCCACATGCCGGCGTCGCCGCCGCTGTACCCGGACGGGCACCTGACGGACGAACCGGAAGCGGTGATGATCGCCGAACTCATCCGGGAGGCAGCCCTCGAAGGCGTCCGCGACGAATTGCCGCACTCCCTGGCCGTCGTCGTCGATGAAATCGTTCCGCGGGAAGGCCGGCCCGAGGACCGGCCGTTCCTGGACGTCCGCGTCAATCTGTTCGTCGAGCGTCCGTCCCAGAAGGCCATCATCATCGGCAAGGGCGGCGCCCGGCTCCGCGAGGTCGGAACCAACGCGCGCAAGGGGATTGAGGCGCTCCTGGGCGCCCGGATCTACCTCGACCTGCACGTGAAGGTCGCCAAGGACTGGCAGCGCGATCCGAAGCAGCTGGTCAAACTGGGCTTCTGAGCAGGGCCTTTACCAGGCCAATTGCCCGCCCCGCCGCTCCCAAGAGCGGGACCATCGGGGTTTTCTCAGATTCGGACACTAAAATGGGCAGACTCCCGTTCGTGAAGGAAGGCTCAACAAGTGGTTCGACCCCGTGACAACCGTGCCGCCGGTTCCACCCCGCCGGCCCGGTCAGCTGCCGCTGCCCGGCACACGGCCGACGCCTCCGTTGGCCCTGCCCGCCACCTCGGTGCCGTCCGGCGAACCCCCACCTGGCTGAAAGTCACCACGGGAGTCATCGCGGTGCTCCTGGTCGGCGTGGTCGCATTCGGCGCCTACTGGACCATCCGGCTCCAGGGCAACCTCACCAAGGCCCCGCTGAGCGCCGGCAATGTCCAGTCCGGGAGCGCCGTAAACGACTCGACGGACCGGATGCAGATCCTGATCCTCGGCTCGGACACCCGAGACGGCAAGAACTCGCAGTACGGCACCAGCGATGACTCCACCGGTTACGGCCACTCTGACGTGATGATGCTCATGGACATCTCCGCGGACAACAAACGCGTCAACGTCATCAGCTTCCCGCGCGACCTGCTGGTGGACATCCCGCAGTGCACGGATCCGAAGACGAACAAGGTCTACCCGGCCCAGAGCGGCGTCATGATCAACTCGGCGATGTCCGAGGCCGGCATCGGCTGCGCGGTGGACACCGTCAACAAGCTCACCGGCCTGCAGATCGACCACTTCATGATGGCCGACTTCAACGCCGTCAAGGAACTCTCCAACGCCGTCGGTGGCGTCGAGGTGTGCGTCAGCGACGCCGTATATGACCCCGATTCGAAGCTGAGGCTGCCCAAGGGCAACTCCACCGTCCAGGGCGAACAGGCACTGTCCTTCGTGCGCACGCGGCACGCGTTCGGCGACGGCGGCGACCTCGGCCGCATCAAGGCCCAGCAGGGCTTCCTGTCCGCCCTGACCCGGAAAATCAAGGATGACGGCACGCTCACGAACCCCGCCCGGATGCTCGGCATCGCGGACGCGATCACCAAGAACCTGACCATCGACGACGGCCTCGCCTCGGTTCCGACGCTGCTAACAGTCGGCAACCGGCTGAAGAACATCGACGTCGGCAAGGTGGCCTTCGTGGCCACGCCGACGGTCCCGGCCGAATCCGACCCCAACCGGCTGCAGCTGGCCGAGCCCGCGGCGCCCCAGCTCTTCGACGCCATGCGCAGGGACGTTGACCTGACCGATCCGACGGCGAAGCCGGCCGCCTCACCAAGCGCCAGTGCCACCCCGACGCCAACCGCCACGGAACCGGCCTACGACAAGACCCTTCAGCCCATTACCGTGGCCAACGGCTCCGGTGCGCCGGCGCGGACCCAGGAAATCGTTCAGGCCGTCAAAGCCGGCGGGTTCTCCAAGGTTGGCCAGCTGGCGGCTCAGCCCGTCGCAAAAACCGCGGTCTACTACGGGGCGGAGTACGCCGATGTCGCCGCGGACGTGGCTGCCCTGCTCGGCGTGGCGCCGGGCCAGGTGCTCCCGGCTGCCGGCGTCGTCGGTGTCCAGGTCTACCTGGGCGGCGACTTTGCCAACGGGACGCCGACGGCAGATGCCACGCCGCAGCTTCCCGCCAACATCGTCAACCAGACGGCCGGCGACACGGTCTGTCAGCAGGCGAACCCGGCGCTGATCACCCGCTAGGTCCCGCACGCAGAAAGGCCCCCGTTCATTTCTGAACGGGGGCCTTTCGCGTTCTTACCGGATGAACGCCGGGGTCACCAGATGCTGACGCGCTCCTGTGGCGCCATCCACATGCCGTCCCGATCCGTGACGCCAAATGCGTCATGGAAGGCGTCCAGGTTCTTGGCGATTTCGTTCGTTCGGAACTCGTTGGGCGAGTGCGGGTCAGTCGCCAGACGGCGGATGGCCTCTTCATTCCGGATGACCTGCCGCCACCCTGCGGCCCAGGACGCGAAGAAACGCTGGACCCCGGTCATGCCGTCGAGCACAGGGGATTCCTGCCCGTCGAGGCTGATCAGGTAGGCCTTATACGCAATGGTGAGGCCGCCGAGGTCGCCGATGTTCTCGCCCAGAGTCAGCTTGCCGTTGACGTTGTGGCCCGGGGCGGCGCTGGGGGAGAGCGCGTCGAACTGCGCCACCAGCTTCGAGGTCAGTGTCTCGAAGGCGGTCCGGTCGTCCTCGGTCCACCAGTTGCGCAGCAGGCCGCTGCCATCGTACTGCGAGCCCTGGTCATCGAAGCCGTGGCCGATTTCATGGCCGATGACGGCACCGATCCCGCCATAGTTGACCGCGTCATCGGCGTCGGCCGTGAAGAACGGAGGCTGCAGGATGGCGGCGGGGAACACGATCTCGTTCAGCAGCGGATGGTAATAGGCGTTGACCGTCTGCGGGGTCATGAGCCACTTCTCGCGGTCCACGGGCTTGCCGACCTCGTCGAGGTGTCGGTCGACGTCGGCGCTGTGCGCGCGCTCCACGTTCCCCAGCAGATCTGCGGGATCTACCCGCACCGCCGAATAGTCGATCCACTTGTCCGGGAAACCGATCTTGGCTCGGAAGGAGTCCAGCTTCTTGAGCGCCTCGAGCTTCGTGGCCTCGCCCATCCAGTCCAGCCCGGTGATGGATTCCCGGTAAGCCTCGATCAGGTTGGCCACGAGGGTCTGCATGCGAGCCTTATGGCCCTCGGGGAAATGCTCGGCCACGTAGATCTGGCCGACGGCCTCACCCAGTGCCGCCTCGACCACCGCGACGCCGCGCTTCCAGCGGTCCTTGATCCGCGGCGTCCCGCTCAGCTTGGTGCCATAAAAAGCGAAGTTTGCGTCCACGAACGCCGAGGACAGGTACGGGGCGGCCGAGCTGACGACGCGCATGGCCAGCCACTCCTGCCAGGCCGCCAGCGGTTCTGTCTCCAGCAGCGACGCGGCGCCGGCGAAGAAATCGGGGGTGCTCATCACCAGTTCGGTTCGCTTCTCCGGCTCGATGCCGGCGGCGTCGAACCAATCGGCCAGCAGCGGGAACAGCTCTGCCGCCTCGGCGGCGGACTTCAAGTTGTACGTCTTCTGCGGATTCCGCAATGTCACGTTGTCCCAATGGTGTGAAGCCAGCGCGGTTTCCAGCGCCACTACGCGGCCTGACGCGCCCTCGGGGTCGGCCACGTCCGCGAGGCCGAGCATAGCCTGGACGTACTCACGGTAGGCCTGGACCATCGGGGCGAACTTCTCTTCCCGGTAATACGACTCATCCGGCAGGCCGAGGCCACCCTGGCCGGTGTACAGCAGGATCCGGTCCGGGTTTCCGGCGTCCGGAGCCGGGTAGATGTAGAACAGCCCCGAGACGTCGGCCCGGAAGAGCCGTCCGGCCAGCGCAACCAGTCCGGCCACGGACTCCGTGGCAAAGACCTCCGCGAGCCGGGCCCGGAGCGGCTCCAGGCCCTTGGCCTCCACCGCGGCTTCGTCCATGAAGCTGTTGTAGAGGTCCCCGATCTTCCGCTCGATGCCGGTGGCGTCGGCGCCGCGCGCGGCGGCCCGCTCGATAATCTCTTTCACGGCGAGCTCGGAAGCATCGCGCAGCGAAGTGAACGTTCCCTCCAGCGGCCGGTCGTCCGGGATGACAGTGCTCTTGAGCCAGCCGCCGTTCACGTGCTGGTACAGGTCATCCTGCGGACGGACGCTGGCGTCGATGGTGGACAGGTCGATCCCCGAAAGTGGCACGTATGCTCCTTTGAGAGGCAGTCCGGCACCGGAGCGTGTGATCGGTGCACGGTCTGCATGGTGGACGTTGCGGTGGTCTGGCTCCTTCATCTTACGCACCCGTGTTACTGTGAAATGGTGCGCGCAGAACTGCTTCTCCTTAGCTGCCGCGGCGAGGCCTCAGACGCGATCTAGCGCAAGGCCCACCCTCGCTGCGGAGTTTGTGTTGCCCGGCCACCCTTTCACCAAGAATCACAGAAAAGGCCCCGATAAGTAATGCGAAACGCACAGAAGCCCTCAGGAATGCCGGTCCACCGCTACATCCCGTTCCAGGACCAGATCACCGTTGAACTGCCGGACCGCACCTGGCCGGACAAAGTCATCACCAAGGCCCCGCGCTGGTGCGCAGTGGACCTGCGGGACGGTAACCAGGCCCTCATCGATCCCATGAGCCCGGCCCGCAAGCTGAAGATGTTCCAGCTGCTGGTCCAGATGGGCTACAAGGAGATCGAGGTCGGCTTCCCCTCCGCATCGCAGACCGACTTCGACTTCGTCCGGCAGCTGATCGAGGGCAACCACATCCCCGACGACGTCACGATCCAGGTCCTGACCCAGGCCCGTGAACACCTGATCGAGCGGACCTATGAGTCCCTGGTCGGCGCGAAACAGGCGATCGTCCACCTCTACAACTCCACGTCCGTCCTGCAGCGCCGCGTGGTGTTCAACCAGGATGAAGACGGCATCCTGGACATCGCCCTCCAGGGTGCCCGGCTGTGCAAGAAGTACGAGGAAACCCTCGTCGATACGCACATCACGTACGAATACTCGCCCGAGTCCTTCACCGGGACCGAGCTGGCCTACGCCGTTCGGGTCTGCAACGCGATCGCCGACGTCTTCGAGGCATCCGCCGACAGCCAGGTCATCATCAACCTGCCCGCCACCGTTGAGATGGCCACCCCCAACGTCTACGCCGACTCCATCGAGTGGATGAGCCGCAACCTGCACCCGCGGGAGGGCATCATCCTGTCCCTGCACCCGCACAACGACCGCGGCACCGGCGTCGCCGCCGCCGAGCTGGGTTACATGGCGGGCGCAGACCGGATCGAGGGCTGCCTCTTTGGCAACGGCGAGCGGACCGGCAACGTGGACCTGGTGACCCTGGGACTGAACATGTTCGTCCAGGGCATCGACCCCATGATCGACTTCTCAGATATCGACGAAATCCGCCGCACGGTGGAGTACTGCAACCAGCTGCCCGTGGCCGAGCGGGCCCCCTATGGCGGAGACCTTGTCTTCACCGCGTTCTCCGGCTCGCACCAGGACGCGATCAAGAAGGGCCTGGAGGCACTCGAAAAGGATGCCGCCGCGGCCGGCAAGGACGTCGCCGACTACACCTGGCAGGTCCCGTACCTGCCGGTGGACCCGAAGGACCTGGGCCGGAGCTACGAGGCGGTCATCCGGGTCAACTCGCAGTCCGGCAAGGGCGGCGTCGCCTACCTGCTCAAGAACGAACACAGCCTGGACCTGCCGCGCCGCGCCCAGATCGAGTTCTCCGGCGTCATCCAGAAGCGGACCGACACGGTTGGCGGAGAAGTCAGCGGACCCCAGCTGTGGCAGGTCTTCCAGGATGAATACCTGCCCTCGGGTTCCGCCGACGCGCAGTGGGGACGCTACGCCCTCGGCTCGATCAGCACCGAGACTGACGAGGACGGCGACATGACCCTGACCGCCGCGTTGAAGATCGACGGAAACCAGGTCCGCCGGACCGGCACCGGCAACGGCCCCATCGCGGCCTTGCTGAGCATCCTGCGCGAGGACGGCGTGGACGTCCGGGTCCTGGACTACAGCGAACACGCACTCTCCGAGGGCGGCAGCGCCCTGGCCGCCGCATATGTCGAATGCGCCGTGGGCGAGCGCGTGCTCTGGGGCGTGGGGATCGACGCCAACACCAGCACCTCGGCCCTCAAGGCCGTCATCTCGGCCGTGAACCGCGCCATCCGGGACGCCCGCGCCTGATTTGGTCCGCCGACACGGCAACCCCCCCACTGACGAACTGCGCCGCCGGATCATTCCGGCGGCGCAGTTTTTTGCCGTCGCAGCGTTTTCAGCACGGCAGCAGGGCGTTGCCCATGCCGTGAATCAACAGAGACAGTGCGAAGATTAACTGTGGCCCAACAATCCTTCGCAGCGCGCGCCTACCGTGATGACGCCGTCGTACTGCGTACCCACAAGTTGGGCGAGGCGGACCGGATCATAACCCTGCTGACGAAGCACCACGGCCAGGTGCGTGCGGTGGCGAAGGGCGTCCGCCGCACAAGCAGCCGATTCGGCGCGAGGCTGGAACCGTTCATGGTGGTCGATCTGCAACTGGTTTCCGGGCGGACCCTGGACGTTGTCACGCAGGCCGTGGCCAAGGGCGCCTACGGCTCAAACATCGCGGCCGACTATGGCCGGTACACCGTGGCGGCCGCCATGACGGAAACGGCGGAGAAGCTTACGGACGTCGACGGCGAAGCCGGAACTGCCCAGTACAACCTGCTGGTGGGCGCGTTGGCGTCGCTGAGCCGTGGAGATCATGCCTCCGAGCTCATCCTGGATTCCTACCTGCTCCGGGCCCTTTCGACCGGCGGCTGGGCGCCCAGCTTTACCGACTGCGCCAGATGCGGTGCGCCGGGCCCGCACACGGCTTTTTCCGCACCGCTGGGCGGCATGGTCTGCCCAGCGTGCCGGCCGCCGGGATCCCCGGCGCCGGCACCGGAGACGGTGCTCCTGCTCGGTGCCCTGCTGACGGGGAACTGGACGACGGCGGATGCCTCGCAGTCCGTCCACCGCCGGGAGGCGGCCGGCCTGGTGGCGAGCTATCTCCAGTGGCATCTGGAACGAGTCCTGAAATCCCTCAAACATGTGGAGCGAACGTAAAAGTGGCATTGGGAAGAAGTCTGGGAAGGAACCTGGATAAGAGCCAGGCGAAGCAGGGCAAAGTCCGGCAGCGGACCACGCCGGTGGTGGCTCCCTATCCGCACCCGTCCGGCGCGGTGCCGCCGGCCATCCCCGCGGAGCTCATTCCGCGGCACGTGGCGATCGTCATGGACGGAAACGGGCGCTGGGCCAACCAGCGCGGCCTGCCGAGGATCGAAGGCCACAGGGCGGGGGAGCCTGCCCTGTTGGACGTCATGGCCGGCGCGATCGAACTCGGGATCGAGCACGTCAGCGTGTACGCCTTCTCCACTGAGAACTGGCGCCGGTCCCCCGAGGAGGTGCGCTTCCTCATGGGCTTCAACAAGGACGTGCTGCGCCGGCAGCGGAACCAGCTGGACGAGTGGGGCGTGCGCATCCGTTGGTCCGGGCGGCGTCCGAAATTGTGGGGCTCGGTGATCCGCGAACTCGAAGAGGCCGAGGACTATACCCGGGGCAACAGTACGTGCACCCTGAACATGTGCGTCAACTACGGCGGACGCGCCGAGATCGCCGACGCCGTCGCCGCGATCGCGGAGGAAGTGGCGCAGGGCCGGCTCAAGCCGGGAGCCATCACCGAGCGCACCATCCAGAAGTTCCTGGATGAGCCGGACCTGCCGGACGTTGACCTGTTCCTGCGCAGCTCCGGGGAACAGCGGTTGTCCAACTTCATGCTGTGGCAGTCGGCCTACGCCGAGTTCGTGTTCCTGGACACGCTGTGGCCGGACGTGGACCGCCGGACACTCTGGGACGCCGTGGAGATCTATGCCCAGCGGGACCGCCGCTACGGCGGAGCGGTCGACGCCGCCTCCGCCGCGGGCGGCGAGGTCACCTGACCGGCTTGCCGATACTGGACGGCGTCGTGGTCCGCGTCAATCGAACACGTACGCCCTGAGCCACCGGGACAGCCGGGAGTAGGCGTCCGCGCGGACACGGGGTGCGGACAGGAAGACGTCGTGCAGGGCGCCGTCAATCCGCTCCAGCGTGACGGTGCGGCCCAGGCTGAGCGCGCGCAGGGCGATCGTGTTCACGTCCAGGACCGCGTCGGTGCGGCGCATGGACTCCTTCCAGAACATCCCGTTGGCGCTGGCACCGGAAATCAGCACGAGGATGGGCACATCGATGTTCAGGCCGCGGGCCACCTTGGACTGTCCGCTTAGCACGGCGCTGAGCCAGCCGGCGCGGACCGGAAAGGCGTGCGGCGGGCGGTAGGCATCGTCCAGGGCCCATTCGCCTTCCGCGGCGCTGCTGATGCTGCGCCAATAGAAGGCACGCTCAGGCAGCCGGATCACCGACTCCGGCCAGAACCTGGCGAACGGCTCCACCATGGTCCGGGCGGCGCGGCGCAGGGCCGGGCTGCCGTGGACCTCCAGCCACGGGCTGTCCAGGACCAGATGAGATGCCACCCCGGGATGCCGGTCGGCCCACAACGCCGCGATCAGGCCGCCGGTGGAGTGACCCATCAGCGTCAGCTGCGGCGCCGCTCCGGCCGGTCGGAGCGAGCCGATGATGCCGATCGCCGCCGTGATTTCGGCGTCGTAGTTGTCCAGGTCGGCCACGTACCCGCCGTGCGTGCCCGGCCGCAGGCTGCGGCCGTGGTTGTGCATGTCGAGGGCGAAGAACTCAAAACCCTGCCCGGCCCAGAATTCGGCGAGTTCCTCGTTGAAGAAATAGTCACTCCAACCGTGCAGGAACAGCACGGCCCGGGCAGGCAGCGCCGCGGGCTGCGCCGGCCCGAGCGGGACGTAGCGGACCAGGGTTGCGGTGCGCAGCACGCCGTCGGGCCCGGCTGCCTCAAAGGCGCACGCCTGGAAATCGTCCCCCAGAATGTCCGTCCGCCACTGCATCGACTCTTCCTCCCGCGCTGCTTTCCTGTGCTGCTGGCCGCGCCGCTGACCTATGCCGCCGAAGCCGCGGCGCGGCCGGCCGAACGTCCGGAGAAGAGGCATCCGCCCAGGAACGTGCCCTCGAGTGCCCGGTAGCCGTGGATTCCACCGCCGCCGAACCCGGCGGCCTCACCGGCGGCGAAGAGTCCGGGTACGGTCTGCCCGGCGGCATCCAGGACCCGGGACTGCAGATCCGTGTGCAGGCCGCCGAGGCTCTTGCGTGTCAGGACCGAGAGCCGGACCGCAAGCAGGGGACCGTGGCGCGGATCCAGCAGCCGGTGCGGCGGCGCCACCCGCATGATCTTGTCGGTGGCGAAACGGCGTGCGGCCCGGATCGCCGCCAGCTGCGGGTCCTTGCCCAGCCCGCTGGAAAACTGCCGGTCCCGGGCCCGGATCAGGTTCTCGAGGGACTCGGGGTCAATGAGCCCTTCGCCGGTCAAACCGTTCATTTGTTCGGCTAGGCCGGCGGGATCCGCTGCCTGCAGGAAGTCCACACCGTGGTCCAGGAACCGTTGCAGCGGGGTGTCGCTGCCGGGCTTCAGCCGGGCGGCCAGCAGCCGGACATCCTTGCCGGTGAGATCGGGGTTCTGCTCCGATCCGGAGAGCGCGAACTCCTTCAGGGCGATGGCCCTGTTAAGGACGAACCATGAATGGGAATGTCCCGTGGCCAGGATGTGGCGAAGCGCCCCGAGCGAATCGAAGCCCGGAAACAGGGGAGCGGGGAGCGGCCGACCCGTGGCATCCAGCCACATGGCGGACGGTCCGGGCAGGATCCTGATGCCGTGCCGCGGCCAGACGGGAGCATGGTTGTGGATGCCCTCCGGGTAGTGCCACATCCGGTCGCCATTGATGAGGCTGCCGCCGGCCCGGCCCACGGCCGGGAGGAAATCCCCGTCCACGGAAGCGGGCACGCCGCTCAACATCCGCTCCGGCGCCACGCCGCCGGGCCATTGCCTGCGGACCGAGCCGTGGTTGCCGCCAATACCGCCGCTGGTCACCACCACGGCCGCGGCCGCAGCCTCGAAGGCGCCGGCCGGGCGCCGCGAAGACTCTTCGCCCCGCCCCGCGCTGCTGGCCTCGAGCAGTTCGCCGCGAACACCGCTCACCCGGCCCGCGGTTTTCACGAGCTCGGTGGCACGGTGCCGGAAATGGAAGGAGACCCGCCCGGCGGCTTCGCCTTCGCGCAATTTGGCCAGGAACGGGGCCGCCAGGGCAGGGCCGGTACCCCACGCGACATGGAAGCGCGGGACAGTATTGCCGTGGCCGTCCGGGCCGTAGCCGCCGCGTTCGGCCCACTGCACCAAGGGAAACAGCCTGACGCCCAGGGCCGCGAGCCAGGCACGTTTCTCCCCGGCGGCGAAGTTCACGTACGCGGCCGCCCACTTCTTTGCCAGCGCGTCCTCCGGCCTGTCGAACCCGGCGGACGCGTGCCAGTCTGCGAGGGCCAGCTCCTCGCTGTCCCGGACCCCGAGCCGCCGCTGTTCGGGGGAGTTGACCAGGAACAGGCCGCCGAAGGACCAGTGCGCCTGGCCGCCGACGGAGGCTTCGGGTTCCTGGTCGAGCACGGCCACCCGCCTGCCGGCGGCGTAGGCCTGGGCCGCGGCGACGAGTCCGGCCAGGCCCGCGCCGACCACCACCACATCGGCCTCGATCAAGCGGCCCGGCGCGCCGCCGCCCGTTCCGACACCTTCATTGCTGGTCATGGCTTCATGCTAACTCGGGCCGGCGCCCTTCCGGGGCCCGTCCCACTGCGCGACCCACCTTACTCACACGGGCAGTCACACCGTCAGTCACAACTCCCGCCGGCCGGTGCGTTG
This sequence comes from Arthrobacter sp. 10N43, assembly GCF_056394525.1. Taxonomy (NCBI): domain Bacteria; kingdom Bacillati; phylum Actinomycetota; class Actinomycetes; order Micrococcales; family Micrococcaceae; genus Arthrobacter; species Arthrobacter sp. 10N43. The sequence continues at coordinate 199,894 of NZ_JBFTIA010000002.1, read as the reverse complement.
GTTTGGTCTGCGCGGGCCGAACCGGAAAACTAGAGGCATGCGCGTATATCCCACATTCTTCCGGCTCGCCTTCTCCTGGATGGACGCCGAACGCGCCCATAAGATCGGGTTCAAGGCCATCCGGCTCGCCCACAGCTGCGGTGCAGGGCGACTGCTGCACAAGTTCACGGCCCCGGCGGCGTCCCTGCAGACACAGGCCTTTGGCCTGACCTTCCCGTCGCCGTTCGGGCTCGCGGCCGGCTTCGACAAGGAAGGCCACGGCATCGAGGCTCTGACCGAACTGGGCTTCGGCCACGTCGAAGTCGGCACCATCACCGGACAGGCCCAGCCCGGAAACCCGGCGCCGCGGCTTTTCCGCCTGGTCAAAGACCGGGCCGTCATCAACCGAATGGGCTTCAACAACGACGGCGCCGCGGCGGTCGCGCCGCGGCTGAAGTCCGCCAGGGCGGCCTTGCAGCGGCAGCACCCCGGTGTGCGGCCCGTGATCGGGGTGAACATCGGCAAGAGCAAAGTGGTTGGGCTCGAGGACGCGGTGTCGGATTACCTGATCAGCGCGCGCAGCCTGGCCCCGGCAGCGGATTATCTCGTGGTCAACGTCAGTTCGCCCAACACGCCGGGCCTGCGGCTGCTGCAGGACGTTGAGACCCTTCGCCCACTGCTGGCAGCAGTGGGGGAGGAGGCGGACAAGGCGGCCGGCCGCCACGTTCCGCTGCTGGTCAAGATCGCGCCAGACCTCAGCGATGAGGACATCGACGACGTCGCGCGCCTGGCGCTGGACCTGAAGCTGGACGGCATCATAGCCACCAACACCACCATCGCCCGCAGCGGACTCTCCTCCAGCCAGGACAAGGTCGAAGCGTGCGGCGCCGGCGGGCTTTCCGGGGCACCGCTGAAAGCACGGTCCCACGAGGTGCTGGCAAGGCTCAAGTCCGTCACGGGCGGAGCCCTGACCCTGGTCTCGGTGGGCGGAGTCGAAACCGCCCAGGATGTGCAGCAACGGCTGGACGCTGGCGCCACCCTTGTTCAGGGCTACACGGCTTTCCTCTACGAGGGCCCGTTCTGGGCCGCCCGCATCAACCGGCTGCTGGCCAGCCACCCGAGCCGCCGCTAGGCGTTCAGGGCGGGCGGACCCAGACGCTGCGGCGCAACCCGAAGCCCGGGTTAACAGGGAAGCCCCCGGCAGTTCACTGAACTGCCGTGGGCTTCCCGGTTGAAGAATTCTAGGAGCGGATGATCAGGCGGGGAACTGGCCGCGGTTGACCTGGGGCTTGGGCAGGCGCAGGCGGCGGAACTGCAGGGAGCGCATGGAGCCGTACCAGACGGTGCCGCGCTCCACCTCGCCGAACTTTTCACCGAGCCGCTTCTTGAGCTTGCGGGAGAGGATGAAGACGTCCACGAAGACCGCCAGGAACATGACCCAGAAGGCGCCCAGGACGTAGATCATCTGCGAGCTGGAAGCAGGCACCAGCAGCGAGATGACAACGAACAGCAGGGCGCCGAACATGAGGTACTCGCCCAGGCTGAAGCGCGCATCGACGTAATCACGGGCGAAGCGCTTCTGCGGACCCTTATCGCGCACGGGCAGGAACTTCTCGTCACCGCTGTCCATGGCCTGCCGCATCTTAAGCCGTTGGTCCGCGACGGCGGCGCGCTCGGCGGCCTTGGAAGCCTTGCGGTCCTCCGGCACGAGCGGGCGCTTGCGGGCCGCCTCCTGGGCGCTCCGCTTGGGCGTGGGTGCGCCCTTGCCGGTCACGGCGCCCCGGGCTGCTGCCTCGGCCGCCTGCTGGTCAACTACGTCCTGCGCCGTAGGCGCTTCCTTTTTACGTCCAAACACCCCTAAAGAATACCCCGCAGACACAGGCGCGAGACCCAGCCCACACGGCATTGGGCCAGTGATGACTTTGTTCAAGGTTTAGCGTGATCCAGCGCACGGGTAGTGTTTTGGCCATGACATCTTCTACCGCGGGGAACCCGCAGACCGCACTGGACCACGCCGGCACCATCGATGCCGAAGCCCTCCGTCAAGCCGTTACCGAATCGTTCGATCAAACGATCAGCCTGTTGACGGATCTTGTTGCCATCCCGGGCATCGCCTGGCCCAGCTTTGATCCTGCCCCGCTGAACCGCAGCGCGGACGCCGTCGCCGGCCTGGTGCGTGCCAGCGGATTCGACGACGTCCGGATCCTCCGCTGCCACAAGGAAGACGGGACGCCCGGCGGGCCCGCCGTCGTCGCACGCCGTCCGGCCGCCGAGGGCAAGCCGACCGTTCTGCTCTACGCCCACCACGATGTCCAGCCGACCGGCGACCTGGCGCTGTGGGACACCGACCCGTTCACCGCCGTCGAACGCGACGGCCGGCTCTTCGGCCGCGGTGCCGCGGATGACAAGGCCGGCATCCTGGCCCACATTGCTGCCTACTCGGCGGTTACGCGTGTGCTTGGCGAGGAACTTGGCCTGGGCGTAACGTTCTTCTTCGAAGGCGAAGAGGAAGCCGGTTCCCCGACGTTCCGGTCCTTCCTCGAGACCCACCGCGAACTGCTCCGCGCCGACGTGATCGTCGTGGCCGACTCCAGCAACTGGAAGGTCGGCATTCCGGCGCTGACCACGAGCCTGCGCGGACTGGTGGACGGCACCATCGAGGTCAAGGTCCTGGACCACGCGGTGCATTCGGGCATGTTCGGCGGCCCGGTACTCGACGCCCCCACGCTGCTGGCACGCCTGATCGCGACCCTTCACGACGACGAGGGCAGCGTTGCGGTCGAGGGCCTGGTGAGCCGCGATGACGTGCTCGTGGACCTCACCGACGAGGAGTACCGAACCGACGCGTCCGTGCTCGACGGCGTGAAGCTGGCCGGAACAGGGAGCATTGCGTCACGGATGTGGACCAAGCCCGCCCTTTCCATCATCGGCTTTGACGCCCCGGCCGTGGACGTGGCCTCCAATACCCTCCTGCCGCGGGCGCGGGCCAAGTTCAGCCTGCGCCTCGCCCCCGGACAGGATCCGGCGGCGGCAATGGATGCGGTGCGCAAGCACGTTGAAACCAATGCCCCCTTCGGCGCGCAGGTCGTGTTCACCCCGGGGGAGAGCGGCAACTCCTTCCTGACCGACACCAGCTCGAAGGCCGCGTCCGTGGCTATGTGGGCCCTCGGCGAGGCCTGGGGCGTTCCCGCCGTTGAAATGGGGATCGGCGGGTCGATTCCCTTCATCGCGGACCTGACAGAGCTCTACCCCGACGTGCAGATCCTCGTGACCGGGGTCGAAGATCCCGATTCCCGCGCCCACAGCGCCAACGAATCGCTGCACCTCGGTGACTTCCGGAACGCCATCGTCGCCGAGGCCCTGCTGCTGGCGCGTCTCAACGAGGAAGGTGCGCTTTAGCCACCAGCCCGTCCCGGGCCGTCCGGGGGAACATCCAGCCGTCTCCCACAGTTACGTCAGGAGTTAGAGCTACAGGGCTGCGCGAAGTAGCATGTAGCTATAGCCCATACCGTTTAAGTAGGGGCGGGCACCGTGCGAACGGGGCCGCCACCACCGTTGCAAGAAGGTAGGCCATGAGCACTACAACCAATGAAAACAGCGCCGACGCCACTGCCGCTGAGGCCGGCGAGCTGGCCACGCATGAGGTCAAGCTGACCGACGTGGCAGCTGGCAAGGTCCGCAGCCTGCTCGAGCAGGAAGGCCGCACCGATCTGCGCCTCCGCGTTGCCGTGCAGCCCGGCGGTTGCTCCGGCCTGATCTACCAGCTCTACTTCGATGAGCGTTTGCTCGACGGGGACGCAGTGCGCGACTACGACGGCGTGGAGGTCGTGGTCGACAAGATGAGCGTTCCCTACCTCAGCGGTGCCAGCATCGATTTCGAGGACACCATCTCCAAGCAGGGCTTCACGATCGACAATCCCAATGCCGGCGGGTCCTGCGCCTGCGGAGATTCGTTCCACTAATTCTTATCCACTAAGGCCGGGCATTTTGCCCGGCCTTAGTGGCGCAGGATCCTCAACGAGCGGCGGCCATAAAAAGCTCCCGACGCACGGTGCGGACATGTGGGCGAAAACTCCCGGGGAGCGGTAAGCTCTACACCGAGTAGTAAAACTTTTCGTTTGCCCTGCCCGTAATTCGCGGGGCAACAGCAACAAGTAGGAAGGGCCGTCTGTGAGTTCGCAGAACCGAACCGGCAGCCGACGCAAACAGATCACTACGATCACTGGCTTGGCACTAGCCGGCGCGTTGGCTTTGACTGGATGTTCACCAGAGGTACAGAGGGGCTGGTTGCCCACCGAGCGTGACACCACAAATCACACTGGCCTCATCATGGACCTCTGGGTCAACTCATGGATTGCGGCGCTGGTCGTCGGCATCATCACCTGGGGCCTGATGATCTGGTGCGTCGTCGCCTACCGCCGCCGCAAGGGCACCGTGGGCTTCCCCCGCCAGAACAGCTTCAACCTTCCGCTTGAAGTGTTCTACCTGACGATCCCGCTGTTCATGGTCCTGGTGTTCTTCTACTTCACCGACCGCGACACCGCGTCGATCGATGACCGCTCCAAGCCGGCCGACGTCGTCGTCGACGTCCGCGGCAAGCAGTGGGCGTGGGACTTCAACTACAAAAAGGGTGAAGTCGTCACCGGGGACGTCCATGAAGCTGGCGTCCAGGCCCACCTGACCGGCAACGACGTGGACAAGGAAAAGCTGCCCACCCTGTACCTGCCGGTCAACAAGTCGATTGACCTCGAGCTCAACTCCCGCGACGTCATCCACTCCTTCTGGGTACCTGCGTTCCTGCAGAAGCGGGACATGATTCCCGGCAAGACCAACTACATCCGGTTCACCCCCACCAAGGAGGGAACCTACGACGGCAAGTGTGCCGAACTTTGTGGCGAGTACCACTCCGAAATGCTGTTCCGCGTGAAGGTTGTCTCCGAGTCGGAGTTCCAGGCGCACATGAACAAGCTGCGCCAGGACGGGAACACCGGCCTGCTCGGTGAAGAGTACGACCGCAACCCGGCCCCGACCGAAACCAAGTAAGGCGAGCGACGTGGCAACTTACACTCAATCCGCCGGGATCCTCGAGGCTCCCGTAGTACCGAAGTCCAAGGGGCGCATCGTCGTCAACTGGATCACCTCGACCGACCACAAAACGATCGGGTACATGTACCTGATCGCGTCGTTCGTCTTCTTCTGCTTCGGCGGCATCATGGCGCTGCTGATCCGTGCCGAACTCTTCGAGCCCGGCATGCAGATCCTGCAGACCAAAGAGCAGTACAACCAGCTCTTCACGATGCACGGCACCGTGATGCTCCTGATGTTCGCGACGCCGCTGTTTGCCGGGTTCACCAACGTCATCATGCCGCTGCAGATCGGTGCCCCCGACGTCGCGTTCCCGCGACTGAACGCGCTGGCCTTCTGGTTCTTCCTCTTCGGTTCAACCATCGCCGTGTCCGGCTTCATCACCCCGCAGGGTGCCGCGTCGTTCGGCTGGTTTGCCTACGCGCCGCTGTCCAACACGACGTTCAGCCCCGGCGTGGGCGGTGACCTGTGGGTCTTCGGCCTGGCGCTTTCCGGCTTCGGCACCATCCTTGGCGCGGTCAACTTCATCACCACGATCATCTGCATGCGTGCCCCCGGCATGACCATGTGGCGCATGCCGATCTTCACCTGGAACGCCCTCGTGACGTCCATCCTGGTCCTGATGGCCTTCCCGCCGCTGGCCGCCGCCCTGTTCGCGCTCGGCGCGGACCGCCGCTTTGGTGCCCATATCTTCGATCCGGAGAATGGCGGTGCCGTCCTCTGGCAGCACCTGTTCTGGTTCTTCGGCCACCCCGAGGTGTACATCATCGCGCTGCCGTTCTTCGGCATCGTCTCGGAGATTTTCCCGGTCTTCAGCCGCAAGCCGATCTTCGGCTACAAGGGCCTGGTGTACGCGACCATCTCCATCGCCGCCCTGTCCGTAACCGTGTGGGCCCACCACATGTACGTCACCGGCTCGGTCCTGCTGCCGTTCTTCTCCTTCATGACGATGCTGATCGCTGTTCCGACCGGTGTGAAGTTCTTCAACTGGATCGGCACCATGTGGCGCGGTTCCATCACCTTTGAAACCCCCATGCTCTGGAGCATCGGCTTCCTGGCAACGTTCCTCTTCGGTGGCCTGACCGGCATCATTCTGGCCTCGCCGCCGCTGGACTTCCACGTCTCGGACTCCTACTTCGTCGTGGCCCACTTCCACTACGTGGTCTTCGGCACTGTCGTGTTTGCCATGTTCGCAGGCTTCTACTTCTGGTGGCCCAAGTGGACCGGCAAGATGCTCAACGAGCGCCTCGGCAAGATCCACTTCTGGATGCTGTTCCTCGGCTTCCACGGCACCTTCCTGATCCAGCACTGGCTGGGTGTCGAGGGTATGCCCCGCCGCTACGCGGACTACATGCCGCAGGATGGGTTCACGTGGATGAACCAGTTCTCCACCATCGCCTCGTTCGTTCTCGGTGCCTCGCTGATCCCGTTCTTCTGGAACGTCTACATCACCTGGCGCAGCAATGAGCGGGTGGAAGTTGATGACCCGTGGGGCTTCGGTGCCTCGCTCGAGTGGGCCACGTCCTGCCCGCCGCCGCGCCACAACTTCACCTCCCTGCCCCGCATCCGCTCCGAACGTCCTGCCTTGGACCTGCACCACCCGGAGCTCTCCCAGTCCTACACCGTCGACTCGCCAGCTCCGGCAGCAGCAGCCCTCGGTAACGCCGACCAGAAGGACACCGCCAAGTGAAACTCGAATCAAGAATTTTTGGCTTCGGCGTCTTCTTCTTTGTGCCGGTGGCGTTCATCTACGGTTACCTGACCCACTGGAGCGAATGGGTAGGCATCCTCGGAATCCTGCTCGTGGGCGGTCTCGCCGGCATGATCGGCGCGTACCTCGGCTTCACGGGCAAGCGCGTGGGCATGCGCCCCGAGGACCGCAACGACGCCGAAATCCATGAGGGAGCCGGCGAACAGGGACACTTCAGCCCCTGGAGCTGGTGGCCGCTGATGCTGGGCCTGTCCTGCGCAACAGGCTTCCTCGGCCTGGCTGTTGGCTGGTGGATAGTCTTCATCGCTGGCGGAATGGCAGTAGTCGCCCTGGTCGGCTGGGTCTACGAATACAGCCGCGGTGACCACGCGCACTAGCGTCCACCCGGACTAAAAGTTCATATTGCACGACGGCGGGCCCCACCAAATGGTGGGGCCCGCCGTCGTATGCGCCCGGGACGCGCGGGTTGTGCGCGGGAGAGTGTCAGGCGGCTGCTGCCGACTCCAAAAGGACGCCCAGCCCCTCGAGTGCGGTCTGCGCCTCTGCGAGGCTGCAGAGGGCCGGGAGGGCCTCCGCAGCGACGGCCAGCTCGACTTCGCAGCCGCACTCGAAGTCCTCGGTCATGACTTCCAGCAGCGAACGGGCGTCGACGCCGGGCCTGCCGTCCTTGCTGATGGTGACCGGGAGTCCGGTGGCCGTGACGGCCCGGACAAATACGGCCGCCGGCCGGGCGTGGAGGCCGATGGCGGCCGTGACGATTGCCTTGCGAACTGGCAACGGGACTCCCTCATGCTGGTGTTGGTTCTGCAGGTGCTGCAAGTGGACGGGTGCCATCGACGACGGACTGGTCGGGACGGCGGGGATTCATCAGACCGGGCGGGCTCCGTTGCCCGTCAGCAGTCTGCAACTTCAAGGGTAGCCGCGGGGGAGGGGCTGGCACGACATGAGACGGCTCGGTGGTCTAGACCTGCCGGGCAACGGGCTTACCCTTGAGATATGAGTGTTTTACCCGCGCCGGAGCCCAACCGGAGGCTGAACCATGGCGTCCTCTAACGCGTCCAGGATGATTGGCGAGATCGACCGTGAGAGCGGCGTGCCCATCTACGTCCAGCTGCGGGAAATCCTGCGTGCGCACATCGCGGCCGCCTGCCCGCCGGGATCGGCGCTGCCGTCCGAGCGGGACCTTGCCCAGCGCTTCGGCCTTGCCCGGATGACCGTCCGCCAGGCCATCGATGCCCTGGTGGGCGAGGAAGTGATTGAACGCGTCGTGGGGCTGGGCACGTTTGTGCGCAAACCCAAACTCGATCTCCAGGTCAAGCTGACCTCCTACAGCGAGGAGATGCAGCGGCGCGGCATGGTCCCGGCTGCTAAGGTCCTGAGCTTCGAGCAGATCGCCGCCAGCGCCTTCCTGGCCCGTGAGCTGCAGCTGGAGGAAGGGACGCCGCTGGTCCGGTTCCGGCGGCTCCTGCTGGCCGACAACGAGCCCATGAGCGTGGACGAGAACTTCATCCCCGCCCACCGGGTTCCCGGCCTGCTCGACGGCGAACCGCCCACCTCCCTGTACAACGTGCTCAGCGAACGCTTCGGGCTGGTCATGGAATGGGGCGAGGACATGATCGAGGCGACGGCCGCATCGCCGTCGACGGCCAGGCTCCTGAACGTCGAGGTCGGCACCCCGCTGCTGAAGATCCAGCGCCACGCGTTCGTGGCCCGCGCCATGGTGGACTACTCCGTGTCCTACTACCGGGCCGACCGCTACAAGCTCTGGGTGCCCCTGCAGCGCCCCGGCGTCCGGCCCACGCGCAACTACGCCTCGGGGTACCGCCCGTAACCCAGACCAACGCAGGGTCCCTTGCGCCCATGAAACCCCTGGGTTGGGCGCCAAGTGACAACCATAGAAGGATCTCCGCGTTGCTGTTGCACTCCGGAATGCAGGAAGGCCCGGTCCCCAAGGGGACCGGGCCTTCCGATTATCTACTTGCAGCGTCTTAGTGGCTGAGCGACTTCGACTCTGCTGCTTCGATCGCTTCGTGCGCGCCGTGGTGACCGTGGGCGGCCTCCAGCTCGGCGGGCGTGGCCGGGGCAACCCGGTCCTCGAAGAACCAGCGGGAGAGCGCGGCGCGGCGCTTTTCCTTGCGGTCCACGACGCCGTGTTCGTTCGGCACCGCGGGCAGCGGGGCCGGCGACTCGAAGCCCACGAGCTTGTAGCGCTTGTACTCGTCCAGCGGGGCGTGAACCTCGATGAACTCACCGTGCGGCAGGCGCACGATGCGGCCGGTTTCGCGGCCGTGCAGGGCAATCTCGCGGTCCTTGCGCTGCAGCGCCAGGGCGACGCGCTTGGTCACGATGAAGGCGATGACCGGGCCGATGAAGAACAGTGCGCGCAGCCAGTAGGTGACATCGTTCAGGGCCACGTGGAAGTGGGTGGCGATGAGGTCAGAGCCTGCGGCGGCCCACATTACGCAGTACCAGACGAAACCGGCCATGCCGATCGCCGTACGGGTCGGAGCATTGCGGGGACGGTCCAGGACGTGGTGCTCGCGGTTGTCCTTGGTGACCCAGCGCTCAATCCACGGGTAGGCGAACATGACCGTGAAGAGGATGCCGGCCGGGACGAGTGCCGGAAGCAGGACGTTGAACGTGAACATGTGGCCGAACCAGATCTGTTCGACTTTCCAGTCCCCGATCGTGCCCGGCATCAGGCGCAGAGCACCGTCAACGAACCCGATGTACCAGTCAGGCTGAGTGCCTGCCGAAACCGGCGAGGGGTCGTACGGACCGTAGTTCCAGATCGGGTTGATGGTAAAGAACGCCGCCATGAGGGCAACCACACCGAACACGATGAAGAAGAAGCCGCCGGCCTTGGCCGCGTAAACCGGGCCCAAAGGGTAGCCGACGACATTGCCGTCGTTGCGGCCGGGGCCGGGGTACTGCGTGTGCTTGTGCACAACCACCATGAAGAGGTGCATCACGATCATCAGCAGGATGAGTGCGGGTACCAGGAGGATGTGCAGCATGTACAGGCGGCTGATGATCATGGTGCCCGGGAACTCGCCGCCGAAGAGGAAGAACGACGTGTAGGTGCCGATGACCGGGATGGACTTGATAACGCCGTCGATGATGCGCAGGCCGTTGCCGGAGAGCAGGTCATCGGGGAGCGAGTAGCCGGTGAAGCCTGCAGCCATGGACAGGATGAGCAGGACGCTGCCCACCACCCAGTTCAGCTCGCGGGGCTTGCGGAACGCGCCGGTGAAGAACACGCGGAGCATGTGCACGGACACGGAGGCCACGAACAGCAGGGCCGACCAGTGGTGCACCTGGCGCATGAACAGGCCGCCGCGGACATCAAAGGAGATGTTCAGGGATGAGCTGTACGCCACAGACATTTCAACGTTCTTCAGCGGCGTGTAGGAGCCCGCGTAATGCGTTTCCGCCATGGACGGATCGAAGAAGAACGTTAGGAACGTCCCCGAGAGCAGCAGGATGACGAAGGAATACAGCGCCACTTCGCCGAACATGAACGACCAGTGGTCCGGGAAGACCTTCCGGCCGAACTCGCGAAGGATGCCGGAGCCGCCAACACGCTGGTCGACGAAGTCAGTGATGCGGCCGCCCTTCGTCTTGGCGACGAAGACGGGGGCATCAGGCGTTAGGGATGAGGACATGCTGCTCACGCTCCCAGTAGCTCGGTCCGACGGGTTCATGGAAGTCGCTCGTGGCGACCAGGTAGCCCTCGGCGTCGACTGCGATAGGCAGCTGGGGAAGAGGGCGGCTGGCGGGGCCGAAGATAACCTTGCACTGTTGGGTCAGGTCGAAGGTTGACTGGTGGCACGGGCACAGCAGGTGGTGGGTCTGCTGCTCGTACAGGGCAACAGGGCAACCAACGTGGGTACAGATCTTGGAGTACGCGACGATGCCGTTGTAGGCCCAATCGACGCGTTCCGGGGAAGGGTGGAGTTCGCTCGGGTCCAGGCGCATGAGCAAGACGACTGACTTGGCCTTCTCGTTCAGCTTGCCTTCACTCAGCTCGTTCAGCCCTTCCGGGATGACGTGGAAAGCGGAGCCGATGGTGACGTCCGCGGCCTTGATGGGAGTGCCATCGGGGTCGCGGGCAAGGCGCTTCAGCCTGCCGTCCGGAGCCGGCGCCCACAATGTGTGGGCCAGCGCGAAGTCCGGCCGGGGGCCAAGGTCACCGAAGATAGCCAATGCCGGCAGGGGCGCCAGTGCGACCGCGCCGAGCAGGGTGTTGCGGATCAGCGGCCGGCGCTTGATGCCGGTTTCTTCCACAATGTCGTCAACGATGCGGACGGCAGCCTGGCGGTCTTCCTCGGTTCGGATCGCGTGGCGCTCTTCCGAGACCTCGTGGTCCGGCATCAGGGCCTTGGCCCAGTGGACGATGCCGGTACCGATGCCCAGCATCGCGAACGCGGTGCCGATGCCCAGCAAGGCATTCTGGAGGCGGATCGTGGCGATCGAGGAATCATTCCCCAAATCGATCGCGAAGTACGACACCAGGAATATCAGGGTGCCAACGACCGAGGTCCCGAACAGAAGGGCTACCTGCCGTTCTGCTTTCTTTGCGGCCCTCGGGTCCGTGTCAGCCAGGCGCAAACGGTGCGGGGGAAGTCCAGGATCCTGGAACTTCTCCACCCCATTCTGACCAGCCGTAGCTACGGTGCCCGAGTGGTTCGGACTGCCGTCACTATGGTTGCCCATAATTCGCCTCATCCTTCTCTCGTCTCGGCTTCTGCCGAGTTAGGTTTCAATTCGAACTGCTGACGTGTCAGCAGAAAATTCTTACAGGTGTAAGGCCCGCTTACGAAGTGCGGGACGTGAGCCAGATCGTGAACGCGATGATGACGCCCAAGCCGGCAATCCAAACAAAGAGACCTTCGGAAACCGGTCCCAGGGCCCCAAGATCTGCGCCGCCGGGTGAACCGTTGGCTTCAATCTGCTTCAGGTAGGTGATGATGTCGCGCTTGCCCTCGGGGGAGATGTTCGCGTCACTGAAGACCGGCATGTTCTGGGGACCAGTGACCATGGCTTCGTAGATGTGCTGACCGGAAACTCCGGCGAGGGCCGGGGCAAACTTGCCCCGGGTGAGGGCACCGCCGGCAGCTGCAGCGTTGTGGCACATGGCGCAGTTGGTGCGGAACAGCTCTCCACCCTTAGCGGCGTCGCCCTTCTCATCGAGCACACCCGCCTCGGGAATGGCCGGGCCGGGGCCGAGCGAGGCAACGTAAGCAGCGAGCTGCTTGGTCTGTTCCTCGTTGAACTGGGCGGGCTTCTGCTGGGCCTGGGGGCCGTTCATCTGCATGGGCATACGGCCGGTGCCGACCTGGAAGTCAACAGCAGCGGCACCGACGCCCACAAGGGAAGGCCCGGCCTGCGAGCCACTGGCACCCATGCCGTGGCAGGTGGCGCAGTTGGCGGCAAAGAGCTTGCCGCCTTCCTCTACGTCACTTGCGCTGTAAGTGGTGGTGTCGGCTTTGGCCTGGTTGACGGTGGTGGCAACGGCGTACAGCCCACCCGTGACCAAGAGGCCCATCAGCAGCAGCGCTATTGCTGCCAGTGGGTGACGTCGCTTCTGCGAGAGTGCCTTCACGTGGTGGTTCCTTTTTTCGATCCTGCGGTGGCTCCGGGAGCCGCTTCTATAAATTCTGCCTCTTGTAGAAAAAGAGTCAAACCTGCTACTTGAGGACGTAGATGACCAGGAAGAGGCCAATCCAGACGACGTCCACGAAGTGCCAGTAGTACGAGGTGACAATCGCCGAAGTCGCTTCAAAGTGCCCGAACTTCTTCGCCGCGAAGGAGCGTCCCATGATGAGCAGGAAGGCAATCAGGCCGCCGATCACGTGCAGGCCGTGGAAGCCGGTGGTGATGTAGAAGGCTGAACCGTAGGCGTTGGAGGACAGCGAAACATGCTCGGAAACGAGCATGGCGTACTCGGTCGCCTGGCCGGCGACGAAGAAAGCACCCATGAGGAACGTCAGGATGAACCATCCGTTCATTCCCCACTGGGTGAAGCTGAAGCGTCCGCCGGTCCGGCGCGGCTGGAGCCGTTCGGCAGCGAAGACGCCCATCTGGCAAGTAAAGGAACTTGCTACGAGGACGATCGTGTTTACGAGCGCAAACGGGAAGTTGAGCTTGGCTGTCTCTTCGGCCCACATCAGTCCGGAAGTCGAACGGAGTGTGAAGTACATGGCGAAGAGACCGGCGAAGAACATCAACTCACTGGACAGCCACACAACGGTTCCTACAGAAACCATGTTGGGGCGGTTCAGCGTCGGGTGCGCCGGGGTACTGGGGGCATGGGTCGCAGATGTCACATAGACATTATGTCTATAAAACTCCGTACTGCCCAACGCAAACCGCCTTTTCGGAGGACTTTTTCTACAAAGACGCGAATTCGCGCGGAAAAGTTCCCGGAGGGGTTCACATTGGTCATCGCGGGGCCGACCTCGATAGCATCGGGAGGTGACTTCTCAGGCATCCGCACCGGCGGCAGGCAACACCTGGCCGCGGCTCATCAACGCACTCATCGGCGGCGCGGACCTCACCGCCGGGAGCACCGAATGGGCCATGAACTCCATCATGTCGGGCGAGGCCACGCCGGCCCAGGTGGCCGGGTTCCTGGTGGCGCTGCGGTCCAAAGGCGAGACTGTGGATGAGTTGGCTGGCCTGGTGGAGGCGATGATCTCCAATGCCAACCCCATAGACATCGCCGGTGAGAAGCTGGACATCGTCGGCACTGGCGGCGACCAGCAGAACACCGTCAACATCTCCACGATGGCCGCCCTCATCGCGGCCGGCGCCGGTGCCAAGGTGGTCAAGCACGGCAACCGCGCGGCGTCGTCCTCCTCAGGATCCGCCGATGTCCTGGAGGCCCTCGGCGTCCGGCTGGACCTCCCCATTCCCCGGGTGGCACGCAACGCCGAGGAGGCGGGAATCACCTTTTGTTTCGCCCAGGTTTTCCACCCCTCGATGCGCCACGCCGCCGTCGCCCGCCGCGAACTCGGCGTTCCGACGGCGTTCAACTTCCTGGGTCCCATGATCAACCCCGCACACGTCCAGGCTTCGGCCGTGGGCGTCGCCAATGAGCAGATGGCCCCCCTGGTGGCCGGAGTGCTGGCCAAGCGCGGCAGCCGCGGCCTCGTCTTCCGGGGGAACGATGGCCTGGATGAGCTCACCACCACCGGCCCGTCGCGGGTGTGGGAGATCCGCAACGGTGAGGTCACGGACAAGATGTTTGACCCGCGCGATCTCGGCATCCGGCAGGCCACCTTGGAGGAGCTGCGCGGCGGCGACGCCGAGGCAAATGCCGCCGTCGTCCGCGCTGTCCTGGGCGGCGCGCCGGGGCCGGCCCGCGATGCCGCGCTGCTCAACGCCGCGGCCGGGCTGGTGGCGTTCGACCTCGACGCTGTGGGTCCACTCACGGATCGAATGGCAGCCGCGTTCAAGCGGGCCGAGCAGTCCGTTGAATCCGGTGCTGCGGCCGCCGTGCTGGACAGATGGGTCGCTCTGTCGCAGTCCGCCTGAGCGAACTCAGGCGGCCCTGACCACAGGCACCCACCACGACGACGGGCCCGGCAGATTCTGCCGGGCCCGTCGTTTGTGTTGCTTGCGCTGCCAGTGGCCGGCTACTGCTCGAAACCGAGGGCGAAGGCCGCGTCGAGGTCGTGCTGGGAGTACGCGCGGAAGGCGATCTGCGTGGTGGTGTGGGCGACGCCGCGAACTTTCGAGAGCTTGTCCGCGATGACTTCAGCCAGGTCTTCATGCTTGGCGACCCGGGCGATGGCGATCAGGTCCCACTCGCCCGTTACGGAATAGACCTCGCTGATGCCGGAGATCGCGGAGATTTCCTCGGCGGTCTCCGGGATGCGTGAAGCGTCTGTCTTGATCAGGACGAATGCGGTGACCACGTGTGAGCCTTTCCGGATCGGTTGCGCCGTTTGCGGGCCTGTCGGCGGCCCTTGCCCGGGCGCTGCCATCTTCTGCAAGCCTAGTGCATCAGCCCTTGCGGGGGCGGGAACGCAACCGCCGAACGCCCGCGACCACAAGACGGTATCCCAGGAGGAATACGGCGAGGCTGAGCAGGGCCACGATGATGAACGGCAGCACCACCGTCTGGCCCGTGACGGCCCGCAGGATCATGCCGACACCGACGGTTCCGAGCCAGACGGCGACGCCGGCGGGCCACACCCGCAGCGGGTCATGCCACAGCCGCAGGGCAAGCCATGCCACGGCCGCACCCGCCAGGAACGGCCAGGCCGTCGCAAAGACTCCGGTGATGATCTCGCCGCGCTGGTGCGCGTCGCGACCGATCGCCGCGAAGAGCAGAATCAGGAGGGCGTCCGCGCTTGCGGCCAGGGTGGCCGCCTGCGCCGGCCGGAGGCCGGTTTTTTGCGCGTCCGGGGCTGAGGGGTGGGGGAGGCTCGGGGTTGGAGAGGGCATACCTCCAAGCCTAGTCCCGTCCGGCTGGGCTGCGCGGGGCGGGGCGGCGGCCGTGAGCTTCCTCCGGCAGTGGTCCGCGGGGCGCCGGGAGCCGTTGTGCGCAAAATCACCGTGGGGCTAGGCTCGGTCCCAAGCCACTGATCGCCGCCGGAGTCACCCGGCGGCACGGGCGAACGCAAGGGGACCGCTGTGAGTGAAAAGATCACCACCTGCCTGTGGTTCGACAACCAGGCCGAGGAGGCGGCGGAGTACTACGTTTCCCTCTTCGACGGCGGCAAGATCCTCGATGTTTCCCGGTACGGCGACGCCGGTCCCGGGCCCGCCGGCCAGGCAATGACCGTCCGCTTCCAGATCGACGGGCGCACCTTTACGGCGCTGAATGGTGGACCAGTCTTCACTTTCACCGAGGCAGTGTCCCTTGTCATCGACTGCGCGTCGCAGGAAGAAGTTGACCACTACTGGTCCGCCCTGACCGATGGGGGCGAGGAAAGCCAGTGCGGGTGGCTCAAAGACCGGTATGGGCTCTCGTGGCAGGTGGTGCCGTCCGTGCTGGGAGAACTGATCGGAGGCCCCGACGCCGATGGCGCCCAGCGCGCCGTGCAGGCAATGCTCGCCATGGGCAAGCTGGACATCGCAGCCCTTCAGGAAGCTTACGACGGCGCCTGACGCGCCTGGGGTCCCGGCGTCGGCTGCCCTGAAGTCAATGCCCTGGCCAAGCTGTCAGTGCCGCGGATCGGCGTGGCCCCCGGGTGCAGCAGTGGCCGGCACATATGATCGTGGCATGAGTAGCGACGCCGTTCCGGAGGCTGTTGTCCCGGTACAGCCGGATCCTCAGCTGGCCGGCCAGTTGAGCATTAACGACATCCTGCTCGAACTCGGCCAGGCCCCCGTGGTGCATCCTTCCCCTGACGCGGCCAGCGAGCTGCACTTCTTCTAGTCCCAGCCCGTCCGGATCCGTCGCGCGCGGCGGCCCCACCGCCTGCTCAAGGCCAAGGCGATCGGCTAGGCGGGGGCCGGTCCAGACCGCATCCGCGGCGCCATGGGGCCTTGACCTCGGCAAATTCAGGCCTTATGGTCCTAACCGCCGGTTGCCCGGAAGACTACTTTGGCGCCTAAGGGGGATGCCAGTGGGGCTTCCTCAGAACGAAAGGATGGCTCCCGTGGAGCAATTCTGGAACGTCATTTGGCTGTTCTTTTGGGGATTTGCGTTCGTCGCCTACCTTTTCGCACTGTTTGCTGTCATCACCGACATTTTCCGGGACCGTGACCTGAACGGCTGGCTCAAGGCCGTGTGGATACTGTTCCTCGTCTTCGTGCCGTTCCTCACCGTGCTTGTGTACCTGATCGCGCGGGGCCGCAGCATGGCCGAGCGTCAGGCCAAGGGCGCGCAGGAGGCGCAAGCGGCCACAAACGAGTACATCCGCTCGGTCGCCTCAGCGTCCCCGAGCCAGGAAATCGCAAAGGCCAAGGAACTCCTCGACGCCGGCACCCTGACCCAGGCGGAGTTCGATGCTGTCAAGGCCAAGGCGTTGAGCCAGGCCTGAGCTCTTCATTGCCCTGGACGAAGCTCAGTCGGCCCTGCAGGACCTCATCGGCCGCCTGGCGAAGTGTCAGCGCATTCGCGAATGCGTGCGCGCGCAGCAGCAGGAGGGCTTCGGCTGCGGTGGTTTCTGCCTGCGCGAGGACCATGCCGGTTGCCTGGTGGATTTCCCGTCTGGACATCAGGGGAGCATCCACCGAGGGATCGGTGTCGGGGGAGTGCACAGCGAGAACCCTGCGGAGAAGATGCCATGCCGTTTGGTTGGCGAGCACCCCCGCCCTCGTAGAGTCGGCGTAACTGAGGCTGCCCGGCGCTGTGTGGTGAAGTTCCACGACGCCCAGGTCCAGTGCTCCCAACGTCAGTGGGAAGACGAAAATCGCTGCGACTTCTGTTTCCAGGAGAGCTTTGCTAAAAACGGGCCACGAGTAGGGCTGGGGGTATCGGACGTCGGGGACGAGCACGGGGAGCCGCCTGCGAAGGGCCTCCCATCGTGGCCCTTCGCCGAGATCAAACTGCAGCTCATCAAGCCGGGCCGCCAGTGCATCGGTTGCACAGACCAGGGTCTCCGAGGCGGCGCCGCCGAACATGGAGACCGCAGCACCGCTAATAGGCAGCTCGTCCAGGAAAGGAGAGCACAGATCACCGCCGTCCTTGCCGGCCCCGGTCTGGACGCCGGAATCAGCCATGCGCAGCACCGCGACGAATCTGGGCTGGCATCCGTGCGGCGTGTGCAACGTCCATTTTCGAGCCTCAGATCCCATCATCCCGGTACGGCAGAATCCGGTGCACACTGAACCGGACAACTGGTCTTAATCGCTAAGAATAAGCCCACCCTGCAGGTCATTGCAGGTCGCGATCAGTGCGAAGACTGCCTGCTACCGCCCCACGAGACCCATGTGCAAGTCGTTGTAGCGGTTTCCCTGCACACCAATCCGGCCAGCTACGGCATCCAAATCTGCGACCTCGTCAGCGGAAAGCGCGACGGCGGTTGCGGCCGCGTTTTCCTCGAGGCGCACCCGGCGCCGGGTGCCTGGGATCGGCACGATCCACGGCTGCTGGGCCAGGAGCCACGCCAGCGCCACCTGGCCGGGAGTTGCGCCCTTGGCGGCGGCCAGCCCGGCGACGTGGTCCACGAGTGCCTGGTTGGCGGCCCGGTTCTCGGCGGTGAAACGCGGGATGGTGCCCCGGATGTCGCCGTCTGCAAATGGCGTGGACGGATTCACGGTGCCGGTGAGGAAGCCTTTGCCGAGAGGGCTGAAGGGTACAAATCCGATACCCAGTTCGGCCAGCGTTGGCAGCACCGCCGATTCCGGGTCGCGTGTCCAGAGGGAGTACTCGCTCTGGACGGCTGTCACCGGGAAGACTCCGTGCGCGGCCCGGATGGTTGTGGCTGAGGCCTCCGATAGCCCGAAGTGGCGGACTTTGCCGGCCTGGACGAGTTCGCCCACTGCGCCTGCCACTTCCTCGATGGGAACATTGGGGTCGACCCGGTGCTGGTAGAAGAGATCGAGGCTGTCTACGCGCAGCCGGCGCAGCGACTCGTCCGCGACCCGTTTGATCCGTTCGGGGGAGCTGTCGAGTCCCACCGATTTGCCGTCTTCGATCCGCCAGCCAAATTTCGTCGCGATCACCACCTCGTCCCGCATCGGGGCCAGCGCCTCACCGACCAGTTCCTCGTTGACGAAGGGGCCGTACACCTCTGCGGTGTCGAAGAAGCTAATTCCGAGATCGACGGCGTCGCGGAGCACCGTGATCATCGCCTGGCGGTCGCCGGGGTTCGGGCCGTAGCCCTGTGACATGCCCATGCAGCCAAGGCCGACAGCCGAGACCTGCAGGCCTTGTCCGAGAGTTCGCGTGTGCATCGTGTCTCCTCAGTTTGTTGTGCGCGGGGTGTGGACCTAGCGCCTCCAGTCAACCTGCCCCAGGGACTGTATGGGAGTCCCTGATGAAAGGTGTACTGGCAGGGCATCCCCCAAAGCGTGCTGATCGGAGACACATAGGGGAATCGAAGGAGCCATCTGCGCAAGACGAGGTACTGTGAGGCGCATGGAGATGCGCCTTGAGGTCGTACAAGTACCTGTCGCCGATGTGGACAAAGCCAAATCGTTCTACACCGACCGGCTCGGTTTCGTCCTGGACCACGACGTGGAATACATACCGGGCATGAGGGTGGTCCAACTCACCCCGCCTGGTTCCGCCACTTCCATAGTCATCGGCACAGGGATGACCAGCATGCAGCCTGGGAGCCTGGAAGGCCTGCAGCTGGTGGTCCCGGACATGGCCTCGGCGCGGTCTGAGCTTCTCGAGCGGGGGGCGGAGATCAGCGAGGTCCAGGACATGGGCGGGGTCCTGTTCGCCTATTTCGGTGACCCTGACGGCAACCGCTGGGTCCTCCAGGAAGCCACCCGGCCAGACGCCAGGGAAGTCCTTCAGCCTTAGGCACCGCCGCCCGCCGAGGCGTCAACTGCCAGCCGCGGCAGCACGAGGATCGGTCTGAAAGCAGGGCCACGATGACGCAGTTTGTCGAAAATATCCTGAACGTCCCGCCCCTCCTGGCGTACGTGATCGTGGCCGGCCTCGTCTTCGCCGAGGACGCGCTGTTTGTGGGCTTTGTGATCCCGGGGGAGACTGCTGCGATTCTGGGCGGAGTCGTCGCCAGCCGCGGAAACGCCGAGCTGTGGCTGATGATGGTCCTGGTGGTCATGGCCGCTGTCGTAGGGGATTCGGTGGGATACGAGGTTGGCAAGCACTTGGGCCCCAGATTCCTTGAGTTGCGGGGTTTTCGGAAGAAGCGAACCAGACTGGATGAGGCGCAGGATTTTCTCCGCCGCAAGGGAGGGGCTGCCGTTTTCCTGGGACGCTTTGTGGCGTTCTTTCGGGCCGTGATGCCGGCCCTGGCCGGATCCGCCCGGATGCCCTATCCGCGTTTTCTCGCCTTCAACGTCGCCGGCGGCATTCTCTGGGGTGTGGGCTTCGTCCTGTTGGGGTTCGTGGCCGGTAACTCCTATGAAGCCGTGGCCAAAGCGGTAGGGCGGGATATCGCCGTCGTCGTCGGGGTGTTGGCGGTGATTGGCCTGATTATCTGGCAGGTTCGCAGGCGGCGGCGGAAAGCTGAGGGAGCTCCGGGCGTCCGCTAAATTTCTCCCCATGCCCGCGGGCGCCCGCGAAGGGGGTACTGGCAGTACTCGTAGCTGGGGGCACTCCCTCATTCGCGTTGATTGCAGTTTGCTGGGCAGGTGAGAGTTACAAGCGTCTCTTCCCCGATTCTGAATGACAGGACAGCAATGGCCATCAGCGCAGCAGCCCGCAAGAACCTCGACGAGCTCTTCCCGGGGCACGTCTCAACCCTGGCCGTCACCGACCCGGAGCTCATCGAGTCCTTCGGCAACTTCGCCTTCGACGAAGTGCTCGGCCACGGAGACTTGGACACGAGGACCCGGCTCATGGTCCAGCTCGCGTCGATGATCGCCTCGCAGGCGCTGGGGCAATACCGGGTGATGCTCGGCGCGGCGCTCACCGTCGGCGTCAGCCCGGTCGAAGTCAAAGAGATCGTCTACCAGGCCGTCCCCTACGTGGGAATGGCCAAGGTCTTCGACTTCATTCAGGCAACGAACGAGGTCCTCACCGAACGCGGCATCGAACTGCCCCTGCCGGGCCAGTCCACGACGACGCCCGCCGACCGCGCGGAGAAGGGCCTCGCCGTCCAGAAGGTGATCGCCGGTGCCGACGTCATCGATGCGATGCACGCCTCGGCGGCCGACGACGAGAGCCACTTCCAGCGCTACCTCTCCGCCAATTGCTTTGGCGACCACCTGACCCGCACCGGCATCGACGTGCCCACGCGCGAGCTCCTCACCCTGGCGATGCTCGTCTCGCTCGGTGGCTGCGAGCCGCAGGTCAGGGGTCACGTCGCCGCCAACCTCAACGTCGGCAACGGCCGCGCCCGGTTGCTGGAGGTCATCACCACGCTGCTGCCCTACATCGGCTACCCCCGGACGCTCAACGCGCTGCGGGTCCTCAACGAAGTCGTCCCGGCATGAGTAACCCCACCGCCGTCCTTGTTGTTGGTGCGACCGGCAGCATTGGGCATCTGGTGGTCGAAGCGGCTCTCCGGCACGGGTACCTCACCCGTGCCCTGGTCCGCGATCCTGGCAAGGCCGGGCAACTGCCTGTCGGGGCCGAAGTGGTTTTCGGGGATCTCACGCGGCCGGAAACCCTGACCGCTGCCGTGGACGGGATCGACGCCGTCGTGTTCACCCACGGTTCCCACGGTGGCAAAGCCGGGGCGGAAAGCATCGACTACGGCGGGGTGCGCAACGTGCTGACCGCGCTGGGCTCCCGCACGGCGCGCATCGCCCTGATGACGGCGATCGGCGTCACCAACCGCACGGGCGCCTACAACCTTTCGACCGAGGCGCACGACTGGAAGCGGCGCTCCGAGCGTCTCGTGCGGGCCAGCGGGTTGCCCTATACGATCGTCCGGCCCGGATGGTTCGACTACAACGCGCCCAACGAGCACAGGCTCGTCCTCCTGCAGGGCGACACCCGCCAGGCCGGAAATTCCAGCGACGGGGTCATCGCACGCCGACAGATTGCGGAGGTCCTGGTCCGGAGCCTGGGCTCGGGCTCCGCACTGCGCAAGACCTTCGAACTGGTGGCAACCGCCGGCCCGGCACCGGAGGACTTTGACGCGCTGTTTGGCCGGCTTGAAGCGGACGGTGCCGGCGCACTCGACGGCGTCCGGGACGCGGCGAACATGCCGCTCGCCGACGAGCCCGTACGGGTGCGGGACGATCTCGGCGCCGCCGGACACTAGCTCCCCGGGACACTGGCAGCATGGAAAACGGTCGCCGACGTCGGGACAGCTGGCTGACCGGGCGGGACGGCCCCACTACGGTCGGGGGCCGCCGCAGCGGCCGACACGGTGGGTCTTGATCCTCACGCTGCGTGAGGATCTACGGTTGTCCACATGAAAGAGACGAGCGGTGCGGCAGGTCAGTGGAGCATCGGCGAACTCGCCAGCGCGTGTGGCGTCACGGTCCGGACCCTCCATCACTACGACGACATTGGTTTGCTCTCGGCAAGCAAGCGGACCTCTGCCGGCCACCGCCGCTACACCGAGGAAGACGTGCGGCGGCTGTACCGGATCCGTGCACTGCAGATGCTTGGACTCCCGCTGGCCGATATCGGCCCCGCGCTGGGGACCGCCGCCGATGATATGGCCTCGCTGCGCACGCTCCTGGAGCGGCAATTGCAACACACTCGCCGGCAGGCCGAGCAGATCCAGGCAGTCCAGGACCGGCTACGGGACCTGCTGTCGCGCATCGACCCCTCACACAACGACCCTTCATACGAGGACGGGCCAGCCATGCCGGACCCGGAACAGTTCCTATCAACATTGGAGATGATTGCCGTGCTCGAAAACCACTTCACAACCGAACAGCGCCAGGAACTGGCCGACCGCAGAACAGAACTCGGCGCCGGCCGCATCGAGGCGGCCAAAACCCGATGGACCGCGTTGGTCGAGGAAGGCCTCCGGCACGCAGGGAACGGGACGCCGGTCTCGGATCCGTCGGCCCGGGAGTGGGCCAGGGCCTGGGAGGAAGTCGGATCCTTGTTCCACTCGGGCGAGCAGACCAAAACCGCCGCCCGCTCCATGTGGCAGGAAAATAGCACCGCCCTCAGCGCCGATCTGCCATGGTCCGCGGAACAACTGACCGGACTGATGGCCTACTTGGAAAAGGTAAGGGCGCAACCCTGACAACGTCCTTTTGGCCGAGTTTTTTCGCGGTGCTTTTTGGAAGCGGCGGATGCAGAATGGAAGGAAGCCGGGCTGATTCCGCAGCCCCCTCCAGCATCGAGGACGGCACATCATGACGAGCAACAGGGCACGGACTGCACTTGTGTTGGCAACGGTTTTGATAGGGCTGAGCGGGTGTGCCGGAGGTGGCGGAACACCCGCGCCGGCCACGACGGCCGCAACCTCTGCCCCGGCGGCGTCGACCGCACCAGGAACGGGGAGCGGGGCGGCAACCGCCGCCGCGGCGGCCATCACAATCAAAAGCTTCGCCTACGAGATCCCCGGCTCGGTGGCTCCCGGTGCGGAGGTGAAGGTGGTCAACCTGGATACGGCCGAGCACACGGTGACTGCTGACCAGGATGCGACACTCTTTGATGTCGAGGTCAAGGAGAACGGCGGTACGGCCACCTTCAAAGCACCTTCCCAGCCCGGCACCTACCCCTTCCACTGCAGGTATCACTCCAACATGCACGGCTCACTGACCGTTAAGTGACCGCGGACTCGAGCTCAGCACGGGGAGCATATGCGTCGTGCGGCCCCGGCAGTACGGTTTCGCCCATGGGAAAAACCGTCCGTGCGGGCGGAATGACGGCCGTTCTTCTGTTCGCCTTGTCCTCGTGTGCCACGTCACCGGCGTCGACCGACATGGCCAGGGAAGCGGCGTCGACCGTGGCGTGTCACGGTGCCTATGTCGCGGATATCGACACGAGTGTCCCGGGGGACCCGACGCCTGAGGCGGCCGCTGCGGCGTGGGCCAAGTCGGTGGTCGCGCCTGCCGGCGCCCCAACCGATGAATGGAAACAAGCTGATGAGCAGACGGTGCGCAGTGGCGACTGGATCGTGGGTGTCAGCCGCACCGTTCCTGGTGGCTGGGTTGTTTCCGGCCTTGGGTGCGAAGTCCATCAGCGCTGATGTCGCCTGGCGCGCAGGCACGCCCGGTGTGGCCTGCTGCCGTCCGGTTGCCTGTTGCAAGCTACCCCTGCGGCGCGGGTTCGACGCACTCCACGGCGTAGGGTTTGGTGGCCGAGCGCTGAAGGGGACGGCGCAGGCGCACCTGGTAGGGGCCGCTCAGGAACGTGGCGCGGGGGTCCAACTGGACAACCAGGAGGGGTTCGTCGCGGGCGGCCTCAACCCGCACCACCATGCCGTCCCGCCGCCCGCCCACGAGCAGCGGGGTCGCCGGCTCCACCGCGGTCTCCTTGAGTCGTTCCTGATGTTCGGGCCCCGCGGCCAGGAAGAGGATTCCGTGGGCGACGCCTACGACCGTCAGCGGAATCACGGCCTCAGGCTCCGGCGTGGTTCCTGGGCGGATGGGGGATTCCGGTTCGGGCATCACCCTGGCTGCTTTCAGGTGCCGGTCGCATTCCTGGCACGGGGTACGCGCCCCGGCGTCCGCGAACAGGGTAACGAGCAGTCCCCGGGGTGCGTGGCTCCATTTGTCGGCCACAACAGGACACCACGCCGTATGGTATTCGGTCCCGTACTTCATCACGTAGACCTGGTCATGGCCAAGAAGCGGCAGCCCTTCCCGCCGCGCGACCGGCTCGACCGGCTTGAGCTCGCCAAGGCCCCCGGCAGCAGCACGGGCGGCCTCGCCGGCCTTGAGGTACTTGAGGATCAATGGATTGAGTTGGCGTTTTGGTTTCGGAATTGCGGGGCCTTCCTGTGCGGCGGGAGCGCGTTCGGCTCTCCCTGGTTACCCCCTATCTAGCTTGCGGGCTTTTCCGCTGAGTTGCCAGTCGGGACGGCGGCATCTTCATGCCACTCCCGGGCACGATCGGCGATACCAGCAGAAAGTATTCATCGACGAGGTCCTTGTTCATAAGTGCCTTGATGAGAGCGTCGGGCTGCCCAAAAGGCTTCGGATCCTCTAGACCCTGCTCCTGCCGCCGGCGATAGCGCCAAAGTCAAGAGGACAATGACTATCAGGCAAGGCCCCTGGCCCGGCGTCTGGGAACACACCTTCGGCCAGCGTTGTTAACTACTACAGACCAAAAATGAGAACCGCATACACAGCACTGATAATTCCATCTCAACTCGCCGAACCCATCCGGATTGAATCTGTTGAACCCGGCCTTCAGCCCCTGCAAAGCCTGGTTGGCGGAGACATTGAGGACGTGACACGCGGTGACTGGCGTGTCTTCCTCAACGCCGAAGGCGTGATTGTGAACCTTCCACCGAACCTGCGTGCCGCCCAGCTGATGGATGACTGCGGCCTGGACCTGGCAGGGGTGGCACGCGGCACCGCTATCTTCCTGGGCCGCGGCGATCTCGGCGAGGAGGCAGACGTCCCCGAGCCTTTGATCCGGCGGGCAGAAGAAATGTTCGACACCCGGCTGGTTGCTTAACGGGGGATCGCGCCGGACCTCATCCGCGGCTGGTCAGCCGGATTGTCCGCGCGCGGTGGATGGCTACGAGCGCAATGGCGCTGGCCGTGAGCCTGATGGCGTGAATCCGGTACCACCGCGTCAGCAGGGGTTTGCGGCGCATCTCGCTCAGCGGGTGGGGGCTGAAGAACAAGCGTGGGTTGATGGACCGGAGCAAGTACGCGGTGGCGGCCGCACCAGTCGCGGAGCCCAGGGCAGCGACTATCAGCCAGCCTCTGGAGTTGGAATGCTTCCAGCCGGCCACGAGGGCAGCGACGGCGACGGGCGCATTGAGCGGTGCGATCGGGGCGTAGTAGCGGCCCGGGCTTCCCGCTCCAAAGGGCGACCGGGGGAGTTCAGGGCTTGCTTCCGATGCGGCGACGCGGTGCGGGATCTTGACGAGGGCCTCGTAGAGGTTGCCGAAGAACCAGTGGGCGTGGCTGAACTCCGCAATGCCCAGCAGGCGGTCAGCGATCGTTTCCCGGCGGCCGGAGGAAATCTGTTCCATGCCCACAATCTACGCCCTGGCACTACGCCGGGCCATTTGGTCCACGGAAGGTGCATCTAGCGGAATTGAGCGAAGACGCCCATGGACATCGGATCAGTGTTGCACAACTGTCCGCTCACCGGAGGGTATCCGCTCAGGGTTCCTGCCCAGTGGCAGTTTGCTCGATCGTGACGGTACCGGCGTCGCCATCCACGCGGATCCGCTGCCCGCTGGTGAGCCGCTGGGTGGCCACCCCGGTGCCGAGCACGGCGGGAATGCCATACTCACGGGCCACGATTGAACTGTGGCTCAACGGGCCGCCGACGTCGGTGACCACCGCGGAGGCCATCGCAAACAGCGAGGTCCACGCCGGCGTCGTGATACGGGCCACCAGGACGTCCCCGGGGACCATCAGGGCAAAATCCTGGGGCCCCCTCAGGACGCGCGCCGGAGCGGTGACCCGGCCCGCGCTTGCGCCGACGCCCTTGATAATGTCGCCTGGCTGGTCCTGTGAGCCTGCGGGCATCATGCTCCCGAAGGCCCGCTGCATCCACCGGCTCTCCGGGAGCAACTGCGGGGCAGCGGCCTTGGCTTGGCCCCGCCAAAGCATCTTGCGCTCTTCGACGGCGTCTGCGCGGACGGGCCGGTCCGCCCCGGTGATTGCCACTGCGGCCGGTTCGCCCGGCGCGGCAAGGCCGAACTCGACGGCGCTTCGCAGCTCCTGCTCGCGCAGCCAGAACACTTCGGCCGGTTGGGCAATGACCGCGGAGTGAACCAGACGCTGCCCGAGTTCCAGCAGCATGCGCCGCAGCAGCGGCCAGGCCAGACCGACGTCGGCCAAGGCGTCCTCGCGGATCGGGGCCGCGCTCTGCGCCCACCGCAGCAACCGGAGGAAGCCGGCCCGCCGCTTTGGCCCGAGCCGGCTGACCGCCAGGTTGGTTTGGTCCTCCCTCCGTGCGGCCGACAGCCGCTGGCGCTCGTGCGGGTCATTGCCCTGCCCGCGCAGGTAGAACTTCGCCGTCTCCAGCAGCGACGACGGATCATCGGCCGGCACCGGGCTGAGGAAATCTAGGTTGAAGACCGCATGGCCAAAACGGTCCAGGTGAGCCTGGAAGCGCGCCTGCCACTGTTGCCACAGTGTCTGGTCGAAACCGGCCGGGATGGACCCGGTGCGCTGCGACTCAACCAGTGCCGCCGTCGGCATATCGAGGATCGCCGGTGCAAGCCCGGGAACCCCCCGGGCCCACACCGCGAGGTCGTACAGTGACTTCTCAGCCCGGATGGGTTCGCTGTCGTAGCCGAGGAGGAACGTCTGCGCCGGGGGGTCCCCATCGCGGCGGACGAGCCTGTCGTAGTACGCCCGGAAGGTGACTTCGCTGGTCGCGGCGATCGGAATGATCGACTGCACCGCCGTGTAGTACACCGTGCCGGCGTCCAGCAACGTCTTCACACCCTCAAGCAGTTCCCCACCGGAAAGCTCCCGGACCCGCTTCGACGACCAGTCCTGGATCACCCGCTCGTAGCGCGGATGCGAAAAGTTCCGCCACCCGGCCACCCCCATGTGCGCCTTGCCGCGGGCCAGCGCGCGAACCGCGGTCAACGACTTGCCCATCACCCGCCACATACCGGAGTTGCGGTAGTAATAATAGGCGTAGCCGTTCACGGTAGGCAGTCCGACGTCGTCCTCCCGGATGACGTTCTGACCGACGGCCTCGGCCATCAAGGCTCTCAGCGACCGGGTAACGGAGCCGTCGATGAGGTCGGCGAACAGCGGCGAGAGCGGGTCCGGCAACTGCTCCACGATGCTCGCCCGGAAGTACATTCCTTTCGGATAGGGCACCGTCCAGACATCGGGGGTGTCGGCCGCCGGTTCAGGCAGCGCCGTGATCGGCCGGGACTGCAGGATGAAGAACTCGTCACCGGCCCGTGCCCACTCAATGTCCTGCGGCGTACCGAAATGGTCCGCAATCCGTGCCCCGTAGCCGGCCAGCAGGGCCGCGGCACGGTCATCCAGAACTGGCTCACGGCGGCGGGACGCCGGCACGGACTGCTCCCTCGTGCCGTGCTCCGCGTAGACGGTCATGACCTCCTTGTCAGCAGTCCGGCGCGACAGCACACTGCCCGCCGCTGCTTCGACAACGACGTCGTCAGTGGTGACAGTTCCGCTGACCACGGACTCGCCCAGGCCCCACGCGGCACTGATCACAGTCTGGTCGCGGCGTCCGTTGGCCGGATTGGCGGTGAACATGACCCCGGCCGCCTCGGCCTCCACCATCCGCTGGACCACAACCGCGAGGCGGACCGCGTCCGGTTCGATGCCTTCACGTGCACGGTAGGCCATGGCGCGCGCAGTCCACAGGGATGCCCAGCAATCAGTGACAGCCGCGGCCAGGGCCTGCACCCCGCGGACGTTGAGGTAGGTCTCCTGTTGGCCGGCGAAGCTGGCCGAGGCGAGGTCCTCGGCTGTGGCGGAGGAGCGCACCGCCACGGCCGTATCTCCGTCGCCGAGGAGCCCGTAGGCGGTGCCGAGTTCTGCTGCGATTACGGCCGGCATGGTTCCGCCGGCGAACAGGGCGCGGATCCCTTTGGAGGCATCCTCGTAGTCCTTTGGCGTCGACTGCGGCGACAGGGAGGCTAGCTCCCGGATGCCCGCGGCGAGGTGGTTGGCCGCCACAAAATCCGCATAGGCTGCGGTGTTCAGCACAAACCCGGGTGGGACAGGGAGTCCGGCCCGTACGAGGCCTCCCAGTCCGACGCCTTTACCGCCGGCCAAGGCGGCGTCGCCCTGTCCCACATCGCCGAAGTTGATGATGTAGGTCATGACTGCGCGTCCTTTCTGCCCGGAACGGGGCTGCCTTGAGTGAGCCTGATTCCCAACATACTGACACCACCGCAGGCAAGAGGCCATAGCTGCGCCGCAGGTCCCGGTAGGAACGTCCGCACGACCCGGGGGTCTCCGGAGCCAGCAGATGGGGTTCCGGCAGAATAGGCCCATGAAACTATTCGAGTCCGAGATATCAGTAATCCAGGCGGCGGAAAATCTGGCTGCCAGGCTCGGAACGGACCCGAACCACACTGTCGCCGCGGCTGCCGGCTTTGCCGGGCGGACACCAAGGCCGTTGACCTAGCTCTCCCGGTCGATCTGAAGGTAGCTGAGTCCGCTGACGTCGAGCCAGAACTTGGTGGGCGTCTCAACGAGACGCAGGAGGACGCCCCCGCAGGAACTGCAGCGCACGACGATTCCCGGGGCGTCGGTGTAGACGGCGGCTTCCCCGAAGACCCTGACGGCGCCACAGTTCTTGCATCGACCAATCGCGGCGACGATGTCAATGCGGAACAGTTCCCACAGCTGTCCTGCCGCCGCGTTTCCATCGAGGTGAGGTATCGGATTGCCCGCTGTTCCGGCGATGTCCTGGTCCTCGAGGCGCGGGTCCTCGGCGCCAGGGGAAGAGCCGTTGCTGCCAGTCACCGGATTCCTCCCGTTCCGCCGAAGCGTTCGGTTTTGATTGAGGCGGCCGGATAGCCCGCCTTCACGAGCCAGTCTGTGACCGTTTCGACAAACATCGTCTGGCCACAGATGAAGATATCGGGAGAATCTTCTGCCGGCAGGATGTTCGCCAGCAGTGTTTCTGCGGTGAGTCTCTTCGGGGCGCTTGGCCAACCGTCCGGCACTGCGCGTGTGTACACATGGTCGACGGTGAGCTTTTGGGATTCCCGGCTCAACGTAAGCAACTCGTCCCGATAGAACCCGGTCTCCGGCGACTTGAGTGAGTAGAGCAGCCGGAACTGTGAAGGATTCTTCGATGCCTCGTGGGCGCGGATCATGGCCATGAGCGGGACGACGCCGGATCCTCCGGCAATCAGCTGTACCGGGTTCGAATCGGTCGGCCGCCAGACGAACCAGCCGCCGACGGGGCCCCGGATCTCCAGCTGGTCTCCGACCATGAGGTCCCTGACCAGGTAGGGGGAGACCTCTCCGTTGGCCAATTCGTCAACCGTGATCTCCAAGATTTCGTCCATTCCGGCCGTCGCCACGGAGTAGGACCGCACGGCTGTGTAACCGTCGTCAGCCGTGAGCCGGACATCGATGTGCTGGCCCGCAAGGTTGCCGTTCAGACCGTCCACGCGCAGCCCGATGGTTCTGGATGATTCCGTTTCGGGAACTCCACTGACCACCTCGGCAACGCGCCACAGGGTGCTCATATGTCCTGCCTCATGAGTAGCGCTCTTCGCGCCACGGGTCGCCGTAGATGTGATACCCGTTGGATTCCCAGAATCCGGGAGCATCGTGTGGCATCAGTTCGATGCCGTTGATCCACTTCGCGCTCTTCCAAAAGTACAAGTGGGGCACCAACAGGCGGGCAGGGCCGCCGTGGGCCCGTTCCAGTGGCTCACCGTCGAATTCCCAGGCCACCCATGCCTGGCCGTCCAGCAGGTCCTGCAGGGGAACGTTGGTTGTATAGCCGCCGTAGGAGTGGGCGGTGG
Organism: Arthrobacter sp. 10N43; assembly: GCF_056394525.1. NCBI lineage: Bacteria > Bacillati > Actinomycetota > Actinomycetes > Micrococcales > Micrococcaceae > Arthrobacter > Arthrobacter sp. 10N43. The sequence goes on along the minus strand of NZ_JBFTIA010000002.1, from coordinate 169,987 downwards.
TGAATTCCGACGACGTTTCCACGTCCTCGAACAGGGTGTCCAGGGACACGCCCCGCCACGAGGTGCCCAGCTTGGACCAGCTGGTCACGCAGTGAATGTCGGTCCGGATGTCATCCTGCGGCAACGCCATGAACTCATCCCACGACCAGGCACGGCGCTGCCCCGTCTCGGTTGTGATGAAGAATTTCCAGTCCGTCGGGGCGATATAGGGTGCCGGGCCCGCCGTCAGCACGGGAAAGCTCCCCGTCTCGTATTGGCCGGGCGGTAACGCTGGATTGCCGGTGCGCCGTTTTCCATGAAAACCGGACGAGATGATTCCCATCATGTACCTCCGATGCGGAGATCCGCAGGTCGAATGTAGTCGGTGCCCCAACGATAGGGCAACGGCAGGACAGGGTCCAGACATGCAAACATTCCGGCCCGGTGCCACGGCCCTGATGACTGGCTCGGCTTCCTCCTCTCGCCGGCCGACTTCCATGGCGCTGCTCCGTCGCTGCTCTCGTGGCACACTTTCTGCCATGGAGCCAATGGACTGTCTGGTCATCTACGTCCCCACCGCAGCTGCCGAGGCGGTCCGGCAGGCCATAGGCGACGCCGGAGCGGGGAGGCTGGGCAACTACTCGCACTGCTCGTTCAGCCTCGAAGGCGCCGGGCGCTTCACGCCGCTGCCCGGCGCGAACCCGACAATCGGCGTCGTCGATTCCCCCGAGGAGGTGCCGGAAACCCGGATCGAGGCCATTTACCCGCGCTCCCGGCGCAGCGCCGTCGTCGACGCCGCGCTGTCCGCGCATCCGTACGAGACGCCGGCATTCATGACCTTCCCGGTCGATATCAGCCTGCCGCGGGGTTGAGCCGCGGTCAGGGACGTCACGCCTCAGATGCTGGGAGACCCTGGGTAACTATTTCGCCACTGCGGGCGAGATGTTCGGCAACGTCCCGGAGCTTGAGGTTGGATCTGGAACTGGCACGGCTGAGGAGCAGAAAGGCCTGCTCGGCCGTGATCTTGTACCGCTCCATCAGGATGCCTTCGGCCTGGCCGATCAGCTGCCGGGCCACCAGGGCTTCGCCGAGCTGACTGATTTTCTGGGAATCCGCGAACGCTACGGCGGCGTGCGCGGCGACCAGCAACCCGATCTGTTCGGACTCGTCGTCGAAGGCGTCGGGACCCGCTCCATAGAGGTTCAGGGCGCCGAGCCGATCATCTTCAACGAACAGCTGGAACGAAAGCATGCTTCGCGCCCCGAGTTCCACGGCCGCCCTGGCGAAATCGGGCCAGCGGTCCTCCAGACTGAGGTCCGGGACACGAACCACCCGATCCTCGTGGGCCGCGTCCATGCACGGCCCCTGCCCGGTGGAACTCTGCAGGGCATCGACCCGGCGTGCAAGCTCGCCCGAGGCGGCTTTGGAGTCAATTGTCTTCCGCCCTGTCGCGAGGCTGATGGAAGCATGCGCGGTACCAGGAATCAGGTCCAGGGCGGCATAGACAATGCCGGAGAGGACGGCGTGGACGTCATCTTCCTGTTGCAGCTCCCGGGCGAGTTCGCTGAGTTGGGTGGCCAGTTCGGCGCTGACGGGGCTGTTTTCCTGCCGGGTGGTGTCTGCATCTGGTCGGTCCACGCCCATCACTGGCCTCCGCTGCTCGGTGTTTTGCTTGATCCTATACGTCCGGCAACTTCCGCGCCCGCCGCGTGGTCGCGAAGAGGTCCAACGCCTTGCATCCCGAGCAGGAACTCACTCAGGACCCCATTGCTGGTCCTCCGGCACCGGCGTAGGCTCGCCCGCAGAAGCGGCCGTGCCCACTGCCCGCCACGGCCCCGACTGGGAGCGCCGGGACGAGTCCGGCACGGAAGGACCTGCGATGGACGCCATTGACGATCCTGGCACCCACAACGGGTGGCCCCGGCTACGGGTCGATGATTGGATTCAGACCCGCGACACCGTGCACATGTGGACGCAGATCGTCGGCAAGATCCGCATGGCGCATTCTCCGATGCTGAACCACTGGTGGCACGTGACCCTGTACGTCACGCCGCGAGGACTGACGACGTCGACAATCCCTTATGGGCGCGGGGCCTTCGACATGGAATTCGATTTCTGTGACCACCGGCTGAACGTCCGCTCCAGCGATGGCTCCGCCGGGAGCATCGTCCTGGCGCCCAAGTCGGTGGCCGAGTTTTATGCGGAGGTGTTCGCGACCCTTGCCAGGCTCGGCATCCAGTCATCCATCCGTGCAGTCCCGAACGAGGTGGACCCGGCCATACCCTTCGCCGATGACCACCGGCACGCATCCTACGACCCAGATGCGGTACGAATCTTCTGGCAGCAACTGGTTCAGGTGGACCGGGTCCTGACTGACTTCAGTTCGCACTTCAGAGGCAAAGCCAGCCCTGTCCACCTCTTCTGGGGGTCCATGGACCTGGCATATGCCCGCTTCTCCGGACGCGAGGCCCCCACCCACCCCGGAGGTGTCCCAAACTGCGCGGATTGGGTCATGGTGGAGGGCTATTCCCACGAGCTGAGCAGTTGCGGGTTCTGGCCCGGGGTGGGGGATGAAGGGGCCTTCTACGCTTACGCGTACCCCGAACCAGCAGGGTACGCGGAGTACATCCGGGAAACCGATGGGGTTGTCTACCGCCGGGAGGACAAGCTCTACCTCCTGCCCTACGAAAATGTCCGGACCGCGCCGGACCCCGACAGCACGCTGTTGCGGTTCCTCCGCTCCACGTACGAGGCGGCCGCGGTGACAGGAAACTGGGACCGCGCGGGACTTGAAGTGGATCCCCGCCGTTGGCGGCGGTGATGTAACCCCCAGGCAGCAGGACACGCGAGGTGCGATCCGCACCGGGCCCCTTTCCTGCGTTGGGATTGGCTACGAGAGTAGGGTGGAGCGTGAGTCGAGGGCGCGCATCCGAGGGGGAAGCCACATGGACGCCATCTCTGGAATCGAAGTGTCGGTTCCACCCAGCGGGACCGGTTGCGTTGAGTGCCTGGCCGGCGGAGGGTGGTGGTTGCACCTTCGCCGTTGCGCCCAATGCGGTCACATCGGCTGCTGCGATACCTCGCCGGCCCAACACGCCACGGCACATGCGCGCTCTACTGGCCACCCGGTCATCCGCAGCTTTGAGCCTGGCGAAAGCTGGTTCTACCACTATCCAAGCTCCTCATTTATTGACGGGCCGGACCTTGAGCCGCCGGCCCACCACCCAGAAGATCAGAGCGTTCCGGGCCCAGCCTCGCGCGTGCCCGGTGATTGGACGCAGCACCTGCACTGATGACGGGCGGAGTCAGCCGGTGATGAGGAGCTTGGCTGCTGCGATTGCGAGCCAGTCCTTCAGTGGGATGTTCTGGTGGTGGTCCCGTTCGGAGTAGGTGACCCAAACCTTGCCTTTGCAGTCAAAATCGATGTTTACCAGGTTGTCCAGGGCGGTCCGGGGCCAGCGGGCAATAGCCACGTTGTCGGTGATTTCGACCAGGCGCTGCGGTGCAGCCGTCCAGGCAGGCTCCTTTCCTGGTTTGCGGGACGGCAGAGAGATCACGCGGCCCGACGCCGGGACCAGCTCCTTGGGATTGACCAGCTTCTTTACGGCGCTACCGCCTTCGAATGTACTCAGAATGGTGTCCATGCTCAGGAACTCGTCTCCGCCGAAGCTCGTGGACTGGCGGTAGAAGCAGATGCGGCCGTCGACGGTCAGGAATGCAGTGCCTTGGTGTTCACTTTCCAAGGGCCAGCCGAGGGACTGGGCCACGAAATGCCAGGCGGTCCAATCGGTTCCGGTGGTGACGACGGCGAGGCTCGTCGGCGCGGAGCGCTTGAGGAGTCGCTTGCTGGCGTGTCCCAGCGCGCGTTCCATGCGGTCCGCGGCGGCGCGGCGGGCGGACTCGTAGACGCCGGGGACGGCTTCATTGGCAGCTCTTGCCGCAGTAGATTCCATGGTGGCCGCCCATCCCGTCTGGGTTGTTTGGGTTGTCTGGATTGATCGCCGCGGCGGAGGCTTGCGCTTCATTTTAGGGCGCTGGTAGAGGCCGGAAGCCGAAAGACATCCAATGTTCATCGACCGGTCACCGGCCGCGGGCAAGCCTCGAGCAGAAGGCGAGGGTGTTAACTGGGAGGGTGAGCTCCCTACCGTCGGCGCGTACCCAAAGGCTTGTGCTGTGGATCGCGATTCTCGCGTCCTTTGTGTCGTTTCTGGACAGCAGCGTCATCAACGTGGCGCTGCCGGCCATTTCCCGTGAACTGGGCGGCGGTCTGACGACGCAGCAATGGGTTGTTGACGCCTACCTGATTACCCTGGGTTCACTGATCCTGGTGGCCGGTTCGCTCTCTGATCTGCTCGGACGCGTTGTGGTCCTCCGCGCTGGCCTGATCGGATTCGGCGCAACGTCGGTGATGTGTGCGCTGGCCCCCACGGAGGAGTTCCTGATCCTGGCGAGGGCGCTCCAGGGCGTCGCGGGCGCCCTGCTGGTGCCCAGTTCCCTCGCCCTGATCACCTCAAACTTCGACGACGCTCCCCGGGCGAAGGCGATCGGGCAGTGGACCGCCGGTACAACCGTGGCGTTCATCGCGGGCCCGCTGCTTGGGGGAGTGCTGGTGGACTCGGTGGGATGGCGTTGGGTTTTCGGAATCAACGTCCTGCCCATTGCTTTGACGCTGTACATGTTGGGCGTGCTGCGGGCCAAGGATGTTCGCGTGGCTGGGGTGCGCATCGACTACCCGGGCGCCGTTCTTTGTGTTCTGGGGTTGGCGGGTCCGGTCTACGCGCTGATCGAACAAGGCAACTATGGCTGGCGGAGCCCGCTTATCCTGATGCCGTTCGTCCTGGGCATCCTGTGCCTCGCCGGATTCATTTGGCGGGAACGGACCGCGCGGCAGCCTCTCCTGCCACTCAGCCTCTTCTCCGTCCGAAACTTTGCCGTCGGCAATGTGGCGACGGCCTTCGTCTACGCGGCGCTGTCGATCGGGGGATTCATCATCGTGCTCTTCCTGCAGCAGGTGGCCGGGTTTCCGGCGACGTTGGCTGCTCTGGCGTTGCTTCCGGTCAGTCTCGTCAACATCCTCCTGGCATCATGGTTTGGCTCACTGGCCGGGCGCTTCGGGCCGCGCTGGTTCATGGCCCTGGGACCCGCTCTCGCCGGAGTTGGATACCTCCTGATGCTCGCAACTGAAATCCCGGTCAACTATTGGACCCAGCTGATGCCCGGGATCCTCCTGTTCGCAGTCGGGCTCTCTGCGACAGTCGCGCCGCTCACCGCCGCCATTCTCGGCTCGGTGCTAGAACAGCAGGCCGGCATCGGCTCTGCAGTAAATAATGCCGTGAGCAGGGTTGCGGGTCTGGTCGGCATCGCAGTGGTCGGCCTGGTTGTGGGCGGCAAACTTGAACTGGACGGATTTCACCGGATGCTGGGCGTGACCGCCGTCCTGCTCATCCTCGGGGGCATAGTTTCCGGCGTCGGTATCCGGAACCCTCCCCTGCCGCAGGCTGGCCCGCTACGACACAAAGCCGGATCGAAAAGCATCCGGGGCAACCGGCAGACACGGCCGGGCTGACGGCCGGGCGGGGGCCTATGGCCGCCAGGGCAGTCCCGAGCGCTGAGGTGGCTCTCCTCTGGGGCGCGCCGGAACGCCTTGCCCGGGTATGACGCTCCTGCGACGATGGCAAGGTGAACAGGCCTATCGGATACTGGGTCAAGCGCCTGGACGCGGCGCTGGAGGCACAACTCGATTCCACGCTGGCCCGCGTCCACCTGACCAGACGGCAGTGGCAGGTCCTCAACTTGTTGAGCTCGGCACCCGCAACTCCGGCGGAGATATGGGATTTCTTGCGCCCCTTCGACACTGGCGACGGCGGACAGGAACGCGACCTGGCCGCGCTCGTTCGCAGGGAGCTCGTTTTCCTCCTCGATGGCCGCCTCGCCCAGACCGGGGCCGGCTACGCCCTGCATTCGGAGGCCTCCAGGCTGGTCGAAGCGACCCGCCATGAGCTCACGGCAGGCATCGGAGCCGATGAGTACGCCATGGCTGTCAGCGTCCTCGAACGGATGACCAACAACGCCGACCGGCTCGCGGCGAGATAGCTGAGTGCGTCTTCCCTGATCCACCTGCTGGGATTCCTCGTCGGTAGAGGGGTCCCGACAGCGGATTGCTGCGGGCCTTGCTGTGGCCGGCCGAATCCGTGGAGTTCCAGGCAGATCCCGCGATCGGCCTGGAAATCCAAGAACTGGACAAGATGCGTCCAGTAGCGGTCATGTTGCTTCTTCCGGCACAACGGCACGCCATAGTCTGGCTCCGGTTGACGGGACGGGAACTCTCTCTTGGGTTCTGCGATGCCGGCCGGCAAGGAGGATCTGATGGGCATTGGCAAGTACGGACCAAATTGGAAATTCCGGTCAGCGGTTGTGGCGGTCGCCCTGGCGGCCTCTGGCGTCGGCTTCGTCGCTACCACCGTCCCCGCGGAGGCCGCATCGTCGAAGGGATGTGCGGACGGGGGGTTCCGCGTCCTCGGTAAGGCCGGCGACTTCGACGGCGCCGTGGCGGCTCCGGGAAACCGGTTCCGGGTCCAAGGAAAGTATGTCCAGTTCGACGTCGATCCCGCCAATTTTGCCATCTACAACTATGCCTTCACCGGCGCGGCAAATGAATTGGACCTCACGGGCGGCCGGGCAACGCCGGTCTATGCGAGCAAGATCCCGGACCACCGCGGCCTGAAATTTACCAGTGCCGTAGCGCTGAAGGTTAAGGACACGGACGTGGTGATGTCCCGAACCGGGACTGGCGGCTTGTCGATGACGATCCAGGCTAAGGACTGCGCCTCCGGTGGACTGTTCCAGATGGAGCCCGAGCGCGGCGACGGAACCAGGACGCTCATCGTGCACCGGCTGGCGGCCGGTGCCTTCTATTTCGACAACTCCAACTTCCGCACCAGGCTCGGGCAATTCCTCGGCTCCGCGTGCACCAGCGTTCAGGCCGGACCGCCGAGCCAGTTCTGTGCCCGGGTGGCGCCCCGGGTCAACATCGGCAACGCGGTCTCCGCCAAGTTCGTGGTGCGCGACAGCGCGCAGGTTGCCACCCGCGTTCGGCAGCCGGACTGTGGCGCGGACTTCACCAACAACCTCGCCCTCGCTGAAACCCGGGACCATTGCGGCGGCATGTCCATCTGGGACGTGGCCAGCGGCGGACGGATGGGAATGGTGACTGGTGAGGACGCTACCGAGGTCGCCAACCCGGCCACGGAGTGCGTACAGGACTGCCAGGCCCAGAATCAGGTCCGGGGCCGCCTTGCCAATCTCGGTTTCCCATTTCCCGTTCCTGCCGCGAGCAAACTGACCCCACGAATCTCGACAGCAGGTTTGACCGCTCCTCTGACCCGGTAGCCCGCCGCACTTCGACCGGGGACGGCGTTGCACACCGCACGAATGTCGTAGATCACGGGGCGCTCGTTCGCTCGCCCAGCGACGCAGGGGCATGGCGATCCCCGAAGTCCGGACAGGCCGCGGTCAGGGCTTCTGGGACGCCGCCGCGGACGGGTCAAGGTCCGCGAGGGTCAGTGGATGCGCCGGCGCCTCCGGGAAGGGGAACGTGGCCGTCACGGCCAAATCCGGACCAACGTGCACCATTTCGCCGGGATCCATGGGACGCCACCCCGGGTTGGGATCCATGGGCTCGGTGGCGATAAGGACGTGCGCGGAACGGGACAGATCCCGGCTGTGTGCGTGGATGCGGGCGCTCCGTGCATCCAGGGGTGCCGGCTCGGCGCCCGCGGCAGGCTTGCGTTCCAGCACGTGCAGCTCATGGGTGGCCGGGTACCTGACCGCCCAAAGGTCGGTCGCCGTCGTCACGATGAAGTTCAGGCTGAAGACGGGCAATTCCTCGGCAACCCACCGGATGGCCCGGGTGATGCCTTCCCCGACATCGCCGCCTGAGCGCCGGCACTCGGCGGTGATCAGCGCAAAGAGGCGTTCGCTGTCCGTCTGGCCGTGCACCAGATCCGCGACGCCGAGTTCTGCCAGGCGCTGATTGAGCCGCCCCAGGTCGCCGAAGGCGCCGTTGTGGGCGAACAGCCGCCCGTCTTGTTCAAACGGGTGCGTGTTGACCATGGTGTGTGCGCCGGTGCTGGCGTACCGCACATGGGCAAGGAACGTGGTGCTCTTGAGGACCCGGGCCTCGCGCGCGAAGGCGTGGTCCTCCCACGCCGCAAGCGGTTGCTTTGCCACGTGGGCCCTGCCGTTCGCGTCAAAGGTGCCTATCCCGGCGCCGTCGGGCTCCCGACGGCTTTGGGCCGACAGGCTGTCCGGGGCGTCCAGGAGCCAGAACGTCGCCCGGACCGGACCAGGCCCGGCGTGCAGGCCGAACAGTCGGCACATGGGCCCTCCTCCTTGTGGTGTGTCGGCCGCAGCCGCGGCAGGACCTGCCTGGTGGTCACGCTACCCGCGGCGGCCGTTGCGCCCAAGCCATTTGCCCTGCACGCTTCCTGGCCTTCGTCATGTACATCATTGCGTGAATACATGCACGGCTGTACTTTGGATTCATGGAGACCCTCACGCATGCCCCGGTGCTGGCACGGTTCGGCTACGCGGTTTCGGACCCTACCCGGGCCCGTACTTTGCTGGCCCTGGCAGACGCGCCGGCGTATCCGTCCGATCTTGCCGACTCCCTCGGGGTATCGCGGCAGAGCATGTCCAACCATCTGACCTGTCTTCGCGGCTGCGGGCTTGTGGTTGCGGTTCCCGATGGCAGGCGGACCCGGTATGAACTTGCTGATGCCCGGCTGGGCCATGCCATCAAGGACCTGATCGGCGTGGTACTCGCGGTCGACCCGTCGTGCTGCGCGCCGGACGGGACGTGCCTGGCATGACGGCCCTCCTGCACGCGCCGGCGCCTGAGCGCCGGGCTGTCCTGACCAGGCGGATCCGGCTGTTCGCCGCCGCAACCATCACCTACAACCTGATCGAGGCCGTCGTGGCCCTGTGGGCGGGCGGCGTAGCGGACTCTTCGGCGCTGATCGGGTTCGGACTGGATTCCGTGATCGAGGTTGCGTCGGCACTGGCGCTGTCCTGGCAGTTCTCCGCCAAGGATCCGGAGCGGCGTGAGCACCTGACGCTGCGGATCATCGCCATTTCGTTCTTTGCCCTGGCGGCCTTCGTCACCGCAGATTCCGTCCTGTCCCTCACCGGCGGGGGCGAGGCGCAGCACTCCGTCCCGGGCATCGTCATCGCCGCCCTGAGCCTGGCCATCATGCCCGTCCTTTCCTGGCTGCAGCGCCGGGCAGGCCGGGAGCTGGGTTCCAGGACGGCGGTCGCCGACTCCAAACAGACCCTTCTGTGTACCTATCTTTCTGCGGTCCTTCTCGTCGGCCTGGTGCTGAACAGCACCCTGGGCTGGTGGTGGGCAGACGCCGGCGCAGCCCTGGTCATTGCCGCGATCGCCGTCCGCGAGGGCATCAACGCCTGGCGCGGAGATGTTTGCTGCGCCGTTCCGCACGGGGCGAATGCCGGTGAGGCATCTCAACCTGGGGCCGATCCTGCGCCCGGCGCCGGTTCGGGCTGCTGTGAGGGTTGCGGAACCGGGCCCGGACCACAGGATGTGGCATCGACGTTGGCTCCCGGAAGCACTGAGTTGTAGGCCTGCCGGGTCCCAGTGGACCGTTCAGATGGCGGAGGAGCGGCGCTCGATCAGGACGGTGTCACGCCACTGTCCGGTAAGCGGGCCGTGGGCCATCCTGGCGATGCGGCTCCTGCGCCCGACGACGACGTAGCCGTTGGCCAAGTGGAGTTTGAGGCTGGCTTCGTTTTCGGGGAAGACGCTGGCCTGGATGGTCCAGATCCCGTCACTCTCCGTGGAGTCTGCCAGGGCTTGCAGCAGCGCCGCGCCCAGGCCGCGACCGCGTGCATCGGCTGCGATGTAGACGGAGTGCTCCACCACGCCAGCGTAGGCAGGGCGGGCAGAGACGGGGGCGACGGCGGCCCAGCCAAGGATCCGGCTGTCTGCGGCCTCTGCGACGAACCGGTGGCGCGGCAGCCTCGAAGCGTTGAAGCGGTCCCAGTCGGGCGCCTCTACTTCGAAGGTGGCGTGGCCGGTGGCGATTCCCTCACGGTAGATCCCCTGGACGGCCGGCCAGTCGCCGTGGTGCATGGCGCGGATCGTGACCGCGGACAGTTCGAGCGCGGTCACAGGGCCGCCAGGAGTCCGGCTGTCCGCTCCAGGGCGCCGGGAACCAGGGAGTAATACGCCCACGTCCCGCGCTTTTCGCGGTGCAGCAGCCCCGCGTCGACCAGGATCTTCAGGTGGTGGGAGACGGTGGGCTGGCCAAGGTCCAGCGGTTCGGTCAGGTCGCACACGCAGGATTCGCCGGACGGATCGGCCTTGACGATGGAGAGCAGCCGCAGCCGGTTCGGGTCGGCCAGCGCCTTGAAGACCAGCGCCTTCTGCTTCGCCTCCTCAGCACCGAGGGCAGTCACTCCTGCCGGGGTGCAGCAGGTTTCACCGGTGGCCGGTTCGAGGACAGGGAGCAAGTTCATGTACCTATTATGCCCGGATATTGATAATCATCAATGTATACGAGTGTGAGGAGTCACCCGGCTGCCGGCGAGGCTAGGTGCGGGCTGGCTCGGAACTGTGCGCCAGCACGACGTCGTCCGCGGTGCGGGCCGCCGAGGGGAACAGGATCAGGAGGAGTCCGAGACCCGCTGCCGCGCCGACCATCTGTGCCACGACGAAGCCGGGAACGGAGGCGGGTGCGATGCCGGCGAAGGTGTCAGTGAAGATTCGGCCCACCGTGACGGCCGGGTTGGCGAACGATGACGAGGAGGTGAACCAGTAGGCGGCCCCGATGTAGGCGCCCACCGCCGGTGCCGCGAGAACGCCACGGGATGTGGCAGCGAGGGCGAAAATGAGAAGGATGAGGCCGGCGGTACCGACGACCTCGCCCAATAGGTGTCCCGTGGTTGCACGCTCCTTGGTGGAGATGGAGGTGCTTACCTCAAACATTGCGTTCGCGACCACGCTGCCACCGACCGCACCCACAGTCTGGGCAACCACATAGGTGCCAAGCTCCGGCAGGCTCAATCCGGTGCCATTACGCCGGCCCAGGATCCAGTCGGCGGCCGAGACCGCCGGATTGAAGTGCGCGCCGCTCATGGGCCCGAGTACAAGGATCAGCACCGTCAGGCCGAGCACGGTGGCGGTGCTGTTCTGGAGCAGCTGCAGGCCTGGGTCATTGGGGGAGAGCTGCTGGGCGGCGATTCCGGAGCCGACGACGATCATCACGAGCAGGCTGGTGCCGAGCAGTTCGGCGGTGGCGCGGCGCCATAACGGCGGCTGGTTTGAAGTCATGGCAACAGCTTGACTGAAAGAATTGCCTCAATCAAAATTGAACCAATGAATATTGAGGCAGCAGGCGCTTTCCGGGCGAGGGTCGCCAAGCACGCGGCCCTCGCTGATCCTGCGCGCCTGCGCATCGTTGATCTGCTGACTCTGGGTGACTTCTCCCCGACGGAACTGCAGGCGGAGCTGGGGGTGCCGTCGAATCTGCTCTCCCATCACCTGCGCGCCCTGGAAGAGGCCGGGCTGACAACCCGCCACCGCTCCGAGGCCGACCGGCGCCGCAGCTATGTTCGGCTTGTTGCCGGCGCCCTGGAAGGCCTGGTGCCCGGGGCTGAGCACGGGGCCCGCCGCCTGCTGTTCGTCTGTACTCGAAACAGTGCCAGGTCCCAGCTGGCCGCCGCGCTCTGGCGGCGTGTCAGCGAAATCCCCTCGACGTCGGCGGGAACGCATCCCGCGGAGAGCATCGCCCAGGGGGCCATCGAGGTCGCCCGCCGCCACGGCGTCGATCTGGCAGACGTTCCACCGCGCAAGCTGGAGCACGTGGTGGGGGAGGGGGACTTGGTGGTGACCGTGTGCGACAACGCCCATGAGGAACTGGCCAGCCTTGGCGGTGTGCACTGGTCCGTGTCGGACCCGTTGCGCCTGGGTACCGATGAAGCCTTCGAGCAAGCGTTTACGGATATCGTCCACCGCATCAACGGCCTCGCACCCCGCGTGATCGCCGCCTAAAACCCGAAATCCACCAATATTGACAAGTATCGATTTATAGTTCGATACTTCAAGCATCGACAAGCATCAATGTCTACGCAGTCAAGAGTGGTGCGGGACGACGACCTCATCAAGACCGATCCACACCTAACTGATTCCAGGAGAAACCCGTGAGTACCGAAACCGCCAAGAAGCCCTCCGTCCTGTTCGTCTGCGTCCACAACGCCGGCCGCTCCCAGATGGCCGCCGCCTTCCTGACTACCCTGGGCGAGGGACGGATCGAGGTCCGGTCCGCCGGTTCCCAGCCCGCGGACAAGGTCAATCCGGCGGCCGTGGAGGCCATGGCCGAACTCGGGATCGACATGTCTGCCGAGATCCCGAAGATCCTCACCACCGAGGCTGTGAAGGAATCCGACGTCGTCATCACCATGGGCTGTGGTGACGAATGCCCCTATTTCCCCGGCAAGCGGTACGAGGACTGGGTCCTGGAAGACCCCGCCGGGCAGGGCGTGGACTCCGTCCGCCCGATCCGCGACGAGATCAAGACCCGCATCGAGGACCTGATCGCGTCGCTCACGACCGTCGCCAAATAGCCCCCGCTGAGCATTGGGAGATTTGGACCTGCAGGCTTCTCCCAACTGAACCACCACACCTATGGATCAAACAGAGGAAACCATGGATTCTGCGAAGAACCTTCCCGTTGCAGTGATCGGCGCCGGGCCCGTGGGCCTGGCGGCCGCAGCCCACCTGATCGAACGCGGCCTGGAACCGCTGATCTTCGAGGCCGGCCCGTCCGCGGGCGCGGCCATTGAGCAGTGGCGCCACATCCGGCTGTTCTCCCCGTGGCGGTTCAATGTCGATGCCGCCGCCGCCCGCCTGCTCGAAGCCTCCGGCTGGAAATCGCCCCGCCCCACGGCCCTGCCCTACGGCGGAGAACTCATCGATGACTACCTCGCCCCGTTGGCCGCCCTCCCGGCCATCAGTTCAAAGCTGCAGACCGGCGCCAGGGTCATCGCCGTGACCCGCGCCGGCATGGACAAGACCCACACCCGCAACCGCGACAGCACGCCGTTCGTCCTCCGGGTCCAGCACACGGACGGAGAAACCCGCGACCACACCGTGGCCGCGGTCATCGACGCCTCCGGCACCTGGTCCACCCGCAACCCGCTGGGGACCTCCGGGCTCCCCGCCATCGGCGAAGACTCCGCCGCGGACCGGATCTCCGCCCCGCTCCCGGATGTCACCGGCCGCGGCCGTGCCGCGTTCGCCGGACGCCGCGTCCTGGTAGTCGGCGCCGGTCACTCCGCCGCCAACACCCTGATCAGCCTGGCGGACCTGGCCAAGGATGAACCGGACACCCGGATCCTCTGGGCGGTCCGCGGCGGGTCCGCCGGGAAGGTCTACGGTGGTGGCGACGCCGACGGGCTGCCCGCCCGCGGCCAGCTCGGTGCCCGCCTGCGCCGCCTCGTCGAGGCAGGAAGCATCGAACTGCACACCGGCTTTGGCATCGGCTCGCTGAAATCTCTCGCCTCGCACGTCACGGTCGAGTCCGTGGACGGCCGCATCCTTGAGGCCGACGTCGTCGTTCCCTGCACCGGTTTCCGCCCGGACCTGGACATTCTGCGTGAACTCCGCCTGAACCTGGACCCCGCCGTCGAAGCACCCACAGAACTCGGCCCGCTCATCGACCCGGAGTTCCATTCCTGCGGCACCGTCCCCCCGCACGGCGCCGCGGTGCTGGCCCACCCGGACAAGGACTTCTACATCGTTGGCATGAAGTCCTACGGCCGCGCGCCAACGTTTCTGCTGGCCACGGGCTACGAACAGGTCCGTTCCGTCGTCGCCGCCCTGGCCGGGGACCGCGAAGCGGCCGACACCGTCCAGCTCGAACTCCCTGAAACCGGCGTGTGCTCCTCCGACGCCGGCACCAGCTGCGACGTCCCGGCCGCCCCCGCGGTATCAGAGTCCTCGTGTTGCGCGGCTCCTGAACCGGTGCTCGTCGGATTCCCCACCGGACTGTCCCACGGCCGCTCCGGCGAAACCGGCTGAAGCGGGCCTACGTTCCATGATCTGTCACACGCCGGCACCGACATTGAAGTCTGGGAAACGGACGAGCCCTCCGGCGGCCTACGAGCTGGTGCTGGACGCCAGCACGCCCAGGCCGAGTGCGGCGATGATGCCGCTGCTACCGCGTTCGAGCCACCGGCTTACGCGGGGGCGCTGCAGCCATGCCATTGCTTTCGCCGCCGCGATGGCGACGGCCGCCAGATAGAGGAAGCCGATGGCGCTTTCGATGGCGCCGAGCACCATGGCTGTGTCCAGCGTGTTGCCGCCGTGCGGAATGAACTGCGGCACGACGGCGAGGTAGAACAGGCCGACTTTGGGGTTCAGGAGTGTGGAGAGTGCGCCGGCGCCAAACCCTGCCCTTCGGCTGTGGCTGCGGCGCGGAGGGTGCCCGACCGTTGTGGCGGTGGCTGACCTGCCGCGGGCACGGATCAGCGACGAGATACCCAGGTACAGGAGGTATAACCCGCCTGCGATCTTCAGCCACCGGAACACTTCCGCGGGGTCCTCCAGCACGGCGGCGAGTCCCACGCCCACCAGCGCCGCCCAGACCATGGAGGCCAGCGCCGAGCCGAACGCCGCGGCCAGGCCAGCCCCGGCACTCTGCAGCGAGATCCGGAGCACCAGGAAGGTGTCCGGGCCCGGGGTGACGGAAAGCAGCAGGCACAGCCCGGCAAAGGCCAGCAGGGTTACGGCGGTCATGAGGACCATTGTCGGGGTGCCGGCCGCCTGGTTGCAATTACCGCGGAACTGTAAGACGTCGTCGGCCGCGTTCACACCCAGTTCACAACTATGGGTGCCCTGCCAGGGAACCCCATGCGCCCCGAACACCTCCTAGTGTTGTCCTATGACCGCAGAGAACCGGGAAGAAGTTCGTGAGTTCCTCACGACGCGGCGGGCGAAGGTGCAGCCGCAGCAAGTGGGACTGGCCCCTGGCACGAACCGGAGGGTCCCCGGGCTCCGACGCACCGAGGCCGCGCTTCTGGCCGGCGTGAGTGTTGAGTACTATTCGCGGCTGGAGCGCGGGGACCTCGCCGGCGCCTCGGACGCGGTTCTTCATGCCATCGCGGATGCTCTCTTGCTGGACGACGCCGAACGCGACCACCTCTTCGACCTCGCCCGCGCGGCGAACACGTCGCCGGGGCACCGAAAGCGCCGTTCGCCTCGCAGCCCGACGGTCCGTTCCGGCCTTCAGCTGGCTCTCGACGCGATAACGGGCGGCCCAGCCCTGGTGCGCAACGGCCGGCTGGACATCATCGCCGCGAATATCCTCGGCCGGGCACTCCACGTCGACGCCTATTCCGCTGCAGAACGGCCCGTGAACCTGGCCCGGCACGCCTTCCTGGATCGTGGGAAGGCCGAACTGTTCTATCTGGACTGGGATGCCGCGGCCGATGCGATCGTCGCGATCCTTCGAACCGAGGCGGGCCGCGACCCCTACGACAAGGACCTCCAGGATCTCGTCGGCGAACTGTCCACCCGCAGTGAGGAGTTTCGGGCCAAGTGGGGCGATCACAATGTCCGCCGCCACGCCACCGGAATTAAGCGGTTCCACCATCCGATTGTCGGTGACCTCGAATTCCTCTTCGAAGGCACCGAGCTGATGGCCGACCCCGGCTGGACCCTCCTGATTTACACGGCTGAACCCGGCACACCCACCGCGGAGCGGGTACGTCTCCTGGCGAGTTGGGCTGCAACCCAGGAACGGGAAAGCGCGCCCGAAGCCCCGACCCGCAGCGCGCTGGGCAGCGCGTCCTAGCTACACGGCGGGAGGCTGCAGGGCGGGGATGACCAGCCCGGTGCCGCCGTCCACGGTGACGCGCTGGCCTGTTGTGAGGATGCCGGTGCCGTTGCGGGTGCCCATGACGGCGGGAATGCCATATTCGCGGGCCACGATGGCGGCGTGCGAGCCTATCCCTCCGGTGTCCACCACGACGGCGGCGGCCCGCTGGAACAGGGGTGTCCAAGACGGGTTGGTGTAGGGGCAGACGAGGACTTCGCCGCTGCGAAGGTTCCCGAATTCCGCCGGCTGCAAGATGACGCGCACCGCGCCGGTGGCCGTGCCCCTGCTGGCGCCCGATCCTTTCACGAGCGCATCCGTGTCCTGCGCCGCCTCCCCGAAAAGATCGCTCAGTTCCAGGAGCGGAACCGCTGCGAGGTCGCGGCGCTTGGCGGTGCGCGCGATCACGAGGCTGCGCCACCGGGCCCGTTCGGCTCCCGTGAGGCGGGCAGGGTCGGCCATGGCGCAGAGCTCTTCGAACCGGAGGTGGAAGACCTCGTCCGGCCGGTCGATGATCCCCGCAGCTTGCAACCGCTGGCCGAGGCTCAGGAGGGACCTGCGCAGCGGGGGAAGGAGCGCCGTGGCGTAAAAGTGCGTGTCCTCCCGGAACGCCATTCCTGCCTTGGCCTGCTCGACTGCGTTCAGCACCAGGCTCCGGAACCGAGGGTTCTTCATGGCCGGGTGGGCCAGGAGTATCCGGAGTGCGTTGCCGGTCTGGTCTGTTTTCGCGGGCGGGGCATCAATCAGGACTTTGACCAGTCCCAGGACAACCTCAGGTACCTCGGACCAGGTGGGTGAACTGCTCAGCACCACGCTGGCCGTCTCCCGGTGGCCATACGTGCGTAGGAAGTCGTCGAAACGGCCCGCGAAGTCCGTGTACCGTGGGTTGGCCAGGATGGCCGCCAGATCCGGGGCGCCGGGCTTTTCAAACAAGGCCCGCAGGCCGGGGTCGTCGCGCACCAGGCCGGCCAGGGTTTCCAATTCCTGGTTCGCGGCGCTGGTTTGGGTGGGTGCGCCGGCGTCCAGGGCGGGGGCCAGCCGTGATTGGCCGAGCAGAAGCAGCAGCGATCTCAGCCTGGCCTGGGAGATCAGCAGGCCGGGAAAATACGAGACGCGCAGGTCGGTGACCGGTGACAGCCCCGCGAAAATGCGGCGCACGTGCTGGAGGGTCTGGGGCCAGTCCAGTTGACCGGGGTCCTGCGTGTTCAGCCTGTCCACCTCTGCCAGATAGGCCGTGAGCCGGGCGTCGCTGGTCCAGTGCGACAGTTTGAAGCGCCGACTCCTGGCCAGGATCAGCACCGGCGCGCCCAGGATCTTGAACGTGGGGCGGGGTACGGGCGGCACCAGCCGGACCACCACGCCGTCCGCTTCGGGAAGGATCTGCGCGACGGCGGGAAAGCCAACGCCGATGCTGCCGGCCATCTGCCCGAGCATGTCGAACAGCCCGAGTCGAAGCCACCCGGAAACATCCAGCGGATAGGGCCGCTCGTTGAACATCTCGACATACGTGGGGCCGATTCTCTTCTGCAGGAAGTTCAGGTCCGCGGGCTCGGGCGGCAACGCCGTCATCGGTCGTGCCTGCAGCACAAACACCCTGCCGCCGGACACCGCCCATTCGATGTCCTGCGGGACGCCGAAAAGGTCCACGGCGCGGCCACAAAGTTCTGCCAGCCGGGCGAGCTGGTCCCTCGCCAGCGCAGGCTTGCTGGTCCCGTCCATGGCGGCACTGGCACTGGCGCCGGGAACGGGTCCGGCGCCGGTGAGTGCGTCAGCGCCCCCGGGCTGCCAGCTCAAGAGCCTGCCGCGTCGGTCCATCACGAAGTGTTCGGGGGTCACAGTGCCCGAGACGACAGCCTCACCCACACCCAGGCCGGCGTCCAGGAGGATCCGGTCCCGTCGCCCCGTGATCGGGTCCGCGCTGAACATCACTCCGGCGACGTTTGCGTCCACCATCCTCTGGACGACGACGGCGATCGCCAGGCCGTCCGCGGTTACGCCCTGCCGGGCCCGGTAGGAAATCGCCCGGTCGGTCCACAGCGACGCCCAGCAACTTTCGACCGCCCTGAGGAGCGCCTGTTCTCCGACGACGTTCAGGAAGGTGTCTTGCTGACCGGCGAAGGCGGCTCCAGGGAGGTCTTCGGCCGTGGCGCTCGAACGGACGGCCACCCTACCGGATCCCAGGCGCCGGTAGGCGGCAGTGATCGCGCCGCGTATGCCCGCCGGCATGAGCGCACCGCCGAAAGCTGCCCTGATCCGTTCTCCCTCCGCCCCTTCCCGCAACAGGCCGCTGAGGGTCTGGGCCAAGCCCGTCTCTTCGAGCATCAATCCATAGGCCGCCGTGGTGATGACGAACCCGGGAGGCACCGGAAAACCGGCCCGTATCAGGTCGCCCAGGTTCACCCCTTTCCCGCCGGCGACAGATCTGTCGCCGACGTCGGCCAGGCCGGCCACAGTGCCGTCCGGAGTCGCCACCCGGCCCGCTGCGGGGCGCTCGCCAATCATGGGGGCGCGCTAGTCGCCCGCGGCTTCACGGCCGCGACGCACTATGAGCCGGTCAGGGCTGTGGACCACTGATGTGTCCTTGTCCTCGTAGTCGAACTGGTTCAGGAAGTAGCGCATGGCATTGATCCGTCCGCGTTTCTTGTCGTTGAACTTGATGGTGATCCATGGTGCGTGGTCCGTGTCGGTTCGCACGAACGTCTCTTCCTTGGCCGCCGTGTACTCCTCCCACCGGTCCAACGAGGCCAGGTCTATGGGGGAGAGCTTCCAGCGCCGCACCGGGTCTATTTGCCGGATCGCAAAGCGGGTGCGCTGCTCATGGCGGGTCACCGAGAACCAAAACTTGGTCAGGTGGATCCCGGAGTCCACCAGCATCCTCTCGAAGAGCGGCGCCTGAACCATGAAAGTGTCGAACTCCTGCTCCGTGCAGAAGCCCATGACCCGCTCCACGTTCGCCCGGTTGTACCAGGAGCGGTCGAACATCACGATCTCCCCGGCCGATGGCAGGTGCTGGATGTAGCGCTGGAAGTACCACTGGCCAAGTTCACGGTCGGAAGGTTTACTCAGTGCCACCGCCCGGGCCGAGCGGGGATTCAGGTGCTCGGTGAAGCGTTTGATGGTGCCGCCCTTGCCGGCCGCATCCCGGCCTTCAAAGACGATCACGTGCCGCAACTCCTGGTCCTGGCCCCAGTACTGGAACTTGAGCAGCTCTACCTGGAGCCGGTATTTCTCCAGCTCGTACTCCTCGCGGGACATCCGTTCCTCGTAGGGGTAGTCCTCCCGCCACGTCTGCACGGCCGAACCGCCGGGGTGGATCAGTTCTGGATCCTCCCCTTGCCCGCCGCGCACCGTGTAGCCCATCTCCACCAGGTGGTCGATGGCCTCCCGCAGGTTTTCCCGGAGCCAGCCCTGATCCTCGGGTGTCCACGTCCTATCCGCCTGCGACATCCCAGGCCCCCCTCTCGCCTCGCTGAACCGGCACCTGAAACACATGGTGCCGACTGCGTTCGATACTCAGCTGAGACACAACCGAGTTCATCGAATGCGACCAGCGTAAGCCGCCGGGTGGAACTCAGGATAGAGACCAGCCGGGGGACTGGCCGCCGCACCGCCACACCCGCCGGGACCGGCTGGGGCGGCAACGCGGGAAGGGGGCCGAAATTCCATGGTCTTCGGCTCAGGCGAGCGTGATGCCCGTGAGCTCGGCAAGCTTGGCGGTGAGCCTGTCCTGGAAGCCCGAGTCGGTGACCTCGGGGGCGGGCTTCCGCTGCCGGCGGTGGTGCCAGTAGCCGCCGGAGACCAGCGCGGCGGGGTCCTCGCTGACCGCCAGCCAGCTCTGGGTGTCGTGGCCCATTGCAAGGTCATCGGGCGCGCCGGGGCCACCCATCTTGGTGGGAACCCAGCCGGGGTCGACGGAGTTGCTGAGCACGGAGGGCCAGCGGCGGGCCACTGCGGCGGAGAGCGCCGAGACGTAGAGCTTGCTCTCTGAGTAGGCGGCGCCGGCATTCCAGCGCCGTTCGATCCAGTCGATGTCCTGGAGACTGCTGCCGGCACCGTGGTGCATGCCGCTGCTGACGTAGATCAGGCGGCCGGGACGAGCCATCATCGCGGTGAGCAGGTAGGGTGCGAGCACGTTGACGGCCAGCGTGCGGGAGTGTCCCTCCGGGGTCGCCATCCGCCCGGCCGAAAGGTAGACACCGGCGTTATGGATGACGGCGTCCATCCGCCCGTGCGCGTTGACCTGTTCGGCGAGGTCCCGGGTTTCGGCGGCGCTGCTGAGGTCACCAATAACAACGCCGGCCGCTAGCGGGGCGAGTCCAGCGAGGGCGGCCGCGCGTTCCCTGGAGCGTCCGTGCAGCAGGACTTCATGGCCGTCGTGGATGAGCGCCCGGGCGGTGGCGAGGCCGAGTCCGTCGGTTGAGCCGGTAATGAAAATGCGTGCCATGGCGCCGGCGGTCAGAGTGCTCCGCCGGCGGCCTCCGGTGTTCCGGAGTCGTGGTTCCCTCCGGCTTGCCCGGTGTGATGGCCGCCGGATCCGTGGTGCCCGCCGATGCCGCCCTGGTCGCCGACGCGTTCACGGGCCAGGAAGTTTTCGACGTCGAAGAGGTTGTCTGCGCGGCGGGCAATGTTCAGCAGCGTGGTCATCGAGGCGACTTCTTCGACCTGCTCCTTGAGGAACCAGAGCATGAATTGTTCGCCCAGGGCGTCGTTTTCAGCCCTGGCGGCGGCAAAGATTGCCTTGATGTTCTCGGTGACTTCAAGTTCCTGCGCGAGGACAAGGGCGAGCGATTCCTCGACGTTCGCGAAGTCGTTCCGGACCTGATCGATGCCGGGGATCTCGATCTTCAGGCCGCGGTCGAGGATGTAGCGGACCATCATCATGGCGTGGTTGCGTTCTTCGAGCGATTGCCGGTAGAAATGCTTGGCCAGTTGCGGAAGGTCCTGCCCGTCAAACCATGCGGCCACGGCGACATATTGGTGGGAGGCGGCAAATTCGTTGCCGACTTGGCGGGTCAGCAGTTCGGTGAAACTGGCGGTTCCCATCGGGGATCTCCTCGCGTTGGTGGTGTGCAAAATCTGCGGACAGGCCGGGGCGGCCGCGATGTCCTTGGACTGGACTCCTTCGAGACTTCCTGATGCGTGCGAGCCGGTCAATACCTTCCAGACCGCGCGGTGCTGCAGGTTCTCGGCGGACAGCTTCCCACTCTTCGCTAGGGAGTGTCCGCCTATGCCGGGAAATGCCGGGGTATAGGGTCAGGCGGTATGGCGCTGCGACTTGTTCAGGTGAATTTCAAGGCTCGGGATGACTCCGCGCTCGGCCGGTTTTGGGCGGAGGCGCTCGGCTGGGGTATTTCCAGCGAGGGACCCGGTGTGACCAATGTCGAACCCGTGGGCTCCGTCCACCCGGACCCCGCTGCCTTCTGCGTCGATGTCGTCACCGTCCCGGACCCCGAGACGGTGAAGTACCGCACGCGCCTCGATCTCAACACAACTTCTGCGGCCCACCAGGAAGAGCTGGTGGAGCACCTGTTGAAGCTTGGTGCGACGCCCGCCGACGTGGGCCAGGGTGACGTGCCGTGGACGGTCCTGGCCGACCCGGAGGGCAACCTGTTCCGCGTGCTGGAGCCTCGAGCGATCTACCGGGACACCGGGCCGATCGCCGCGGTGGTAGTCAGCTGTGCGGATCCGCGGGCCATGGCCCGGTTCTGGGGCGAGGCGACGGACTGGACCCTGCACGAGGTGACTGACGATCATGCGAGGCTGCGTTCGGCCAACGGCGTCGGGCCATATCTGGAGTTTCTTCGCACGCCCGCCGTGCGGTCGGTGTGGGGCCGTGTCCATCTCGACCTGAGGCCGTACCCAGGGGACGATCAAGCAGCAGAGGTGGCCCGGCTGCGGGCTTTGGGCGCCACTATCGCCGACGTCGGCCAGGGCGATGTGCCGTGGGTGTGCCTCGCTGACTCGGAGGGAAACGAGTTCTGCGTCCTGACCCCGGGCTGACGTATGGCCCCGGCCCGTTGCGTGGGCGGCATCGGCCCCGCGCCGTACGCTGTCGCTAGGCGGATTCGAGAACCTTCTTGAGGTTGACCAGCTGGGCGACCTCGGCGTTCACTGTCCGGACGATCATCGGGCCCACGGTCATCGGGCCCACGAGCTTCATGAGCCCCTTGGGCTGCATATCCAGGGTGAACAGAACGCTCGTTCCCCCCCGCGCTTCACCGAGATGGTAGGCGCCGGCCGGTCGGGCCGGGCCGGCGACGACCTGGAAGGCAAGCTGCCTTCCGGGGGGTGTGCCGGGACCTAGCGGATTGCCTCTTCGCGCGCGTCTTCCCGCGCTACGTCCTGGGCCCCGCCCAGGGGGCTCAGGGTCAAACCGGAGGTGTGGAGGAGAGTGCCGAGCAGGGATCGGGCAGCCGCCAGCAGGACATTCACCTCAGGGCTGGCCAGTTCGTAGAACAGCCGCCCTTCGCGCCGGGAGGGGACAATCAGTCGCTGGCGGCGGAGCAGGCTCAAATGCTGGGAGAGGTTGGAGGGCTCCAGGCCCGTGCCGTCGCGCAGCCTGCTCACGGCAACCGGCCCGTCAGCGAGCATTTCCAGCAGTTGGATTCGAGCAGGGTGGCCCAGGGACTTGAAGAGTTCGGCCTTCACATCGGTGAGGGCCATACCTGCGGGAATATCATCCGGCATCGGGGCTTCCCTCCTTCACATTCACATTTTCTGAGCCGCGCGTCTGCGCAGAACCCGTCGCAATAAATCTTGCATTTGCGAGACAGAAAAGTCTGTCTCGCAACGGTCACTATTGGCCCGCTCGCACGTACATCCTAGCGCCCGGACACCGCCATGTCGCCGCCGTGTCGCGCCTCCGGTAGACAAAGTGTTACCTCTTGCGCAGGTCAGGACCATAGTTCAGACTTTCATGAATTCATCAATTAGATCCGGCCCCCTTTGTGTGGCTGGTGTCGTACGGGTGGATGCAGGCTGTTCCCGGTGACAACGGCGTCGCCGGGAACAATCGGGTCTCAGCTTTCTGGAGGGTTCTATGACCGGCATGTTCGAACTGTTCACCGATTCCGACACTTCCTACCGATTCCGACTGACCGCCCCGGACGGGACCATCATGGCCCTCTCCAGGTCCTTCCCAGACAAGCGATCAGCTGTGGCTGGGATCGCCGCCGTGCGGGAGTACGCCGGCATGGGGCACGTGACAGAAATTGCGAAACCGCAGAGCGACGACGTCGACCGGTCCGCGGAAGGCAAGCTTTCACAGGCGGCCGTTGTGCACCGCAGCACCAATGAGGCACGCGCCGTTGAGGCGCACGCGCCAGGGAGGTCGGTTCGTGATGGCGCGCCCGGGTCTCCTGGCCGGCCGCCACGCATTCGAATCCCATCCGCCGCACGATTCCTGGGCGGAAGGGCCGTCGTCCGGAACCAGCAGTTGATTGCGCGGTGGCGGCAGGCTCTGGACTCGCGGACCGGTGAGGTCGGGCTGAGCTCGTGCTGACCGGCGTCGTGATCCGCGATACCCGGCTGGGCAGGTAGCGCGTCCATGGCCGAACTGAAGGCACTGCAGGCCTACTCCAGCGCACTGGTCGGCGAAGATTGCCCCGCTGGGACCTTTCACTACGAAGTGGATTCCGGGGAGCTCGAGTGGTCTGAACAGATCTACCAGATCCACGGCTACCGCCGCGGTGAGGTTGTGCCGACTTTGGGCCTGGTGGTGTCCCACACGCATCCCGACGACCGCAAGCCGTGCAGGGAGATCTTTGAGGACGTGTGCCGTCGGGGAGGATTCTTTGCCAACTACCATCGCCTCTTCGACGCACGTCGGCGGGAGCGCCGCGTCCTCGCCGCGGGGGAAGGTGTTGCCGACCGCGAGGGGAAAATACTTTACGTTGAGGGCTTCGTGCTGGATCTCACCAGGACGATCCAGCTGGAAACGGACCGGTCTGCCCGCGATGCCATTGCCGGTGCCATTGGCACTCGGGGCCTGATTGAACAGGCCAAGGGCATCCTGATGGGTATTCTGCACATCGGTTCCGACGCCGCCTTCGAACGGCTCTCCGCCTACAGCCAGCACCACAACATCAAGCTTGCCCATGCTGCCTCGGCAATAGTCAGGCTGGCAAACAACACGCAGGAAAGTGCCACGCTCCGCAGCCTGGTCCACGCACTGGACAGCCGTTTCTCGGCACGCCATGATGCGGACCGCGTCCTTCATCCGTAGGTGGACCCGGTGCCCCCGGGCAGGACTAGGCGGCGGCCAGCGCACTGGCCAATGCGCGCGGCCGGCACGGCGCCGGGACCGCAGACAGTCATATAGGAATGGAATGCACTGAGGCAGACCGGTCTGTCCGCCCCTCCGCGGTGTAAAATCCTTTTATCATGACTGTCAACGATGCTGCGGGTCCTACGTTATTGCCCGCTACAGCCATGGTCGGCCGCGATGAGCCGGTGGACCGTATTCTTGCCACTGCCTACGAGCTATTTTCCAGTCGGGGCATCCGTGGAGTCGGAGTCAACGAGCTGATCAACAGCTCGGGGGTCTCGAAGGCCACCTTCTACCGGCATTTTCCGTCGAAGGACGCCCTGGTGCTGGCCTTCCTGGAGCTACGCGACCAGGTGTGGACCGTGGACCTCATTGTCGGGGAGGCCCGGAAGCGGGGCACCACCCCCGAGGAGCAGCTGCTCGCGGTATTTGACGTTTTCGGCGACTGGTTCCAGCGTGATGACTTCGAGGCCTGCTCGTTCATCAACGTCCTTCTTGAGATGGGCGCCGGCCACCCCCTGGGGAAGGCGAGCATCGACTACCTCAGCCGCATCAGGGGTCACATCCAGGCCCTGGCCGAGGAGGCCGGACTGGACCGTCCCGAGGAATTTTCGCGCTCCTGGCACATTCTGATGAAAGGTTCCATCATCTCGGCCACCGAGGGGGACCTGTTGGCTTCCAAGCGGGCCCAGCAGATGGCGCGCTGGCTCATCGAACACCACCGGAACCTCTAACCGCAAACCCGGAACCGGGCGACTGACCCGTGACTGACTCCGCCCGCTAGCCCTGCTAACGGGCGTGTCCGCCGCCGCCGCGGGGCAGCGGCGGACACGCCATAGTCACAGGGGACTGGATTCAACCATTGCGGCTAGAACCGGATGGCATCGATGACTTTCACCCGGACCGCCACGACGGCGGGAATCGCCCCGGCCAGCGCACCGACAAGAACGGCCGACGCCAGGCCGAGGAGTGCCGCGTCCAGCGGGAACGGCGGATACTCAGTCAGGCCCGGTGCGATCTTGGATTCGAGCCAGGGGTTCTTCACCACCGCGACGGCAAGCATTACGCCGGCC
Organism: Arthrobacter sp. 10N43; assembly: GCF_056394525.1. Lineage (NCBI taxonomy): Bacteria > Bacillati > Actinomycetota > Actinomycetes > Micrococcales > Micrococcaceae > Arthrobacter > Arthrobacter sp. 10N43. The sequence goes on along the minus strand of NZ_JBFTIA010000002.1, from coordinate 144,779 downwards.
ACCCCGGCCACGGCCGTTGCCACGACCGATTCCATCATGACGCCCAGGAAGATGCGCCGGGACGTGGCTCCGAAGCTTCGCCGAATCCCGATTTCGCGCACCCGATATCGCACGGTGACCATCGAGATGTTCAGCATTCCCACCGCCCCAAGCAGCAGAACGAGCCCGGCCACCCCGCCTACGGCAAGCTGGGCCGGTGCAAACGGATCTCCGTAGCTGGCGTAGTCCATGCGGTCCACCTGGGCTTGCATGCCGGGGAATCGCTGCTGAAGGTCCGCCGTGATGGCTGCCTTGAGCTGATCGGCCTGCTCGTCCTGGACCCAAATCTTGAACTGCCCGGGTCCTGACTGGCCGTCGGTGGTGATCCCTGCCCGTCCTGCAGCGCCCGTGAGGATGTAGGCCGAGGGCGGTGACTCCGGATATTGGTCCGGTACCACCCCAATGATCACTGCCGAGGCCCTCTGTGCTCCGGCCATCGTGATCTTGGGGCTGGTGACCAGGTTCGGCCGTCCGGCGGCGTTGTAAAAACCTTCGGAGACCACAAGCGCAGGTGCCAACCGCTCGTCGTCGTTCGCAGCGAACCAGCCTCCCTGGCTGACGTCAACCCGGTGAATGACGCCGTAGCCGGGATCGATCACTTGCAGCTGCACGGGCTGGACGCCGTGGGGGAACTGAAAGGACTGCTGCGTCTGGGTCAAATGCGTGAAGTACGTAATGCCGTACCGCTCCAGAATGCCGCGGTAGGCCTCCTCCAGCTGTTGGGGATCGGGTTCGTTCGGGCCGTAGACCCCGACGCCGAGCGTCGCCGAACGGCCGCCGTTTCGTTCCGAACTGGCCTTGAAACCCTCCCGCGCCAGGTCGCCGACGCCGACCACCGAGGTGAGGGCCGCGACCGAAAGTGCAACGCCCACCAGGGCCAGAAGAATGCGCGTCTTATTGATCCGTAATTCCTGCCAGGCCTCCACGAGGGCCGACACCACCCCGGTCATGCAGGCACCCCTGCCGGAATCTCCGCGGCGGCGAGGACGCCCGCATCAAGCCGGTAGCACGCCCGGGCGAGGGCCGCGACATTGACGTCGTGCGTGATGGTGATCAGCGCGGCTCCCGATTCGGTTGCCACCGTATCCAGCAGCGCCATGACGGCCTGCCCGGTGTCGACGTCGAGCGCCCCGGTGGGCTCGTCCGCCAGGATGAGCCGGGGCCGGCGAACCAGGGCACGCGCGATCGCCACTCTTTGCTGTTCCCCGCCGGAGAGCATGTTCGGCAGTGTATCCGCGCGCTGGGCCAGGCCCACGCGATCCAGCATGTCCATGGCCAATTCCCTCCGCCGCCAGAACTGTGCGCCCTTGGCGTACAACAGGGGAGTGATGACATTCTCCAGCGCGCTCCGGCCAGGCAGGAGATTGAACTGCTGGAACACGAAGCCCACCGAGGAGCCGCGCAGTGCAGCCCGCGCGTTGCCGCTTAGCTGCCGCACCGGGGTTCCCTGGAAGCGGAGTTCCCCGCTGGTGGGCAGGTCCAGCAGCCCGAGTAGGTTCAGCAGTGTGGATTTCCCACACCCGGAACGCCCAATCACCGCCGTGTGGTCTCCGGCATGGACGGCAAGGTCCACGCCCCGGAGGATGTGCAGTTCTTGATCGTCGGGAAGCCGGACAGTCCGGGTCACGCCTTCTAGGGACACCAGTTCTTCCATGGTCATCCGCCCGCCGGGATGGAACCGGGTCCGGCGTACTGCTCGCCGGCCTGTCGTGCGGGGGCGCCCGGAATGAACTCCAGCACAGCTTCGCCTTCGGCCAGGCCGGAGACTATCTCCACCATGGAACCGTCGTTGAGGCCCAGTTGCACCTTGCGTTCCTGCGGCTCGCCGGCCGGCTCTCCGGCCGGGGTTCCGGTTGAGGAATCCGGTGCAGCTCCCGCGGGAGCGAGCCACACGGATCCTTCCTTCACGCTGCCGCGAACGGAGGTGAGCGGCACCGTGACGACGTCGGCGGCCTGGCCTGCGGTCACTGTCATTGCCGCGCCCAGGCCTGCGAATACCTCCACGCCGGACGGAACGGCACAGCTGACGGTTCCGGTCGGCGCGCCGCCCTGTTCAGGGCCGCTGCCCCCGCCCGGGACGGCGACGGCGTACGGCACCGTGCGGCTGACCCCGCCCGACACGCCGCCCACGTTCCCTGATACGCCGCCGCTGGCAGCTTCCTTCAACGCCACCGCGGGGCAGGAGAACGGGGCAGGGCCCCCGACGACGGCGATCTCCGCCGAGCCGGGCTTGGCCAGCAGACGGTACTGCTGGGCCGCGTCGATGGATCCGCTGACCGTAAAAGTCCCCGGGTTGACGGTCCCCGCAGCTTCGCCGACTCCAACCTGCTGGTTGAGCAGAACTGTGAGGCTTTCCAACCGACCCGTCGCCGGGGCGAGGACATCGGCATATGTATAGACAGGACCGGTGCGCGTCACCGGCTGCCGGGCTTGTGACGGCGCCTGGTCAGCCGCCGTTGCAAGCCCGGCGGTGTCCTGTGTTGTTGATTCGGTGACCACTTCGGTACGGACCTGGTAAATACGGTCACCGGATGTGACCGGTTGGCCCTCCGCAAGAAAAAAGTGCGTCACGACTCCGGCGGTTGTGTTGCGGATTCCCACCGGAGCATCGCTTTGCACGGTTGCCTTGACCTGCACGGCATTTGTCACTGTGGCCCGGGTGGCCTGAACCACTGGGATGGCCACCTCCGCGGAGGGGCCGGCAAGGACCTCTCCCGGCTTCATGCCATCGATAAATGCGATCTTGACCAGTGCCACTGCTATGACGGTGAACACGGCCAGCCATGCCACGGGCATGACGACGCGCCTCAAAATTCTCATCTCTGCCCCATTCGGTAACTCCCCACAGAACCTCTCTGCGAGAGATGCATTTCACAGCCTATAGGGGAGCCTTCTTCGGCTGGGGATGCCGCGCATTCGGCCCGTCGCTGGGCTCGCTGTCGGACGCCGGCAGCGAGCGCCGATGCAATTGTTGGGTGCGGGCATGCCCTAAGCTGTCGATATGGGACTAATAATCACATTGCTTATCATTTGGCTTGTTCTTTCGATCCTCGGCTTCGCAGTCAAGGGCCTGCTCTGGCTGGCAATCATCGGCCTTGTGCTGCTGGTGGCTACGGCTGTTTGGGGCTGGGTGAAACGGAAGGCCCGGGCCTGACGTCCAGTTAGATCTTCGGCGGCGGCCGGTCCTTCACAGGGCCGGCCGCCGTTTTCGCATCCCGGGGCCCTTGAGTCCTCATCCAGGGCCGTGCCCGGTCTACTGGCTCACGCGGGCATGCAGAAGGCAGGCATGCAGAACGCAGGCATGCAGAACCCGGGCCGGCAGCCTGACCACCAGAGTCTCCGTGCGCTAGCCTTAGCTGTTGCACACTTCGGGCACGGTTGTGCACTTTGGAACGGGGTCCCATGGCACGTCCGATGATTGCAACAAAGCTCTACGTCCCGCAGCTGCGGCGTCCTTTCGTGGCACGCCCGCGGCTCAGCGAACTCCTTCGCCGCGGGGCCGAGTCGAGGCTGACGCTGTTGTCCGCGCCGGCCGGATTCGGCAAGACCACGCTCCTGGCCGAATGGCTGGCCGCGACGTCCGCCGAAGACCGTTGTGTCGCATGGCTTTCGCTCGACCCGGCGGACAACGACCCCGCGTCCTTCTGGACCGGCGTCGTGACCGCCCTCCAATCAGCGCTACCCGGCGTCGGGTCTGCTGCGCTGGAACTCAGCTCTTCGTCTCCGGTGCCCACCGATCTCGTCCTCATCACGGTACTGAACGAGCTCGCGGCAGTTCCGGGCGTTCTCTGGCTGGTGCTCGATGACTATCACTTCATCGACAATCGCGAGGTCGGCGACGCGATGGCCTTCCTTCTGGATCACCTTCCGCCCCGCGTGCACGTGGTCATCAGCACCCGAGCCGACCCCGGCCTGCCCCTGCCCCGTTGGCGGGCCCGCGGCGAACTGGTCGAGATCCGAGAGGCGGAGCTGCGCTTTACGTCCGGGGAGGCGGCGGCGTACCTCAACGGGGTGGCGGCGCTGGACCTGGGTGTGGAGGAGGTGGCCGTTTTGGGACGGCGGACGGAGGGCTGGATCGCCGCGCTTCAGCTCGCCGCGGTCTCCATCCAAGGGCGCGACGACGCCGCCGGCTTCATTGCCCGGTTCGCCGGGAACGACCGGTACATCGTCGACTACCTTGTCGAGGAGGTGCTGCGGCATCAATCCGAGCAGGTCCGCGATTTCCTGCTGCAATCGGCGGTGCTCGACCGGTTCACGGGGCCGCTGTGTGACGCCCTCACCGGCCGCGACGACGGGAGCAGCATGCTCCTGGCACTGGAGCGCGCCAACCTTTTCATTGTCCCGCTCGATGACCGGCGGGAGTGGTACCGCTATCACCACCTCTTCGCCGACGTGCTGCGGGCCAACCTGCTCGGCGAGCGGCCCGAACAGCTGCCTCTGCTGCATCAGCGCGCCAGCCGCTGGTTCGAGCAGCACGACCTGCCGGAGGATGCGGTCCGGCACGCCCTGGCGGGCCGGGACTTCGACCGTGCGGCGCACCTCATGGAGCTTGCCGTACCGGTGATCCGTAGGAACCGTCAGGAAGCCATGCTGGTCGGCTGGCTGAAGGAGCTCCCCGACGGCGCTGTCCGGCGGAGCCCGGTGCTGAGCGTGTTCTACGGTTTCATGCTCATGGTCTCCGGCGACCTCCACGGCGTGGAGCCAAGACTCGACGACGCGGAGCGCGCACTGGCAGAGGTACCGGACGGGGCGGTTCCGCCGTGGGCAGACACCGAGGAGCTCCAGACGCTGCCCGCGACCATCGCCGTCTACCGTGCCTCGCTGGCCCAGGCACGGGGCGATGCGGCAGGCGTGGAGGAAAACGCCCGGCACGCCCTTGCCCTGGCACGTCCCGGGGATCACCTGGCGAGGGGCGCCGCAGCCGGGTTTCTGGGCCTCGCCGCCTGGGCGAAAGGCGACATCCCGGAAGCACTGCAGACCTTCACGCAGGCTGTGGCCAGCCTGCAGGCATCCGGCAACCTGGTGGACGAACTCAGCAGCACGGTGGTGCTCGCCGACATGTGGCTGGCCGCGGGCCGACCCGGCACGGCGCGCCGGCTTTACGGGGATGCCCTGCGGGTGGCCGGATCCCATGGCGAGCCCGTTGCCCGGGCCACTGCTGAGCTGCATGTGGGGCTGAGCGAGATCGATTGCCTACGCGGCGAGCTCGGCCACGCCAGGCAACACCTTGACGCCGCGGACGCGTTCTTCGACCGGGGCGTGATGACGGAGAGCCGCTACCGCTGGTTCGTGGCCAGGGGACTTCTTGCCCACGCCGAGGGAAGCCCGGAGCAGGCCATCGGGTTCCTCGATCAGGCGGAGCCGCTGTACCGGCGCGGATTCTTCCCCGAGGTCCGTCCCATCGCCGCGATGAAGGCCCGGGTCTGGATCACGCAGGGCAAGCTGGCCGACGCCGCCGAATGGGCACGGGAACGTGACATTGCCGTCACGGACGCCGCCAGCTATCTGCACGAGTTCGACCACCTCACGCTGGTGCGCCTGCTCATCGCGCAGCACAGATTGCACCCCGACGCCGGCGCCGCTGAGGGTGTGGATCGCTTGCTGGATCGGCTGGGCGACGCCGCACGGTCCTCCGGACGCGACGGAAGTCTGGTGGAAATCCGGATGCTGCAGGCACTGTCCCGGCACGCCCAAGGACGCCGTCCGCAGGCCCGTGCCGCGCTTGGCCGGGCCTTTGCCGAAGCGCCCGAGGCAGATGGGTACGTGCGGCTCTTCCTGGACGAAGGCGAGCCCATGCTTGAGCTGCTGCGCGACGCCGCAGACCATGACGGGACCCACCCAGGCGCCGGAGGGGACCAAGCCCGCCGCTTGCTCAGCCTCGTCCCTGCTGCTGCCGCGCCGCCGGCCGACGGACCGGAACACCGGCCGCCGTTCCCGCCTGAGGCTCTCAGCAGGCGGGAACGGCAGGTGCTCAGGCTCCTCGGCAGCGACCTGACCGGCCCGCAAATCGCCGACGAACTGTTCATCTCGCACAACACCCTGCGCACCCACACCAAGCACATCTTCACCAAGCTGGAGGTCACCAACCGCCAGGCGGCAGTGCGGCGGGCCCGCGAGCGCGGCCTGATGTAGCCGGCCTGATCCAGGCGGCGCGGTCGCAGAAATCACCCTGCCGGTCACATCATCGGGTGACGCCCGGTCACCCCGTCCGTTCCTAGATTTGAGTTATCCCGCGGCGCCCGCCACGGATACTCAGAACCAGGGAGCCGGACATGTCCATCACCACCACCAAACTCACCCGAGCGGCCGGCCTCTGCGCCGTGGCCGGGGGACTGCTGTTCATCGGCATCCAGATCAACCACCCCCACGTGGACGCCGGCTTGGTCACCACGACCGAATGGGAAGTCCGGCAAACCCTGAAGGTGTTCATGGCGGTCCTGTCGCTGATCGGCATCACCGGCATGTACCTGCGCCAGGTGAAGCAGATCGGAGTGCTGGGCCTCCTCGGGTACCTCGTGTTTGGTGCCGGCTACCTGATCATGATGAGCATCGAAGTCGTTGGCGCGGTGGTCCTCCCCGCCCTGGTCCACAGTGCACCGGGCTACGTCAGCGACGTCCTCGCCGTCGCCACCGGCGGGCACGCTGCGGGCGACATTGGCCTGATGCTGCCCCTGAGCGCGGTCGGCGGGATCACCTACCTGGCCGGTGGGCTGATCTTTGGCATCGCACTCTTCCGCGCCAACGTCCTCGCCCGCTGGGCGGCCGCGGTCCTTGCCGGCGGCACCCTCGCCACCATCCTGATCCCGCTGCTGCCGCAGATCAACGAACGGTTCTTCGCCGTGCCCACAGGGGTCGCGCTGATCGGCCTGGGCTACTCGCTGTGGCGCGAACAGCGCGCTGCCGCCGGCCGTCCCCAGCCGGAGGCCACACCCGCGCCGCTCGACCCGGCCGACGCCAAATGAGTACGCACCCTGCATCCGGGACGGGAACCACGGGCTACCGGATCGTGGTCGACGGGCACCTCGAGGACCACTGGTCCGCCTGGTTCGGGGACCTCGCGGTGACCCGGCACAGGGACGGCACAACAAGCCTCAGCGGCTTAGTCCCTGACCAGGCCGCGCTGCATGGGCTGCTGGGGAAAGTCCGGGACCTCGGCCTGACCCTGATTTCCGTCGAAGCAATGGACCCCTCCGGGACCTCAGCCCGGGGGCAGTGACCCGCCGTCGGCCTTCTTTGCAGCGCTGAGGGACGCAACATTCGGCTACTTCTGAGGAATTCTTTCGCTCAGGGGCACGACGGCGGCGCGGCAGCGGCGCCGTCACCCGCCGTCGTCGGGCGTCACCATCACGTCACACCGCCGACCCGACGGGCCGCAGAAGTCGCCCGGGACGGCCGCAGATGACCGCGTGAGTCCACCCCGTTACGGACTGCTTCCTGATGCGTCGGCGTGGGTGACGGCGGGCGTCCGTGGCCACTTTCGTCGCCGGGTTACGCGCGGTTTCGTTGGGTTTCGGGGGGACTGCCGGCTTGGATTCATCTCTGCTCTAGTGGTGGGCACAAGCCGGCTGGACCGGTCCGCATCATCGAATCCAGGAAGAATCCGCTATGAAAAACCGACTCTTACCCGCAGGACTTTCCTCCGCCCTGGCCGTGGCTGCCACCGTGGCAGTCTCGCTGGTGGTCTCCGGTTGCGGCGGCCCTGCGAGCGCGCAGCCTGCGGCAGGAAGTGCCCCCGGCACGCCGGAAGTGACCGAACTCCGCTACGAGGGTTCGGCCAACAATGTCACGTTGCCGGAACTGGCCCAGGACCTCGGCTACCTGGGCGATGTGAAGCTGAACTGGGTGGGCAACACCATCAGTGGTCCGGCGAGCATCCAGTCAGCGGCGACCGGGGCCACCGACTTCGGCGGCGCGTTCTCGGGCGCCGTGGTGAAACTCATCGAAGCCGGGGCCCCCGTCACCGCGGTGATCAATTACTACGGCGAAGACGACAAAACGTTCAACGGCTTCTACGTCACCCAGGACAGCCCGATCCGGTCGCCGCGAGATCTGATCGGCAAAAAAATCGCCGTCAACACCTTGGGTGCCCACTCGGACGCCGTGATCAACAGTTACCTGAAGAAGAACGGACTCTCGCAGGAAGAGATCAAGCAGGTACAACTCGTCGTCGTACCACCGAACGACACCGAGGAGGCCATCCGCCGCGGACAGGTCGACGTCGGGGCGCTCGGCGGAGTGCTGCAGGATAACGCTGTCGCCAAGGGCGGCCTGCGGTCCCTGTTCAACGACTTCGAACTCTTTGGCACCTTCGCCGGCGGCCAGCTCGTTCTCCGCAAGGACTTCATCGAGAAGAACCCGGAGACTACGAAAATCTTCACCACCGGCGTTGCCAAGGCCATCGAATGGGAACGCACTACTCCCCGCGAAGAGGTGATCGCGCGGTTTACGAGCATCATCAACAAGCGCCAGCGCTCCGAGAGCACCGCAACCCTGAAGTACTGGAAGAGCGTCGGTGTCCCGTCCAAGGGCGTCATCAGCGACGAGGACTTCACCCGCTGGTCAGCCTGGCTGAATGACACCGGCATCGTCACCGGCGACATCACACCCTCCAAGTACTACACGAACGACTTCAACGGCCTGCTGAAGGGGGCGGCATCATGACCCGCGGCACGGAAACGACGCCGAACCTACCAGTACCGTACATTCCGACGCCGAAGATCAGCCTCCGGAACGTCGGGAAACAGTTCACCGTCCGGCCCGGCAAAGAAAACCCCGAAGGCTCCACCCTGACGGCGCTGGAGGGCATCACACTTGACGTCGCCGCGGGCGAGTTCATCACCCTGGTGGGTCCGAGCGGCTCCGGCAAGACCACCCTCCTGGACCTCCTCGCCGGGCTCACCCGGCCTGACACCGGCCAGGTGCTCGTGGACGGCCAGGAGGTGAGTGGACCCGGCCGCGACCGCGCCGTGGTCTTCCAGCAGTACGCGCTGTTCCCATGGCGCACCGCGGCGGCCAACGTCGCCTTCGGCCTGGAAGGACCCGGCAGCGACGGGCGCCGCCTGGGCCGCAAGGAACGTACCGAGAAGGCCCGCCACTTCCTGGAACTTGTGGGCCTGTCCGGTTTCGAGGACCGGTATCCGCATGAGCTCTCGGGCGGCATGAAGCAGCGCGTCGCCATCGCCCGGAGCCTGGCCTACGAGCCGGACATCCTGCTCATGGACGAACCGTTCGCGGCGCTGGACGCCCAGACCCGGGAACAGCTCCAGGAGGAACTCCTGCGCATTTGGCGGTCCACGGGCAAGACCATCATCTTCATCACCCACGGCATCGACGAGGCCGTGTACCTGGGCCAGCGGGTGGCCGTACTCAGCTCCCGGCCCGGCCGGCTCAAACAGATCGTCGATATTGACCTGGGGGAGCGGACCGGCGGCGGGGACGTCCGCTCCGACGCTGTCTTCGTCGAGCACCGCCACAAGGTCTGGTCCCTGCTGCACGACGAGGTCCGCAAAGCCCAGGAAGCCGGACACGCCAAGATACGCCCCGACGGCTCGGCACCCGACGAGGCACCCCAACTCGGCGGAGGCCAACTTAGCAAGGGAAGGGCAGCCTGATGACCGCACCTACACTGACCAAAGACGTCGCCGCCCTGGCCGCACCAGGACCCGCACCGGGATCTTCACCCGCGGCCGATGCCGGGCGGACCGCGGCGCGAGCGGCAACCCGACAACTGCCCTCCCTGGTTCGGTCCGGTGCCCGCAGGGCCGGACGCGGGATTTGGGCTTCCGGCGCCATCTTGCTGTTCCTCCTGCTCTGGGAACTGGGGCCCACCTACCTTGCCTCGCCCTCCACCAGGGTGTTCCTCCCGCCGCTGCACGAGGTCCTGCGCGCCCTGGGCTCCCTCATCGCCAAGGGCCAGCTGCAGGACCACCTGGCGGCAAGCCTCACCCGCTCCGCCAGCGGGTTCGGCATCGCCGTCGTCTCCGCCGTCGTCCTGGGCCTGCTGGTCGCCTGGTACCGGGCACTGGACCGGTTCCTGAACCCGCTGCTGGAAGTCTTCCGGAACACGGCAGCACTGGCCCTGCTCCCGGTCTTCACGCTCCTGCTGGGGATCGGCGAGACGTCCAAGATCAGCATCGTGGCCTATGCCGCGTTTTTCCCCGTGCTGTTGAACACCATCGCCGGTGTCCGGACGGTTGACCCGCTCCTGATCCGTGCCGCACGCTCCTTGGGGCTCTCGAACTTCCGGCTGTTCCAGAAGGTCATCCTGCCCTCGGCGGTACCGACCATTTTCACGGGAATCCGGATGGCCGGAACATCCTCGATCCTGGTGCTCATCGCTGCGGAGATGGTCGGGGCCAAGGCGGGCCTGGGGTACCTGATCGTCAATTCCCAGATGAGCTTCCTGATCCCGGACATGTACGCCGGGATCCTGACCGTCTCGGTGCTCGGCCTGCTGGTCAACTACCTGCTGGTCGCCGTCGAACGGCACTTCTCCCGGTGGCGGACCGCCGTCGGATCCCAAGCGAACTAGCCGAGTCGAACCAACCCGGCCAACCTCACCACCCCCACACTTCAAGGAGACCACCACCATGTCGACAGCTACCGAAACCCGCCTCGAATTCCGGAAACTCAGCGCGCGCATCGGCGCCGAGATCCGCGGCCTGGACCTCAGCGGCGACCTCAGCGACGCCACGATCGCCCAGATCCGCGCGGCCCTGAACACGCACAAGGCCCTGGTCTTCCGGGACGCCAACATCCACGACGACGAAGACCAGGTGCGCTTCGCCAGCCGCTTCGGCCCGCTCACGAAGGCGCACCCAACCGTGGCGTCCGTCGACGGCAAACCGTCGGTCCTGCCGGTGGACAGCGAAAACGGCAGCGCGAACAACTGGCACACCGACGTCACGTTTGTGGTCAACCCGCCGCAGGCCTCCACCCTGCGCAGCATCACGCTGCCGTCCTACGGCGGGGAGACCCTGATCGCCTCCTCGGCAGGTGCCTACCAGGACCTGCCGGAGGAACTGCGGAACTTCGCCGACACCTTGTGGGCCGTCCACACCAACGACTACGACTACTCCGTGCCGAAGAACCTTGAGCACGCCAACGCCGATGAGCGGCGGAAGGAATTCACCCGGATCCACTTCGAAACCGCCCACCCAGTGGTCAGGATCCATCCGCTCACCGGGGAACGGGGACTCTTCATCGGCGGCTTTGCCCAAAGGCTGCGCATCGTGGGACTGTCCAACACCGAATCCAAGGACATCCTGCGGCTGCTCCAGGCCTACGTCACGCGCCCGGAGAACGTGGTTCGCGTTAACTGGGAACCGAACCAGCTGGTGCTCTTCGACAACCGCATCACCCAGCATTACGCCCCCGACAACTACGACGGCCAACCCCGCCAGCTGAACCGGGTCACGGTCGCCGGCGACGTTCCCGTGGGGATCGATGGCCGCAGCAGCAGCTCCATCCAGGGCGACTCCTCCACCTATTCCGAAACGGTTGTCCTTCCCGCAGACGTCTCCGGAGCCCCGCTGTGAGCGGCGAACGGCAGCTGCACCTGAACGCTTTCCTCATGAGCACCGGCCACCACGAAGCCTCGTGGCGGCTGCCGGAAAGCGACAGCTTCGCCGGGACCGACGTCGCGCACTTCCAGCGGCTGGCACGGACGGCGGAACGGGGCACGTTCGACTCGATCTTCTTCGCGGACTCACCAGTGCTGCACGGCGACGTCGGCCAACGCCCCTACGGCAGTCTCGAGCCGACCGTGCTGCTGGCAGCCATCGCCGCCGTCACTGACCGCATCGGGCTCATCGCGACGGCCTCCACCACCTACAACGACCCCTACAACCTGGCCCGGCGGTTTGCCTCCGTGGATCACATCAGCGGCGGCCGTACCGGCTGGAACGTCGTCACCACCGCCGGCGACGCTGCGGCGAGGAATTTCTCGCTGCAGGACCAGCCTGCCCACGCCCGGAGGTACGAGCGCGCCGCGGAATTCCTCGACGTCGCCCGCAAGCTCTGGGACAGCTGGGAGGACGGGGCAGCCGTCGGGGACAAGGAAGCCGGGATCTGGGGAGACAGCACCCGCGTCCACCAGGTCAACCACTCTGGCACGTATTTCAGTGTCCAGGGACCCCTGGATGTGCCGCGCTCGGCCCAGGGGCACCCGGTCATTGTGCAGGCCGGATCCTCGGAGGACGGCAAGGACTTCGCCGCCCGCTACGCCGAAGCGGTATTCACCGCCCAGCAGACCTTGCCCGACGCGCAGCGTTTCTACGCCGACCTGAAGCAACGGACCGCCGCGGCAGGCCGGGACCCGGAAACCATCAAGATGCTTCCGGGCATCGTTCCGGTCATCGGGTCCACCGAGGCCGAGGCCCGGCGCCTGGAACAGCAACTCGACGAGCTCATCCACCCCGACCACGCCAGACGGCAACTCGCCGGGGTCCTGAAGGTCTCGCCGGAGTCGCTGGCCCTGGACGCCGAACTGCCGGAGGACCTGCCGTCCGAGGACGAGATTGAGGGCGCCAAGAGCCGATACACCCTGATCGTGGACCTCGCCCGGCGGGAACGCCTGACCGTGCGCCAGCTCATCGGCCGCCTCGGCGGTGGCCGCGGACACCGCACCTTCTCCGGGACCCCCGAGCAGGTGGCCGACGCCATCCAGGAATGGTTCCTGGCCGGGGCAGCGGACGGCTTCAACATCATGCCGCCCGTGCTCCCGTCCGGCCTGGACGCGTTCGTGGACCACGTCATCCCGATCCTGCGGGACCGCGGACTCTTCCGGCGCGAATACACCGGACGGACCCTCCGCGAACACTATGGGCTCCCGCGGCCGGCCAACACCTTCGTTGCGGCCGGACTGTCCAGCCTTGAGGGCAGTCCTGGTGGAAACCTCGGTGCACCGCGAGGCGGCCTGCTGGTCTCGGAACGCTGATTCGAGCGGGTTCGGAGTCCGGCTCAGGACCCGACGCGCGTGACTGGAAGCCCCGGGCGGCAACAGCTGTCCGGGGCTTCGTCACGTCGCGCCACGGGCGACGATGGCCGCAGTGGTCGCCGCCGGCCCCGCACAAACTGCCATAATCAGTCGGTCATGGGACGCGGAAGATGGCCGCTCCTTGCAGAGTGCAGTCACTGGGATGGGGAGATTGTTATGGCGCAACGGGACCAACCAGCTATCGGCGGGGACGATCCCCTGATGCGGACTGTTACCGGTTCGTTCTATCTGGCAGTTGATCCCACCTCTGACCTCTTCGACTGGAAGTGTCCGGGCGCTCCCAGTGTCCTTGAAGTTCCCTCACCGTAAAGGATCCTTGTCGAGCGATGATTGAATCGCGCCAACTTAGTGAAAGCGTCAACATGCGCGTACTGCGCGAGAGTGATGCGGCAGCCCTTGCCGCGGCATATGTACGCAACCGCGCGTACCTTTCCCCCTGGGAGCCGGTACGACCCGAGGAGTACTACACCGAGACTTGGCAGGCTGCCGACATTGCCAGCCGCCTGGTTGCGCATGAAGCAGGGGAGGGGTATCCGCTCGGCTTGTTTGCTGGCAATACACTCGTCGGTCGATTTAACGTGGCTGGAATCGTGCGCGGCCCGCTCCAGAGTGCGGGGCTGGGTTATTGGGTGGACAGCACGTATGCAGGCCGCGGCCTGGCGTCCGCCGCGGTCCAGATGCTAGTCGAAATGGCACGTGACGAACTCGGACTGCACCGCATCGAGGCGAGCACTCTGCTGCACAATGTTGGTTCGCAGCGGGTGCTCCTAAAGGCCGGGTTCCAGCAGATTGGTATGGCGCCGCGATACCTTCAGATTGCGGGCAAATGGCAAGACCACTACCTCTACCAGGTAGTCCTCCACGACTAAAGTGTCTAACTCATATCCGAGGGCAATGCGGTCCGGCGGGCTCCCGCTCAATTGGTGATTTGTGTGCCGGATTCCGGACATCCCAGCCATCCGTTCGGGCGCGGAGCTTTTGCCGTAGCGTTTGCGGTTCCCCGTCCACCCACGTAGCGTCGGCCAAATGAGCGATGAAAGAAAGCCCAGGTCGGAGTCCGACGGCCGAGCGAAGAGAAGCCGGGGCACGGCATTCCTGCCCATCGGAATCGTTTTCCTCGCCGTTGCGATCACAATGATCTTCCTTGGAACCACGGCCTGGATTGCGTTCCTCACTATGGGCGTCACATTCCTGATCCTCGGGATGCAGAAGCCAGCGGGGAAGGGTGATCGTCCACCCGGCGAGATTTCGCAGGGCTGACCCCGGCCGCCATCATTCCACTGAATGCTCTTGCACCGCTGTTTCTGGAGAGAGACACACCCCAGCCTCAGGACCTGGATGCGCTCCGCTTCGTGCTGGCCAGCAGGATGGCAGCCGCGTTGGTGGCGACAATGATGCCGATACCCAGCCATTCGTGAACAGCGAGGATCTGCCGCAGCACGATCATCCCCGAGAGAGCCGCAAGCAGCGGATTGATGCTCATGTATACGCCGAAGAATGCCGGCCTGACGTGACGGAGCGCCACCACGTCTGCGGCGTACGGGATGACTGAGCACAGCACTCCGGCAATCACCGAAAACAACAGGGCCGGGCCGGTCAGGGACCCCGCCGCGACCAGATAGCCGACCACTGGCAAGTAGAACAGCAAGGAAACCGAGGTCGCAGCTGCCGGGCCTTGGAGTCCGGGCAGTCGCCGGCCTACCACCCCGTTCAGCAGGATGTAGGCCGCCCAGCAGGCTGCGCCGGCCACGGCGATTCCAATGCCCAGGAAGTCGCTCGAGGATCCGGGCAGCACCAGGATGTAGACGCCGGTGCCGGCGCACAGCCCGCACACCAGGTCGAGTTTGGACCCGGACCGGAGGAGGGCGATTGCAAGCGGGCCCAGGAATTCCAGGGTGACAGCCAGCCCCAGCCCGATCCGTTGGATGGCCACGTAGAGACAAATGTTCATCAGGGCGATCGTTCCGCCCAGCAGGAGTGCCGGCCACCACTGTTTCCACGTAAAGCGATGGAGCGGCGGCCGGGCCGCAGTCAAAAGCACGGCCGCGGCCACGAGCTGGCGCACGGCGACCACCCCCGCGGGTCCGAGGACCGGGAAAGCGTGCGCTCCGATTCCCGCCCCGATCTGATTGCTGAGTCCGCTGCCCGTCATGGTCAACAGGCCGCCGAAAAACCGCGGTTGGGATTGAGCCGACCGGCCGCGGTCCGGGCCCAAACCGTCCTCTGTGTATGCCTCCATAACCCAAAGTGTGGGGCGAAATCTTCAAACCTATAAATGCTTGCCGTGACGTTTCTATACGATGACCGTATGAATCTTGAGCTGCGCCATCTCCGGGCGCTCGTAGCAGTCGACGACGCCCGGACATTCACCGACGCAGCGATCACTTTGGGCACGTCCCAGGCAAGCATCTCCCGATCTGTCGCGGCACTGGAACGCACCCTGGGAGTGCGCGTCTTTCAGCGAACCACGCGCAGCGTGACCCCGACGGCGGCAGGGAAACGCATCATCGAACATGCACGGCGGGTCCTTGATGAAGCCAGGTTGCTCGAAGTGGCCGCGAGGGATCATGCCGGTGAGCTGAGGGTCGGCTACGCCTGGTCCGCGCTGGGCAGCCGGACCATAGCGCTGCAGCGCCGCTGGGAGGAAGAAAACACGGCAGCGCAGCTTATCTGGGTGCAGTCGAACTCCGCAGCGGCCGGCCTTGCGGACGGATCCGTCGACGTCGCCGTCGTCCGACGCCGGCTCCACGACCCCCGCTTCACGGAGGCGCTGATCGGAACGGAACGCCGGGTTGCGGCCGTCGCCGCGACGGATCCGCTGGCCCGCCGGCGCTTCCTGCGCATGGCGGACTTTGCCGGGCGAAGCGTCGCCATCGACAGCCGGACCGGAACCACTGCCGGGGACCTTTGGGGTCCGGACTCCCAGCCTTCATCGCTGCGCCCCGTCCAGAGCGTGGACGACTGGCTGACGCTGATCTCCACAGGCAAGGCCATGGGCATGTCCTCCGAGGCCACCGCCGCGCAATACCAACGCGCCGGGGTTGTCTACAAGCCAGTCCGCGACGCCGCACCGATATCAGTGTTCCTTGCATCCTGGAAGGACGACCCATCAGTCCTGCTAGCCGGGTTTGCGCGCTTGGCCCGGGAAGCGTTCGCCGAACACCCTGCCCCCCGGCCGCCCGGGAACGGGCCAGGAAAGTCGCACCCGGGCCATTAGCGGCCATTTCCCGCTCGGCCTGAGGCCTGCAGCGGGGGTGCCGCAGTTCATATGCCGCGGCGAGGCGCGCAATGGTGTACGTTGGCTTCCCGTCAGAACTAAACATAGGAATGAGAGTCACCCCCGTGGCAACCGATTACGACGAAGTCCGATCCGACGTCAAGGAGTCGCAGGACAATTCCCTGCAGGCGCTCCAATCCGCCAACGCCCCGGATGCCCGCAGCGTTGTCCGTGAGCTGGATGAAGCCGATGCCTTTGACGATGCGATCACCCCGGGAGGTGAGTTCGTCGCCGAGGAGCTTGTTGTCCAGGTCATCCCGCAGGCGCAGGACGAATTTACCTGCTACTCCTGTTTCCTGGTCCGGCACCGGTCCCAAGTGGCGCGCGAAAAGAACGGCCACGCTTACTGCGTTGAATGTGAAGGCTAGGGCGATGGCTTTGCACGTATCCGGCGCCGGGGCGAGTTGCCTCCCGGCTATGGATCCGCAGGTCGCCAAGGTACGCGGCAGGTCCTGCTAGTCCGTGCTGCGTCTGAAACGCCTTGTGGTCCTGGGCCTGTTCGTTTTCTGCGTCATCACCGGCTTCTTGTTTTGGGCGCTCCGGTTCTCCGGCGCGGAAGCCCGGGGAGCGTTGCCCGCACCGCCGCGAGCGGAGGCAAAACTGGCCACGTTGTCCAGCGGCATCATCCCCGCGGTGAACGTCACCCGGAGCGCGGATGCCCAGTGGCTCGTCGAGGCCGCGGCGCGGACCGGGATCCCTGCCCGCGCGCTCCAGGCCTACGTGGCTGCGGCCGGTACGGCCAATGAAACCGCTCCGACGTGCGGGATCGGCTGGAATACGGTGGCGGCCGTTGGCTTCGTCGAGACCGCCCACGGCACGTACGGCGGCGGAAGCCTGACCGCCACCGGGCAGGCGAG
Organism: Arthrobacter sp. 10N43; assembly: GCF_056394525.1. NCBI lineage: Bacteria > Bacillati > Actinomycetota > Actinomycetes > Micrococcales > Micrococcaceae > Arthrobacter > Arthrobacter sp. 10N43. The sequence continues at coordinate 127,609 of NZ_JBFTIA010000002.1, read as the reverse complement.
CGGGCCAATTGTTGGGCCCAGCCTTAATGGCGACGGCTTTGCCTCCATCCCTGATACCGACGGCGGTGCCCTGGACGGTGACGCCCGCTGGGATCACGCCGTCGGGCCCATGCAGTTCATCCCCTCCACGTGGCAGCTCGCCGGACGGGATGGCAACGGAGACGGAAAAGCCGACCCGTTCAACATTGACGACGCCGCGCTGACTGCCGCCTCGTACCTGTGCGCCCACGGCGGTGACCTCACCACCGCAAGTGGCTGGTCCGACGCCATCTACTCCTACAACCAGTCGGATTCGTACGTGAACAAGGTCCGCGACCGGGCCACCGGCTACGCCGCTCAGGCCGGCACCGCGGGATAATATCGTGCCGCTGACGCACTGATGATGGAGACCGCCCGAGGTCAGGGCAGAATGGACGGCATGACCCTGACGACTTTTGCCCTTGTTCGCCATGGCCAGACCGACTGGAATGCGCAGCGCCGCCTTCAGGGGTCCACCGACATTCCGCTCAACGACGTCGGCCGCGGCCAGGCGCGCGACGCCGCCGCCGTCCTGTCGGGCTACTGCTGGGATGCCGTCGTGTCCTCGCCGCTGAGCCGTGCCGCCGAAACCGCCGACCTGATTGCCGACGGGCTGGGGCTCCGTGTGGCCCGGCGCGTGCCGGAACTTGCCGAGCGCAGCTTCGGACCCGCTGAGGGGCTTCAGGCCGGACCGGAACTGGAGGCACTGCGCATCCCCGGCGGCTTCCGCGGCGCGGAAGGAGAGGACGAGGCGGCCAGCCGCGGGTTGGCGGCGCTGGACGCGCTGGCCGAGGAGTTCAGCGGCCAGCGGGTGTTGGCCGTCGCCCACGGCACGCTGCTGCGGGTCAGCCTCAGTCTGGCCATTGGCCGCACCCTGGAAAGCATCGACAACGCAGTGCTCAATCTGGCCCACCACCATGCCGTTGACGGCTGGGAGCTCGAATACTTCAACGGCGAGCGGGTCATGGCCGCCGTCTAGGGCGATCCGGGCGACCATCTCCCCTCCGCCTGCCGTGGCCGGAGCTACACAGCGCGTCAAGTGAAAGGCCGCTGTGAGTCCTGCACTAATCTGGGGGAGTGGCAAGCATTCGAGAAGCTCAGAAGCAGATGACCCGCCGGCTGTTGCGCGAGAAGGGGCTGGAGCTCTTCGAAGAGAAGGGGTATGCCGCCACCACGGTGGATGACATCGCCGTTGCCGTCGGCACCACCCGGGCCACTTTCTACGCGCATTTTCCGTCCAAGGCGCAGCTCATGCGGTCGCTCGTCGAGCGGTCCAACGAGATGCTGACCGAGGCGGATGTCCCGCCGCTGCATTCGGTGGTGGAATCCGGGGACCGCGAACTGATCAGGGCCTGGCTCGCCCGGAAGTTCGACCAGTGGGCCGATATCCGCCCTTACGTAGTGGCGGCCCACCAGGCGGCGGCCAGCGAACCGGACATCCAGGCGGCCCTGGACCAGTGGTTCGACTCGGCGATCGATGACATGCAGGCAGGCCTCGACCGGGCCGGGCGGTTTGAGCCAACCAGCCGCCGTGTGCGGTGCGCGCTGGCTTTCGGCGAACTGGAATTCTTCTCACGGCGCTGGATGCGGCTCGGCTGGACCGTGGACCGTGATATGTCGCTGGATCTGATGGTCGAAAACTGGTGCTTCCTGCTCACTGATTGAGCACGAAGCACCAGGCTCTGAGTCCGGCGCTGTCCGTGCATCGCAGCCCTAAATGGCGGCATTCCTAGCCTCGATAATTGATGCTGAGGCGGGAGTTGTGGTTGCTTATGCGGACGCCTTCGCTGCCGCAGTTACGTCCGTCGTCACTTGATGTGGAGGCGTCGGCTCGCGAAGGGTCCGGAGGAAGAGCCAGCCCATGGCGGGCAACGCGATCAGCGGGGTCAGGGCGGTCTCGTCCAGCAGCCGGTCGAAGATTCGCTTGGCCGTATGCCGCTGCTTCCGCGGCGCATCGAGATCGTCACGCAACCAGCCGTCGATCACGTCTCGGTACGAATCGAGCCGTGACCCGCGCATGGGCGACGGCTTCTTGGCCTTCGGCCACGCCGGATCCAACGCAGCAGCGACCGTGCGGTACCCGACCCCGTGCTTGCGCTGCAAGGCGCGATTCGACATTGACGTATAGCCGCGAAGAGCTCAACCCGGCTGCCCGCTGCCATCAGTCGTTGCTCGCTCTTGCGCCTGCTTGGAACACCCACGTCAGCGGGAGCGGCCGAGTGTGGCAAGGAGGTCTTCGTGAAGTTCGAACCAGACTCGGTGCGCGGACTCGCGGCCGGTCCCTGTCACCCACGCGGGATCGCTCGAGGCGAGATCGACAGCCACGCTAAATCGTTCGTGGTAGCCATCGAACCGCGGCAAGCGGCGCACCAACGCCTCTTCGAGCATCGCCCATGCTTCCCCGACCCGGGCGAGTTCCTTGATGGTCTCGGCGAGGCTCATGCCCGTTTCGGCGATGCCCATCTCGGCCAACTGCCAGCGTGTGCAGGCGTCGGTGACCTGATGGTTGAGCCATTCGAACTCGGTCATCACGGACTGCACCACGACACGGGCGCCGGCGCGCTCCAGCTCCTCGGCCAGGAGTTTCTCGCCCTCTGCTTTGCCAGCTTCGGTGAGCGACCATCCGCCGTCGGCCTCGAACCGGGTCCAGATCACCTGCCCTGCTGCCTGAGCATCGAGCAGGGCTTCGTCGACCTGGGCGGCCGGAAGACCCGCGCGCTCGCTCACGGGGGAAGTTCCGGCGTAGCCGAGGATCCGCACTGTGTGAAGGACCTGGAGCCGGACGTCGTCTGGTGATGTCATCGGGTCTCCGTTGCGGTGATGGTTCCGGTGGTGCCGTCGACGTCGACTAGCACGCCATCGGGCAGGCCCATGGCGAAGGGGACGTCGGTGATGGCAGGGATACGCAACTCGCGGGCGACGATCGCGGCGTGCGACAGCACCCCACCGCGCGTGGTGACGACAGCCGCCGCTCGAGCAAGCAGCTGCGTCCAAGCCGGTGACGTCGCCCGACATACCAGCACCTCACCGGCGGCGAACCGGGAGAAGTCGTCAAGGCCCTCGATGATGCGCAAGCGCCCGCGTGCGGTGCCCGGACTCGAAGGCGTGCCGAACATCAGGCCCACCGTTGCCGTCGCGTCCCGGCTTGGGGCAGCGAGAACCTGTTCGGTTGTCCAGGTTGCGGTAATCGGCCGGGCCTGCAGAATCCACACCCGATCGTCTGCGATCGCCCACTCCACGTCCTGTGGGCCGCCAAGGAGCTCCTCGGCCGATACGGCGACCTGGCTCACCGTGGTTGCCTGTTCGGCATTGAGGACCATGCGCGCCGTCAAGCGCCGAGGCCGGTCGCCGGGCGTGATTCGCCACCGCTCCGCGTGGCCCTGTCCCGATACGAGCCGGTCACCCAGGTCATGGACAGCCTCGATGACGCTGATCCGTTGTCCGGTGACGGGATCGCGCGTGAAAGCGACGCCCGCCGCGGCGGGGGACAACATCCGCTGCACTATGACAGCCACCTTGTCAGGGGCGGGCTGGCCGACGGCGGACGCGTATGCGCGCGCCTCCTCCACAGCAGCAGCTGTCCTGCGCACCTCAGTCTCGACATCGGTAGGCAGCACCCTCAGACTCGTGTGGAACTGGCCCGCAAACGACCACTCGTGCCCGTCCTCGACCATCCCCGAAGACCGCACAGCGCAGCTGGAGCCGCCCAGCGCGTCCAGGACGCCGGGTAGTTCCTGCTCCCAGCCCGCGTCCGGATCGACTGGCAGGACGAATCCATCCGGGACCGCGAACCCGGCCCGCAACAGCTGACCCAGCACTCCAGCCTTCGACCCGCAGGCCGCGTTCGCCTCGCGAAGCGGGATGAACGCGTTCACGACTGGGTACCCAGGCGGGCGAGCACGCGCGACATCCGCTGCTGCGCGGCTTGCCCCGACCCCAATCCCAGCGCTACAGCGAGCTGCTGGAACGTGACGCCCGCAGCCCTCGCGGCGAACAACAGCCCCGCCTCGACTTGGTCCAGCTCAGCCCGGGCAGCGCCAATCAGCCCCAACCCAGCCGTCACAACGTCCGCTTCGACGTCCTCATCCGCAGCCTTCCACGCCGCCAGACGCACGAGATCGCAGTCGCTCGCCGGCTGCCCAAGATGCTGCCACGGCCGCTCGGACAGCCCGTCGCCCCCGACAGCACCCAAGACGGCACGGTGAGCAGCGAGAGCATCGGCGAGAGAGCGATCATCCGGAGTCATGCATCAATCCCACGCGATCAACACTTTGTTGTCAACACACTGTTGATGTCAGTGTGGATTTGATCGCTTCGTGACGGTGTTCTGTGATCCCTTGGTGTCACACCTGCGCCCGTAGGCCGATCCGTAAACGGGACAGCTTAAGCGTTTTCACCGAATCGGAGTTGGTATGGCAAGTCGTAGCCGCTCCAATTAGGGTCGTTCCATGCTCAAGCCGCTTTTCGAACACCCGGCCCTGTTAGCGTCGGAACTCGGGCTGCTGCTTCTGGGACTCGTCCTGGCGCTAACTGGCTTCGCAAATTTTGCTGGCGCATCTACCGCCGACCGTCTTGCGTTCGTCGGTGCGTTCATATTCCTTCTAGCCGGAGCCTCGTGCCTCACGGTGAGGCTTATTGCGCTGCTGGGTCACCCCCTTTCAACCATCGGAAGGGCTACGGTGGTGACGGTCGGGTGGCTTGGTGCGACCTACCCTCTAGGTGGGGTCCTTACATATCTGGGCAGCGCGTACAGAACGGCCCTGCCGATCGCGGCGGCAGGAATCGCCCTAGCTCTCTTCTCAATAAGGAGGAAGCGACCTACAAGCCCGTCCATTTGAGGAACCTCAAGCAGGACGTTCTGTTCGATCCCACTGGCCTCTAGTGGAAACACACCAACGGTGCTTTCGTTGACCTACACAGCTACATCTGGGGAGTCATATGAAACGTCATCCGGATACTTGGAATGTTCGCCAAGTCCTTGCTGTCTCACTCGCGATAATCACGTCCTTGGTTCTCTTCTGGTTCCCATGTACACCCAGGTAAAACTAACGTCCGGTGGGCCAGAGCAGGTTAGCCATCCGACCCTGTTGGAAACAGGAGGGCCGTCTATGTTCGTGCCGTTGCTCATCCCCGTGGCCCTGACCGCGCTACCTCTCCTCGCACGAGGACGCGCGCGGACTCCAGTGTCGGTCGCGACTACTGTCGTTCTTATTGTCTTCGTAGTCATCGGCTCCGCAAGCATCGGATGGTTCTACATTCCAGCCCTGGCCGCCGCCGTAGCCGCCGTGGTTACCTCGATGGGCAGCCACGCAAGACCCCAAGTTCGCACGAACTAATCGTCCTAAACCGAGCCACTCTGCTGCCTTGCCCAAGACCTAGTCCTGATCGCAGGGGCAGGCATTACGCGGCACAGTTGTGGATCCTTCACCGGGCGCGCGGCTGCAGAGTATCTGGTCAAGGAATTTGCGGACGGACGTTCTCGGGGTGTACCGGTTACGTGCCGACGATGGCGTACTGGCCATTCAGTTTCTCGGCCAAACGTTCGATGTTAACGCTTGATGGCTGGCCACTCGCGATTTGGCTGAGGTCAACAACCATCCAATTACTTCCCCGAACGAGAGGGATCTTTCCCTGTTTTGAGTCAGACCATATTTGATAGCTCTTCTCAAGGGCGTCCTGATTCGGATAGAGATCTATCTGAATTTTTTCTGAACAAAGTCTCTGCGCCGAAGTGAGAGGAATGCCATCGCCCATAGGAACAACCGGATCGCCATCGGGTTTAGTATCACAGCCCAGGACGTTATCGACGGCAGCATAGGCCTCATCAATGGAGTCAAAAGATTGCGGGTTCCCGCGTTCTGGCTGTTGCCCCGCGCATCCCGTAAGCGGAACCGCTACAAGGGAAATCGCGACTGCGAGGTCCAGCAAACGTCTGCACTTCATCACTTCTACCCCCAAGGTTATGGATGGCACTATTCCACACGGTGCACACCCGGGGAAGCTCAATCGTTTCGACCACGGCCACCACTGCACTCCAATGTCAGGCGATTGCCTCCACCGTGCGGCGGCGTTGATATTCCATGCGAGCACTTTGGCAGGTGGCCACCACGCGCGGCAACGAACGCTCCGCACTTGCCCGGCGCCCGTTAGCCGGTCCCTGACAGCACTCTCCCTACTTCCACGGCTCCTGGTCCGGCGCCGAAGAGGGCAATGTACGTATGACCCGTACGGTGAAATGCACTGTGAGGGGGCGCTAATTGCAACCTAGATTCCTGCGAAGTCTGGCCACGTGGACGCCTTGGAATACTACGGTTTTTCAAGACACTGGCCGAGGCAGGTTTAGCGGCGGCGTGAGAAAGCCGGCCTCTCGTATGTCTCGGAAAGACGTCTCCATAGTCCCTTTGAACGCTGAGACGTCGGCACCCGCGGGATCCAGCAGCGCACCGTGTCGCGGTAGTGCTGGAATTCTTCGCCAAACCGTTCTTTGAGGTCAGATTCCTCAAGCGGCCTGATGACGTAGTTCCACACCAGCGAGCCCACGACCGCGTAGGCGATCACAAGCCATGACTGCAAGATCAGGCCGACCGCGGTGCCTTGGACGATGCCCGCTACCGCCATAGGATTCCGAATCCAGCGATACGGACCTGCGATGACCAGACGGTTCGGCATCGCCGACGGCAGCGGCGTGCCCTCTCCCAGGGTCGACATCACCAGGGCCGACCAGATGCCAAGACCGCTGGCGAGTAGGAGAACTGCGACCCCGACAGGCCCCGCACCCGGAGGGAACGGGAGCGACACCGCCCAGCGCTGCTCAAGAACCGTTATGGCCCACGGAACCACCACGAGGAAGAACCCCCAGAACAGGACGATCTGCCCGAATGTTGACGCCACGTGGGTTGCGGCGGTTGAGCGGGTGACGGCGGGGCGGAATGCGAAGGGGCCGCGGATGATCCACGTGGTCGGTACGCGTCCCAGCAAGTGGGCGCAGAGCGCGATCACCGAACATGCGGCAGCAGCACCCATGCTCAGTACGCCCCAGCCCGCTTCGGTTGTGAACGTGGCGTACACCGCCAGTGCGACGGCGACGACGCTTGTCCAGCCGGCGCTCACCACCGCGGCAGCCCTGACGCCACATGCCGCCACGGCCGAGGCCACGACGAAGAGCGGAATGTCGAAGACCGCGACGGCGGCCGGGTCCAGATTCCCTAGGGTCGCCTCGCGCACCCCGGGCACGAGGAACACTGCGGTCCACCAGGAGATGCCGCCAATCGCCTGCATGGCGAAATAGGTTCGCCCCCACCGCGCAAAACCTGTCACCGACTCAACCCCACCACCAATAGTCCCCGCAGGCCTGTCGATGGAAATCCAGCAGGCGCTTCCCGCTCGATGACGGGCTGGCGTCAGCCTACCGAATCTGACCGCAGTGGCCGGGGAGCCTGGCTGCACGGCGGGCCGCCACGTCAGTACAAGAAGATGGGCAGCCAGTCCCGGTTGTGTGCGTGCACCAGCGCGAGAAACAGGACAAAGTCGAAGATCAGATGTACTGACACGACGTAGGTGAAGGACTTCGTCAGCCTGAAGGTATAGCCCTGCAGCAGCGCGAAGGGGAACGTCAACAGCGGTCCCCAGGCCTGATAGCCGATCTCCCAGAGGAACGAGGAGAAAACCACGGCCTGCAGGACGTTGGCCAGCCAGTCTGGAAAGTGTTGCCGCAGCAGCGTGAAAGTTGTGCAGATGAAGAACAACTCGTCCCAGATGCCAACGGCGTTCACTCCCAGGAAAAGCCGCCAAAAGATTGCCGGATCGGACGCGTCCGGCCAGTTTTGGTAGACCCCGGTACTGATCAGATACACGGGCAGAATGAAATATCCGAGCGCCGCCACGCCAACCAGGTACAGCTTCGCGGCGAGCGGCCACTTCCGGCCGGTGTTCACCGGAAACCTGATGATCTCCTCGCCGTAAAGGAAACGCGACACCAGCCACGGCACCAGCACGGCCAGGGCGAGGGCGCCACCCATGAGGACCATGTGCCGGATGCTCAAATCGGCGTTCAGAGGAACCGCGCTGATGATGACCATTCCCGCCGCAATGAGCACGAGGTGCCGCATCAACCCGCGGTCGATGAAGGCCGCCGTCGCCAGGCCAGCCGCGAGAGTACCGTAGCCAAGAGCGTCATTTTGGACGCCAAACAGCAGCACACCGGACGTGGAAACAAGCGCCGCCGGCACCAGTTTCCAGCTGAGCGCGGTCCGGGGTGTTTCCGTCGAGATAGTGGACACCCCACAAGCATGTCAGGGCAGTCCGTGGCACGAAACCACGAAACGGCGAAAGCATGGGCGATTCGGGAGGGGCTGGTGCCCGCTCCGGCCGGCGGTATGTTGCCGGCGGCGCTCTCTGGAGGCTACTCGATGGTCTTCACTCTGGGCCGCCGGTGTGGCGGTCCTGATCGCCCCGGTTGCCCTGCTGCTGATCACCGTCGACCGCAAGACATTCACCGGCGATGAAGGCGACACCCCGTCGTCCGCCTGGGCTGAGCCCGCCTGTGCCTACTGCATCTGTGCCTACTGTGCGTCCGCGGCGTCATGGGCGAGCAGTTCGCTGGTTCGCATGATGGCCACGCGCCTGCGTTCCTCGTCCGCCGCTCCGGTGATCACAAGGTGGACGTTCGGGCTCGATGCCCATGCGTGGCAGAGTGTCACGATTGTGAGCAGCAGGTCTTCCGCTGCCCTCTCGCTCGCCGTGGGCAGCGCGCGACGGATCTCGGCCACCTTGTCTGCTGAGCGGAGGGCGCGAGCTTCTGCGCCGACCGGATGGCCCAGCTCAAGCCCCTCCCAAAACGTGAGCCGCGCGAGACCGGGGGGGCTCCTGGAAAAGTCAAAGTACCGTCCCGCGAAATCGGCGATCGCAGCAGGTCCCGAGCCGATAACCGGGAGGCCGTCCAGGGCCGTGGCGAGTTGGCGGGTGAGCGCCGCTTCGAAGAGTTGGGCCTTGTCGCCGAAGTAGAAGTAGATCCGTTCGCGGTTGCACCCCGAACTCTTCGAAATCTGGTGGATCCGCGCGCCGGAGAAGCCACGCTCTGAAAATTCGGCAATGGCGGCCGCGAGGATCTTCTCCCGCGTCGCGTCAGTGTCCCAGGCCATGGCCCCATCCTATCTCCAACCGTTCGTTTGCTTTTGGGCGGCGCGGCTCCGTAGCATCGTTTCCAACCAGACGTTTGGAGATTGAGTGGAACACGAGGGCAAAGCGCTTGCCGCCGACGAAACGGGCGTAGATCATCATCGGACCGCCGGCATCGCATCCGTCCATGTCAGGGCCGCGGTGACGTGGCTGGCGATTTTTCCGCTGGCCGCCATCGGGATGAGCGCGCTGGCTGCATTGGTGCCGGAGTGGCCTCCGGTCCTTCGGGCGTTTGCGCTCACCCTCGTGGTGGTTCCCACTGCCGTCTACCTTGCGGTGCCCCGGCTCCTCCGGATCCAGGCGCGGCTAAGCCGGGCCGCGGCACGCGCCCGGGCGCGCCGCGCCACGAAATGGAACAGGTCCGCTGGCGGGGAACGCCGCGGCGCATGATCATCTTCGGGAAGGCACTGGGCGTCACGTCCCGGTGAACCGTCAGAACTCTTCGGCGTCGGCCCCGGTGGCGTAGCCATGGCTGGTGGCCACCATCGCCGCGACAACCTCCAGCTCGCTGTCGTCCCGCGGCCCGTAGACCATGACCATGCCTCGAGCCAGCCGGATGCCGGCCAACGGATGGGCCGCCGCCCAGCCCTTGGCAACGGCGTCGGCCACCAGTTCGGGCGGAAGGGCCAGGTGGAGCGAGCCGTCGTAGGGCGGGTGCTGGTGGGCAAACTCCCCAACCGAGGGAACCAGGAACGCATCGGCCGGGGCATCAGCCCCGGGCTTCACCTTGAGGCCGCGCGCACCCGGAACGGAGATCGCTGACTGCGACGTCGCGACGCCGGCGAGCGAGCGTATCCGGTCGAACAATCTTTCCTGAAGCTCAAGTGGCGCGTTGTCACTGAGTTGTTCCTGCGGGATGGTCCACGACACGGCCGGGCGCTGGCCGGCCCTCACCGGCAGGTGCCCCCCGGGCAGCGCCGACCAGTGGGTGCTGTTTGCGGTGCGGTCGCGCGCCCCGGGCCGCGTAAGGAACGAAAAGCGCTCGTGGATCCAGCCGCCGAGTTCACCGAGCGTCTGAGCGCTGATGTGGTGCCCGCCGGGATCGCGGCGCGCATAGGCGGCGGCTGCGGAATCCGTGAGCAGGTACTGCCACGTGCGCTCCAGCAGCTCTGGCGGAATAATCCTGTCCTGGTCGCCCTGGGCGACGAACACCGGTAGTCCGGTCAACCGGGCCGGCGTGACAGGGACGCCGGCGTCGAACGGCAAAGTCCCGTACAGGATGGCGGCTCCGTCAAAACGTGCCGGATCTGCAAGCAGCAGTCCGCCGGCGAAAGCCGCGCCCCCGCTGAAGCCGACGAGCACCACGGGCCGTCCGTCCGGGGCAGCGGCATCGAGCCAGGTTCGGAACCAGGACATGGTGGCGGCCAGCGACTCGGCAACCGGGCGGCCGATGCCGCGGTTGGCAAACCATGCATAGCCGCCGCCTTCGGCAATAGGGGCCCGGACTGCCGCATAGGCGGCACCCGGCGGCAGCTGGTCAGCCAGGGCAATGATTTCGCGCTCACTTGAGCCGCGCCCATGCAGGAGCACCACCAGGGGCGCCAACGGGTCGGCTGATCCGGCGGTCGCCACCACGGGTGAAGCGCTGAGGGAGGGGTCGCCCACGACCGTGGGCGTCTCGGGGATTCGCATGAAAGCTCCTGGGTGAGGGGGAGTGAGCACAGGACTGTTTATTGAAGCTTCAACTATCATGAAGCGTCGGGTATTCCCCGTCAACTATTTCGGGTGTCGTTGAGGCCCTAGGTGCTGAGTGGCCATGCCTTGAGCAGTTGGCGGGCCGTCCCGTTATTGCCGAGGTGGTACACCGCCACGCTCGCAGGGTTCACGTCGAACGCATCGAATGCGCCGGCTTCGATCCCGTCCAGGTCCGCCAGCGTCGCGAACCCAACGGAGATGGGGCCTAGATCCACTTCGGCGCGGCCGGCACCGTGCCGTTGGCGGCCGGGCCACTCGCACTCACGCCGCTGGTGCCGCGGCCGGCGGCCCATTCGACGACGCCGGGCAGGGCCCCGGTGATGATCGTCGGGTCAGCGGCGGTGGTGTCGCCGAACGACAAACCTGAGCCTGCCACCTTCACCACCAGGCCCGCGTCGGTGCCCCGGATTTTCCAGGCGCCCGTGATGTCCGCCAGGAGCCGCTCCAGCACCGGTGCAGGGATGTCGGCGAACGAGGCCCCATTGTCGAGGTCGATGGCGTGCATCCAGACTTCGCGGCTGCGCATCCAGACCGTTTCGGTGGCAGGGACTTCCCGGCCCTGGATGGTGCGGACCCTGTTATGCCAGGCGTCCCCGGGCAGGTCCCGCCACTCGACGCTCAAATGCACCGCGGAGTGGTCGAAGAGGTTCCGCAGCGCGATCGGGCTCAGCGTGGCGCCGAAATCGATCTCATGGTTGCGGACCCCGGTCGAGGCATACATGGGGGTTTCCACCCCGGTGGCCGCCCACTCGACCAGCCGTGCGATGGCCCGGGCGTTGTAGCCGATATGCGCCGTGATGTGGCGGCGGGTCCAGCCCGGCAGCAGCGAGTCGCCGTCGAGCTCCGCGTCGGAGAGCTCATTGAGCTTGCGGGCGAAGAACGCCGTGCCCCGGCGCGCCTGCAGCAGCGCCGCAAGCAGCTCCGGGTCCGTCGTCAGGTCCTGGCGGGCAACCATCAGGCTTCCTTGACCACGCGGTTCTTCAGCTGACCCAGTCCCTCGATGGTGGTGACCAGGATCTGGCCCTCCTGCAGGTAGCGCTTGGGGTCCTGGGCGTGGCCCACGCCGCCGGGGGTGCCGGTGGCGATCACGTCGCCCGGATTCAGCGTGATGATCGTGGAAATGTAGGAGACCAGGTACTCGGGGGTGAAGACGAGGTCGCCCGTGGGGGTCTGCTGCTGGACTTCGCCGTCGACCTCGGAGGTCATCAGCGGCCCGGCACGGAATTCGTCCTTGGTGACCAGGGCAGGGCCGAACGGGGTCGACTTTTCCCAGGTCTTGCCCTGCAGCCACTGGATGGTGCGGAACTGGTAGTCACGCATGGACACATCGTTCAGCACGGCATACCCGGCGATGTGGTCAGACGCGTCGGCTTCGCTGATCCGGCGGCCCTTCTTGCCGATCACGACGGCGAGTTCGGCCTCCCAGTCCACGGCGTCGGATTCCTGCGGCAGGGCAAGGTCATCGTTGGGACCGATCAGGGATTCGGCGTACTTCGCGAACAGGGTGGGGAACTCGGGGACCTCCCGGCCCATTTCCTTGATGTGGTTGCGGTAGTTGTGGCCCACGCAGATGATCTTGCCGGGGGAGGGGACGACGGCGGCCAGGTCGGCGCCGTCGAGCGCGTTGGTTGCGCCGTTGGCGGCCTTGGCCGTCGCTTCCCAGTCCGCGGTGCGGAGCAGCTCCCCGACGTCGGCAAAGCCGTCGATTTCGGTCAGGGTGTCGCCGTCCTGGCGGACAGCCACGGTCCCGGTGCCGGTTCCGTTGTCAGTGCGGAGGGTCAGGAGTCTCATTTGTTGCGTCCTTCGATGTAGGTGCGGTTGAAGTTCAGCCGTTCGAAAATGGGGGCGTCGCTGAAGCGGAAGAGATCGAATTCGGTCCCCGCCTGCAGCGACCATTCCTGCCAGGACGGGACGACGAAGAGGTCGCCCTTCGCCAGGTTCCTCGTCTCGCCGTTCAGGACCACGGTGCCGGAGCCTTCGAAGACCTGCCAGACGCTGGAGCCGACCTCGCGGAGGCTCTCGGTGGAGGCGCCGGCGCGGAGGCGGTGGAATTCAGCCCGGATGGTCGGCATGACGTCACCGCCGGTGGTGGGGTTGGTGAAGCGGACGGCGGCGTGGCCCTGGGACACGGTGGCCGGGTGGCCCTCGTCCTCGAGCAGGAGCTGCTCGCGCAGAGCCCGGTCCGTGTGTTCCCAGCGGTACGCGGCGATGGGGGAGCTCGTGGTGTCATCCAGCCCGGAGAGCGGGCGCAGCCCCGGGTGGGCCCAGAGCCGCTCCGAGCGGGAGATGTCCGGAGTGGCCTCGTCGGTGACGCGCTCGGTGCCGAACTCGAAGAAGCCGGCGTCGGCATAGTGCACGAACGGGATGTCCAGGCCGTCGATCCAGGCCATCGGTTCATCGGTGTCGTTGTGGTGGCCGTGGAAGTTCCAGCCCGGGGTCAGCAGGAAGTCACCGCGGGACATCCGGACCGGGTCCCCGTTCACCACGGTCCAGACGCCTTCGCCCTCGACGACGAAGCGGAAGGCGTTCTGCGAGTGCCGGTGCTCCGGGGCAGTCTCGCGGGCCCCGAGATACTGGATGGCAGCCCACAGCGTTGGGGTGGCGTACGGCGTCCCGGCCAGGCCCGGGTTGGCGAGGGCAATGGCGCGGCGTTCCCCGCCACGGCCCACGGGAACCAGGTCCCCGGCGCGGGCGGCCAGCGGGTACAGGTCGCTCCACCGCCAGACGTGGGGCACCGCCTTGGGAGTCGGGACCATGGGCATCAGGTCCGCGATCTCGGTCCACAGCGGAATCAGGTTCTCCCGGTCAAAATCCCGGTACAGCTCCTGCAGCTGGGCAGCCTCTTCAGGTGTCGGCTCCGGAGCAGTAAGCCCCGCGGCCACTGATTCATGAGTCGTGTTCTCAGCGCTGATGGACACGTGGGCCTCCTCGATAGGTCAGAACAGTTCTTGGCGTAGTTCGACACTAAAGATTCATCCGTGTGATCCCCAACATATTCTGCTGGTCAGAATTCCCTGCAGCCCAGCTGACTCGCAGCAGGGGCGGTTATGGGCCCTCAAAACGGCCTCAACTGCGAGTCAGTTGGGTGGTCGTCAGTCCGGCTCCGCCGGGTTGGCCGCGATGTCGATCTCCAGCTGCCGGCAGGTTTCCCGCAGGGCGGGGACGAGCCCGGCGTCGAACACCCTGCGGAAACGGGTGGCTGGAGTGGCGACGCTGAGCGCGCCAACAACTATTCCGTGCCGGTTGTGCAGGGCCATCCCCAGGGCGCTTACACCTTCCTCCGTGCCTTCGAAGTTGGCTGCGAAGCCGTTGCCGCGGATGGACTCAAGTTCCCGCAGGAACGCCGGAAATTCGTCATCCGGGATGGTGTCGCCGCCAATCTCCGCGTTGTGGCTGCGGAACAGCTGCTCGATCATCGGCGGCTCCAGCTCCGCGAGCATGGCCTTCCCGCCGGAGGTTTTGTTGGCGGGCATTACCGTCCCCTGCCGGTCACCCACGCGCAGCACATTGCTGCCCTCGACGGTGGCCAGGAACCGCACCTTGGTCCCCACCCGAACCATCAGATTCACTGTCTCGTTCAGCCGTGCGGACAGGAGTTCCATATGGGGCTGGGCGATGGATCGGAGCAGCCGGGTCCAGCTCAGCCCGGCCGGCCCGACCCCCATTGCCGGGCCCGGGACATAGCGGCGCGTTTCGTCCTGCACGGCGAAGCCCCGGTAGACCAGCATCGCCAGCAGTCGGTGCGCGGTCGAGGGTGCAACGCCCAGCTCGGCCGCGGCGTCCTTGAGACGCAAGGCGCCGCCGTCGCGCAGGAGCTGGAGCAGCTGCAGCGCGTTGTCCACTGCCTCGATGGAATAGGTCGGCCGCTTCTGGACGGGCTTACGGGTGGATCGGGCCGATGGAGTATTCTGCACATCAGAATTGTATTGTGGTTCACCTGCGAAGGCCATGACAGTAGTGGCATGAATCACACACCCTCCGTTGCAGCGCCGCGCCGGTCCTCGCCGGGGGATCCCACCCCCGTTACCGTTGGCGGGCCCGCGGCACGGTTCTCCAAAAGCTCGGCCGCCGCCGTCCTGGTCTGCTGGCTCCTGGTGGTCTTCGATGGCTACGACCTGATTGTCTACGGCACCGTCCAGTCCTCCCTGATTTCCGAGACCGGCTGGGGGCTGACCAAGGCCACCGCCGGAACCATCGGTTCCATGGCCTTCGTCGGCATGATGATCGGAGCGATCTTCGCCGGCCGGATGGCCGATTCCTGGGGACGCCGCCGCACCATTCTGGGTTGCGCCATCGTCTTCTCGATTTTCACCATCCTGTGCGCCTTCGCACCCAACGCCCCGGTATTCGGCACCCTGCGGCTCCTGGCCGGCGTCGGACTCGGGGGCCTGGTGCCCTCGGCCAATGCCCTGGTCGCCGAACTTGTCCCGGCCAAGTGGCGGTCAACGATCGCCACCCTGATGATGTCCGGCGTCCCCATTGGCGGATCCATCGCCGCCCTTGTCGGCATCCAGCTGATCCCCGCCTTCGGCTGGGAGTCCATGTTCCTCGTCGCCGTGCTGGCCCTGCTGATCGTGGTGCCCCTCGGACTGAAGTACCTGCCGGAGACGCTGGCCCCGGTCGGCGCCGCCAGCGGCGGCCGAAGCCTCGAGGAGCCGATCGGCTTCAAGTCCCTGCTCCGCGCCCCGTACCTGGGAGTCAGCCTGCTGTTCGCCCTGGCGACGATCGCCACCCTGTTCGCCTGGTACGGGCTGGGCACCTGGCTGCCCAACCTCATGCAGCTGGCCGGCTACAACCTTGGCTCCGCCCTGACCTTCGCCCTTGCCCTGAACCTGGGCGCGGTGGCCGGCTCGGTCATCACAGCCTGGGCCGGGACCCGCTTCGGCCCGATCCCGACGGCGATCGCCGCCGCAGCCGTCGCCGGCGGCGCCCTCGTGGTCCTCGTTACGGGACCGCCGGTCACCGTCGTGTACCTCATGCTGGTCCTCGCCGGCGTCGGCACCCACGGCACGCAGTGCCTCATCATCGCCGCCGTCGCCAGCCACTATCCCGGTCACCTGCGCGGCACCGCGCTTGGCTGGGCACTGGGAACCGGCCGCATCGGCGCCGTCGCCGCACCCCAGATCGGCGGCCTCCTGCTGGCGGCCGGGCTGGGCGTCAGTTCCAATTTCCTCGCCTTCGCCGGTGCAGCCGCCATCGCCGCGGTACTGCTGGCCGCCGTCGGCCTCAAACTCAAGTCAAAATCCTCAACCTCACCAACAGGAGCAAGCAATGTCTGAGCACGCCCCGTCCATCGATATCTCCACCGATGTCCTCGTCATCGGAGGGGGAATGGCCGGACTGGCCGGAGCCCTCGCGCTGCGGGAAAACGGAGCCAACGTCACTCTGGTGGAACGGGCCCCCGAATTCGGCGAGGTCGGCGCAGGCCTGCAGATGGCCCCCAACGCCTCCCGCGTCCTGAAGCGCTGGGGCCTGCTGGAAAAAGCCCTGGAAATCGGCGTCCAGCCCAAGCACCTGGTCTTCCGTGACGCCGTCACCGGCGAGGAACTCACCCGCCAGAGCCTCGACGGGGAATTCGAGGAACGCTACGGAGCGCCGTACGTCGTGATCCACCGCAGCGACCTGCACCGGGTCCTGCTCGAAGGCTGTGAAGCCGCCGGCGTCACGCTGGTCAACGACGTCATGGTCGAGAGCGTGGAAACGGTCAACGGCCGCGGCGTGGCCCACACCGCCGCCGGAGTGGACTACTCGGCCGACGTCGTGATCGGCGCCGACGGGCTCAAGTCCACCCTGCGTCCCCTCGTGGCCAACGACCAGCCGGTCCCCTCGGCCTACGTGGCCTACCGGGGCACCGTGCCGATCACCGAAAACACGCCCAAGGCCGACCTCGAGGACGTCATTGTCTACCTCGGCCCGGACTGCCACCTGGTGCAGTACCCGCTGCGCAAGGGCGAACTGCTGAACACCGTGGCCGTCTTCAAGTCCGCCTCCTTTGAGCGCGGCGAGGAGCAGTACGGGGGAGTGGACGAGCTTGAGGCCGCGTACAAGGACTGCGTCCCGGCCGTCCGGGAGGCGCTGAAGAACCTGGGCACGGGCATGCGCTGGCCGATGTACGACCGCGACCCGATCGAAAACTGGGTCGCCGGCCGCATGGTGTTGATGGGCGACGCCGCTCACCCGATGCTGCAGTACCTCGCCCAGGGCGCCTGCCAGGCCCTCGAGGACGCGGCCGTCCTGCAGGACGCCAGCACCGGCACCGTCTTCACCGCCGACGGCGTCAACCCGGAAGGCTGGGACCAGGCCATCAAGGAGTTCAACAGCCTCCGCGCCGGCCGCACCGCACGGGTCCAGCGCACCGCCCGCGTCTGGGGCGAATCATGGCACGTCTCCGGGCTGGCCCGCACGCTGCGCAACTTGCTGTTCAAGAGCCGGAAGGACAACGACTTCCAGTACAACGACTGGCTGTACGGCCAGGACGGCGACGGTGTGCCGGCCGACCGCGCGGCGCACTCCAAGCTGGCGGAGAACATTCCTGCCTGACCCGGCGACTGAGCATGCGGCACCGCAAGAACCCCCTCTCCTGAGGGGGTTCTTGCGTTAAGCCCGGGTCCGCATTGCTTCAGGCACGCGGCCCGACGGCGCTGCCCGCTGACGCTGTGCCTCTTGACACTGCCAAAACGTTTTGGATAGTGTGAGCCACACAACATGCCAAAACGTTTTGCAAAGGGAGTCAACGGTGACGAAGGTCGGAATTAGGGACGTAGCGAAAGCTGCCGGGGTCTCCGTGACCACGGTGTCCCACGCCCTCAACCCAGCGGGCGGCACCCGGGTCAAAACGGAAACCCGGGAACACATCCGGGCCGTCGCCAAAAACCTTGGCTACGCGCCCAACCGGCTCGCCAGCGGGCTGCGCAACCATCGTTCGCAGATCCTTGGCCTCGTCAGCGACGAAATCACCACCACACCGTTCGCCGGGGCCATGATCAGGGGCGCCCAGGACGCCGCCTACGAGCGCGGCTACGTCGTCATGGTGGTCAACTCGGGCCTCGACCCGGAACTGGAAAACCGCGAAATCCGGACGCTGCAGCAGCACCAGGTTGATGGGATTGTCTACGCGAGGATGTACCACCAGGGCGTCAGCCTTCCTGAAGACCTGGACACGCTGCCCACGGTCCTCCTCGACGCCGTCAGCGCGGACCGGTCCATCTCCTCGGTGGTCCCGGACGAGGTGGCCGCGGCGGAAACGGCAGTGGAAGCCCTCGTCCGGGCCGGCCATACCAGGATCGGGATGCTGAACAACGTTGACGACATCCCGGCAACCCACGGACGGCTTCAGGGCTACAGGAACGCGCTGGCCCGCCACGGCCTCCAGTTCAATCCGGAGCTGGTGACCACAGGCACGGCTGATACTCCCGGCGGTCGGGAAGCTGCGCTTCAGGTGCTGCAGCGTCCGGACCGCCCGACGGCACTGTTCTGTTTCAGCGACCGCGTGGCCATGGGCGCCTACCAGAGCGCTGCCACCCTGGGACTCCGCATTCCCGAGGACCTGTCCGTGGTCGGCATGGACAACCTGGAGCTGATCGCCGCCGCGCTCTGGCCCGGACTCACCACGGTGGCGCTGCCGCACTATGAGATGGGGCGATGGGCCGTCACCCGGCTCCTCGACGACATCGAAGGCCCCGAGGTGAAAGCCGTCCAGGAACTGCTTTCCTGCCCGCTCATTGAGCGGGGGTCCGTCGGGCCGCCGCCGGACTGAGCACCCGGGCTTGGGCCGCCGGGCTGAGCCCCCGGGCTTGAGCCCCCAAACTGAGCCCTTCAGCTACACCAGCACCCACACGCATCCACCACAGACCCATCCCGGGCCCCGCAAAAAGGGGACGCGGCCGTTGCACCGGCCGCGCCCCCAAGGACCCGGGCTAATCATCCGCGTACAAAAATAAGCAGAAAGACTCACTCATGAACAAGCGATTCACCCGCATCCTGGCCACCAGCATAACGGCGGCCGCCCTGGTCGGCAGCCTCGGCGCGTGCGGCAAGGGCAGTGCCTCGGCCACGTCCGAGGGCACTAAAGAGATCACCCTGTGGACCCACAACGCCGGCAACCCCGAAGAGCTGGCCTCCATCCAGGGCATCGTGGACTCCTACAACAAGAGCAGCGGCGCCAAGGCCAAGATCAAGGTGCAGGCGTTCCCGCAGGAGTCCTACAACGACTCCGTGGTCTCCGCGGCCGCCGCCGGCAAACTTCCCTGCATCGTCGATATCGACGGACCCAATGTCCCCAACTGGGCATGGGCAAAGTACCTGACCCCGCTCAAGCTCTCCACCGACCTGTCCGCCAACCTGCCCAGCACCGTGGCCAAGTGGGAGGGCCAAACCTACGCCGTCGGCTATTACGACGTGGCGCTGGCCATGCTTGCACGCGCGTCGGACCTCAAGGCAGCCGGAGTGCGCGCCGCAACAATCGAGCAGCCCTGGACCAAAGCGGAGTTCCAGGACGCGCTGACCAAGCTCAAAGCCCTGGGCAAATGGGAGTACCCGCTGGACATGGGGACCGCCGGCAGCGGCGAATGGCTGCCCTACGGCTACTCGCCGTTCCTGCAGTCCTTCGGCGCCGACCTGATCAACCGCGACGGCTTCCAGAGCGCGGACGGTGTCCTCAACGGGGACAAGGCAGTGGAATGGGCCAAGTGGTTCCGCGGACTGGCCGACCAAGGCTTCATGGCCACCAAGAGCGGCAAGGACTCCACCCAGGACTTCCTGAACAACAAGAGCGGCGTGCTGTACACCGGCTCGTGGGCCGCGGACAAGGCCCGGGCTGCCCTGGGCGACGACCTGGTGGTCATGCCCACCGTGGACCTTGGCAACGGACCCAAGATCGGCGGCGCCTCCTGGCAGTGGGGCGTCACCCAGGGCTGCGCCAACACCGACGCCGCCATGGACTACCTCTCCTACTCGCTGAAGCCGGAAAACCTGGCCGCAGTCGCCAAGGCCACGGGCACCATCCCGGCGACGGATGAGGCCGCGGCCCTGGTCCCGTCGTTCGCAAAGGGCGGCACCAACCGGATCTTCATGGACTTCTCCCGCCAGTACGCAGTGATGCGTCCCGAGACCCCGGCCTACCCGTTCATCGCCACCGAATACGGCAAAGCCGTCCAGGACGTCCTCGCAGGCGCCGACCCCCAGACGGCCCTGGACAAGGCCGTCAAGGCCATCGACGCCAACATCAAATCCAACGGCGGCTACAAGAACTAGCAGCCCTCCGCGGAGGACGACGACGGCGGGAGAGTTCCGCCGTCGTCGTCCCCCCGGTGCTGCAGGTCAACGGAGAATCCCATGACAACCAGCCCACTTCCCACCCGTCCCCGCCCCGCCGCCGAACCGGCGCCACGGCCGCTGCCGGCCCCGCCGCGCCGCCGCCGGGCAGGCCTGCTGCGCGAACAGATCAGCGGCTGGGGCATGATCGCCCCCGCAGCGGTATTGCTGCTGCTCTTTGTGTTCCTGCCGGCCATCCTGGGCTTCGGCCTAGCCTTCACCAACGCCCGGCTGATCTCGCCCCGCCCGGTGGAGTTCGTCGGCACAGACAACTTTGCCCGGCTGTTCGCGGACCCGACCTTCTGGCGGTCACTGCTGAACGTCACCTACTTCGCCGTGGTGGTGGTCCCGGTCCAGTCGGCCCTGGCCCTGGCCATGGCGCTGCTGATCAACAAGAAATTCCGCGGCGTGAACTTCTTCCGCACCATCTACTTCCTGCCCGTGGTCACATCCATGGTGGTGGTCTCCCTCCTGTGGCTCTTCATGTACCGCAAGGAAGGCCTGATCAACGAGCTGCTGTCCACCTTCAGCTTCGGCCTGATCCAGGGCGCCGACTGGCTCAACGACCCCGCCACGGCCATGCCCGCCATCATCGCGCTGTCCATCTGGCAGGCGGCCGGATTCCACATGATCATCTGGCTCGCCGGGCTGCAGAGCATCTCGGGCGAACTGTACGAGGCAGCCCAGCTGGACGGCGCCAGCCGCTGGCACCAGTTCCGGTACGTCACCTGGCCGGGCCTGAAGCACACCCGCAGCCTGGTCCTGGTGACCATCACCATCCAGGCCCTCGGCCTGTTCGACCAGGTCAGTGTCATGACCCAGGGCGGCCCGCTGGACTCCACCACCACCATCATCTACGAGGCCGTCCGCTCCGGCTTCAAACAGCAGGAAACCTCCTACGCCTCCGCGATCTCGCTGGTTTTCTTCGTCCTCGTGCTGCTCATCTCCGCGGTGCAGCGATACCTGACCCGAGAGAAGGACTGACGTGAAAAATTCGCTTCGACTCAACAATGCGGCAACCATGCTGGTCCGGATCCTGTTCGCCGCCGTCGCGGCCTTCCCGATCGTCTTCATGCTGGTGTCCTCACTCAAGCCGGACACCCAGATCTTCGGGGACATGTCCTCCGTGGCCGCCTTCCTGCCCGTGGGAAACGTCTCCTTTGACAACTACGCGGCGGTGTTCGACCGGGTCCCGGCCGCCCGGTTCCTGGTCAACTCCATCGGCATCTCCGCGATCACTGTGGTGCTGGGCATCTTCGTCAACAGCCTCTGCGCGTTCGCGTTGTCCCGCATGGAGTTGCGCGGCAAGCGGGTGGTGTTCACGGTCATCCTGGCCACGCTGATCGTGCCGTTCCAGACCCTGGCCCTGCCGCTGGTCTGGTGGGTCAACCAGTTGCCCTATTTCGAACTCAACGGCTTCAGCCTCGAGATCTCCAAGGGCTGGCTGGACACCTACCAGGTCCAGATCATCCCGTTCATCGCCAATGCGTTCTCCATCTACCTCTATCACCAGTACTTCGAATCCATCCCCAAGGAACTGGACGAAGCCGCCCGCATCGACGGTGCCGGCTGGTTCAAGATCTACCGCCAGGTGGTCATGCCGCTGGCGGGCCCGGCCACCGCGACGGTCGCGATCCTGACGTTCCTGCCGGCCTGGAACTCCTACCTGTGGCCCCTCATGGTGGTCCAGTCCGAGGAACTTCGGCCGGTCATGATCGGCATCCAGTACTTCTTCCAGCTGAACGTCTCCTGGGGCGAAGTGATGGCCTACGCGTCCCTCATCACGGTTCCCGTGGTGGTCCTGTTCATCGCCTTCCAGCGTTCCTTCATCAACAGCATCGCGTCCAGCGGCGTCAAGGGCTAACCACCCGCCGCTCCGTACCCACCCTTCCGGCACACACCGTGAAAGCAGACAGCACAACCATGACAACCACCACCGCGCTCGGCTGCCAGTACCGGCCGCAGCACCACTACACGGCGGACCGCAACTGGCTGAACGATCCCAACGGACTGGTCTACGCCAACGGCACCTACCACCTCTTCTACCAGCACAACCCGTCCGGGAACGGGTGGGGCAACATGTCCTGGGGGCACGCGACTTCAGCGGACCTGCTGCACTGGGACGAACAACCCGTGGCCATCGCCTGCGATGACCAGGAAGCCATCTTCTCCGGTTCGGCCGTGCTTGACGCGGCCAACACCAGCGGATTCGGCACCCCGGACAATCCGCCGCTCGTTGCCATCTATACCAGCGCCTATTCGCCCGCATCCCCGCTGTCCGGCCGGCAGGCGCAGTCGCTTGCCTACAGCACGGACAACGGCGCCACCTGGACAAAACACGCCGGGAACCCCGTGCTGGACCGCGGCTCCGCAGACTTCCGCGACCCCAAGGTCTTCTGGTACGACGGCGCCGCCGGCAGCTACTGGGTGATGGTCGCCGTCGAGGCGATGGACCGGGAAGCTGTCCTGTACAAGTCCGCCGACCTCAAAGCCTGGGAGTACCTGAGCACCTTCGGCCCGGCGAACGCCACCGGGGGAGTGTGGGAATGCCCGGACCTGTTCGAGCTTCCGGTGGACGGCGATCCCGGAAACACCAAGTGGGTGCTGGTGGTGAACCTGAACCCCGGCGGAATCGCCGGCGGTTCCGCCGGACAGTACTTCCTTGGAACCTTCGACGGCGTCGCGTTCGTTTCCGAGACGACGGTCACCGAGGGGCTCCAAAAGGATGAGAGCCGCATGGCCGAGTACGGCTGGCTGGACTGGGGCCGGGATTACTACGCGGCCGTCTCCTTCAGCAACGCCCCGGACGGGCGCCGGCTCATGATCGGCTGGATGAACAACTGGGAGTACGGGGCCCTCACACCCACCGACGGATGGCGCGGCGCCATGTCCCTGGTGCGGGAATTCAGGCTGGCCGTCCGCGGCGGCCGCGTGGTGCCCATGCAGACGGCGTTGGACCCCTTCGAGAGCGTCGGGGCCGGCCGGAATCTCGGAGCCTCCCCCTACACCGAGGCCGCCCGGCCTCTTCCTGCCGGAACGCACTGGATCCCCGCGGAAGCCTCCGGCGACGTCCTGCGGATCGACGCCGAATTCGAACCCGGCGCCGCAGGAGAAGTGGGCCTCCTGCTCCGGGCAAGCGGCGCCGAACGGACGGTCCTCGCCTACAAGTGCGCCACGGGCGTGCTCAGCCTGGACCGGTCCGCTTCCGGCAACACGGACTTCCACGAATCGTTCGCTTCGTTGGAAAGCGTGCCCGTGCCGCTGGAAGAAGGCCGGCTGCGGCTGCGGATCTTCCTGGACCGCTGCTCCGTGGAGGTCTTCGCCCAGGACGGCCTCGCCACCATCACGGACCAGGTGTTCCCCACGGAATCCAGTACACAGGTAGGGCTGTTCGCGGACCGCGACGGCGGCAGGCTGGTGAGCCTGGCCGTCGTTGGAGGCGGGTAAGCCGCGGGAGCACCGCGACGGCTACTCCTTCACCGCTCGGCTACTCCTTCACCGCTCCGGCGGTGGCATTCATGATCCGTTTCTGGAAGACGAAGAACACGATGGCTACGGGGATGGTCATGATGGCGGCCGCCGCCAGCTTCAGCGGGTACTGCGTTCCGGCGCTCAACTGGCCCGAGGACAGCTGGGCCACGCCCTTGGTCAGTGTGGTCAGCCCGGGGTCCTGGGTCGAGACGATGAAGTGGCTCAACTCGTTCCAGGACCCCTGGAAGGACAGGATGATGATGGTCATCACGGCCGGGACAGACATGGGCAGCACGATCGACCAGAACGTGCGGAAGGTTCCCGCCCCGTCCACTTTCGCCTGTTCCTCCACACTCACCGGAATCGACTCGAAGAAGTTCTTCATGATGAACACCCCGGCGGCATCGGCCAGCAGGGGAACGATCATGCCGGCGTAGGAATCGTAGATCCCCAGCTGGTTGATGACGAGGAACTTCGGAATGAGCAGCACGACGCCGGGAACGGCCATGACGGCGACGAGGGCGGCGAAGACGACCGACCTGCCGCGGAACCGGAGCCGGGCCAGGGCGTACCCGGCCAGCAGGTCAAAGAACACCCGCCCGAACGTGACTACAACAGTGACCACGATCGAGTTCTTGAACCAGAGCGGGAAATCCGAATTCAGGAACAGCCGTTCGTAGGCGGCTGCCGTCCACGTCGGGGGGATCAGGGACAGCGGATCCGCGGCGGCCTGGGGTTCGGTCTTGAACGAGGTCGCAATATTGACCAGGAACGGGAAGATGTACACGATCGCCAGCAGGATCAGGGCAGCGTAGGTCACCCAGCCCCACGCGACAGGCTTGCGACCGCGGGCAGGAGCCGGCTGGCGGCTGCCCGGCGCCGGTGTCTCCTCCTGGGTGAGGGTTTCCGGCCGGAATGGCAGTTCAGCGGTGACGGCGGATGAACCAGTGTGCGGAACGGTCACGGGGTTCCTCCCTTGGACGGTGGCGGGTTGAACCGTTTGCGGCGCGGAACGGTGGTGCGTTCGCGCAGGATCAGCCGCTGGACAATGGCAAAAACAATGATGATGGCGAACAGAATGAAGCCAATGGCCGCACCCTGGCCCCACTGCTGGTTGTTGAATGCAGTGCTGAAGGACAGGTACGCCGGGGTGAGAGTGGTCTTGGCCGGTCCGCCCTGGGTGCCGGTATAGATCTGGTCGAACACCTGCCAGGTGCCGATCAGACCGAGGGTGATCACGGTGAACAGGGTGGGGCGGAGCATCGGCAGGGTCACGTACCAGAAGCGCTGCCAGCCGCCGGCGCCGTCGAGCATGGCCGCTTCCTGCAGCTCGCCGCCCACATTCTGCAGCGCCGCGATGAACAAGAGCATGAATGTGCCCGACGTCGTGAAGACGGCCATCAGGATGAAGGCGGACATCGCCACGGAGGGGCCGGACAGCCACTCCCACCAGCTGACACCCAGGAACGTTCCGCTGGCCAGCGCGGCCGGCGGCGTGGTGACGCCCAGGCTCCCGGCCAGCAGGTGCAGCACGCCGTTGGGGTCCTGAAACCAGTTGGGCCCGGCGACGCCGACGAGGCCGAGCAGCTTGTTGACCACACCGCCGGCGCTGAAGAGGAACAGCCAAAGCACCGTGATGGCCACCGAACTGGTCACCGAGGGGAAGTAGAAGGCCGTGCGGAAGAATCCCCGGCCCTTCAGGATCCGCCGGTTCACCAGCACAGCCAGCAGCAGGGACAGCGTGGTCTGCAGCGGAACGGTGAGGATGACGTAGTAGAAGTTGTTGCGCAGCGCCGTGCCGAAGTCGCGCGCGGCGAGGCCCCCGCCGGAGAGGATGGCCTCGTAGTTGCCGGCCCCGACAAACCGGGTGGTGCCCGCGAAGGGGCTGCCGCGGCCGGTCCAGTCGGACACGCTGACCCACGCCGCCATGGCCACCGGCAGCGCCAGGAACAGGCCAAGGATGATCACGACGGGTGCGATGAAGAGCCACCCGGTGGCGTTCTGGTGTCCGTGGATACCAGAACGCCGCCGGGGGAGCTGCTGTGGGGCCACAGTCACTTAGCCAGGACCGCGGTCATTTCGGTCTGGACGGCGTCCAGAATGGCCTTCGGGTCGGAGGTCTTCAGCGTGGCCAGCTTGGCATTCAGGTCCTTGATGACATCAGCTGCGCCGGGCTGCGAGGGCAGCGTCTGGGCGTACTCGGCGCCGGCCAGGGATGCTGCCTGATCGGGGAAGGCCGACTTGAACTCGGTGGCGGCGGACTCGACGGAGGGCATCACGCCGAAGGCCTTGGCGAAGCCGATCTGGCTCTGCGTGCTGGTCAGCTGCTCCACCAGTTTCTTCGCGGCTGGCTTGTTCTTGCTGTCCGCGGCGATGCCCCAGCAGTTGGTGAACTGCAGGGTTCCCTTGCCCTTGGGGCCGGCGGGAAGTTCCACCGTACGGTACTTCACGTTGGGGTAGTCCTTGCTCAACGCACCGCTGATCCAGTTGCCTTCGATGGTCATGGCCGAGAGTCCCTTCCCGAATGCCTCGCCACCCCAGCCCGCTCCGAGGTCGGAAGAGTACTTGGCGGCGCCGTCGGTCAGCATGGATTTCACAAAGGTCAGGGCCTGGATGTTTTCCGGGCTGTTGACTGTGGCGCTCTTGCCGTCCTCGCTCACAAACGAACCGCCGGCCTGCGGGAAGAAGGCGCCCACGCGGGCGATTTCAGGGCTGAACGACAGTCCGGTAGTGGGTCCGCTGGTGAGCTTCTTGGCCACTGACTCCAGCTGGTCCCAGCTGGTGGGGATATCGCCCTCGCCAAGCCCGGCGGCCGCCCACTTCTCCGTGTTGATCACCAGCGAGAGGGTGGAGAAGTCCTTGGGGGCGCAGTAGAGCTTGCCGTCATGGCTGAACGCCTTGGCCAGGCCGGGGTAGAAGTCGGCCTTGTTCGTGAGCGTGTCGCCGTAGGGCTCCAGGGATCCGTTGGCCGCGAATCCGGCGAACTGGTCGGTGGAGACGTAGAAAACATCTGCCGGTTTGCCCGAGGCGAAGCCCTGGCTCAGCTGCTGCACCATGTCGGAGGCAACGCTCACCGAGGCCTCCGTCCCGGATGTTTTGGACCAGTCGGCGACGGCGGACTTGACCGCCGTCGTCTCCGCGTCGCCGGAACTGCCGATCAGGACGCTGATGGGACCGGAGCCGGTCGCTTCGGCCGAGCCGCTGGAAGCCGGGCTGCTAAAGCCGGAGCCGCACGCGCTGAGCGCGAGGGCTCCGATGGCGGCGACGGCGCCGGTGACCAGTCGCTGTGTTCGGGTTCTTGCCATGGGTCGAACTCCATTTCAGTAGGGCGCCCATCGTTGGGCGCACGGCAAATCATGGGTGGTTGGAAAGTGTGGTGAGGTGGGCGGAACTAATGGGTGTGCGGGCTGGCGAGGGGACCGCCGCCGTCGCGCAGGACAAGCCTCGGCTTCAGCAGCCGGTGCGTCACCGGAACGGGCTGCTCCGGTGCTCCGTCGAGGACATGGCGCAGGATGTCGACGATCGCCACCGCGGCAGCCTCCACCGGCTGGGCGACGCTGCTGAGGCCCAGGGCGGACGCCACCGGGGTGTCATCGAACCCGATTACGGCCGGCGGCGTGCCCGGCGCCGCCGCCCGCAGCTGTTCGGAGGCGCCGAGGGCGAGCGAATCGCTGGCGCAGACCACTGCGGTGGCGCCCCGTTCCAGGAGCTGGCGCGCACCTTCCGCGCCCTGCCGTGCGCCGTCGTCCACTCCGATCGCCAGGGCCTCGAGGTCCGACGACGGGAGTGCTGTGGCGAGGCAGGATGCCCAACCTGCCCGGCGGTCGTCGCCGACGCCAGAGCCGGCCGGCCAGCCGAGGAAGCCGATCCTTTGGTGCCCCCGGCCCAGCAGGTACGTGGTTGCCTCAGCGGTGCCCGCCTGTCCGTCCACGTCCACCCAGGAGTGGGCACAGTCTTCGTCATTGCCGGATCCGGTCCAGGGACGGCCGAAAGTCACGAAGGGGATGTCCCGGGCCATCAGCCAGTCGGTCCGCGCGTCACCGTGGTGCGTGCCGGTGAGCACGAAACCGTCGAGGTCGGAGGTCTCCAGGAGCTCCTCGTAGGACTGCATCTCAGCTTCGTCATTGCGCGCCGCGAACAGCGTGACCCGGTAGCCGTGATCTTGCAGGTTTTCGGTCAACGCGTGCAGGAACCGGTCCAGGATGGCGCCGTTGATTCCGTCCCCGGTGGGCATAAGCCTGAAACCTAGGTTCCGTGAGCGCCGGGTCCGCAGCTGCCGCGCCGCGGCGTTGGGGCGGTAACCGGACGCTGAGATCAGCTCGTTCACGCGCCGCAGGGTGTCCGGCTTGACCCGTTCGGGCGCGTTGATGGCGTTGGAGACGGTCTGCCGGGACAGGCCCAACTCTTCGGCCAGGCTGGCCAGGGTAGGCCTCGACGCCATTGTTCCTCCGATTGCCTTCTAGGGGTTTTAGATCGATCAAATTTGGGATAAAACTGTATTTGATCGATCAAAAAAGTTATCCTCATCATGGATTGTGGCCGAGGTCACTGTCAACTGTCCTTGGGAAATCGCCCAACTCACATCAACTCAACGGGGTCCGCAGGACTCCCAGGAGGAACCTCATGACCCACCGCCAACCCTTCCTGCACGACTTGAACGTTCTGCTCGCCGCACCCATGCAGGCGTGGAGCGGTCATGACGGGCAGCTTCGTCGCCAGGGGGCCCAGGGGATCTACTGCGCCGACACCCGCGTGGTCGACGAGGCCGTCCTGCTGGTCACTGGCGAGGAACCGGAAGCGATCGGCAGCGGCCGAACGCGCGGCGGCGTTTCCTCCTTCGAGGCGCTGGTCCGCACCGTCGGCGGCGAAGGAAGCGACCCCCTGGTCCGGCTCACCAGAACACGGAGCGTCACAACGGGGGCCGTGTCCGAGGAGATCCGGCTGAGTTCGGACCTCGCCCATGACGTCACCGCCGTGGTGGAACTGGTTCTGGGTAACGACTTTTCGCCCCTGGAAGCGGTGAAGTCCGGCGCCGCCTCCCACCCCGTCCGGCCGGAAGAGCACGACGGCGCCTGGCGCGCGGCCGCAGGGGGAGTCACCTCGGTGATCACCGCCGCCGGCGCGGCTGTCTCCCCGGAGGCCCACCGGCTCCGGCTGCGCTGGGAAGTCACCGTCCCGGCCCGAGGATCCGTCGCCGTGGACTGGTCCGTGCGGGCGGCGGACAGCGAGGCGCCGGTGGTCGCGGCCCCGGGCAAGGCTCCTGCGGGAATGCACGTCCGCGCGGACGATCGGCGGTTGGCGTTGCTCGCCGGCCAGGCCATGGCGGATTTGGGCGGTCTCCGTATGGCCACGGCCCAGGCGCCGGAGGACGTCTTCCTTGCAGCCGGCGCGCCCTGGTTCTTCACGCTGTTCGGCCGTGACTCCCTGATCGCGGCGCGCATGCTGCTGCCGGTGGACCCCGCCCTCGCCGCCGGCACCCTGCGCACCCTTGCCGCACGGCAGGGCACACGGAACGACATCGAGACGGCGGAGCAGCCGGGCAAGATCCTGCACGAGGTGCGGCGCGGCGAACTGCGGTTTCCGGAGGGCAGCAGTCATGAGGGGCTGGCACTTCCCCCGGTCTACTTCGGCACTGTGGACGCCACACTGCTGTGGGTCTCCCTCCTCCACGACGCCTGGAAATGGGGCATGCCCGCGCTCGAAGTCGAGGGCCTGCTCGGCAACCTGGACCGCGCGCTCGAATGGCTCAAGCACTGGGCGGATGCCGACGGCGACGGGTTCCTGGAATACATCGACGAGACCGGCCACGGACTGGCCAACCAGGGCTGGAAGGATTCCGGCGACTCCATCCGGTGGAACGACGGATCACTCGCCACCGGCCCCATTGCACTGGCCGAGGTGCAGGGCTATGCCTATCAAGCCGCCGTCAACGCGGCCGATATCCTCGACGCTTTCGGCCGACCGGGCGGGGACGAATGGAGGGATTACGCCACGGACCTGGCCGGCAAGTTCCGGGCATCATTCTGGTGCGCGGACCACCTCGGCCCGTACCCGGCCATCGCGCTCGACGTGGACAAACGCGCCGTCGACGGCGTGGCCAGCAACATGGGCCACCTGCTCGGCACGGGGATCCTCAACGCCGAGGAGACTGAGGTGGTGGTGCGGCGGCTGATGCACCCATCTATGTTCTCCGGCTTCGGCATCCGCACCCTGGACACAGGCAACGCCGGTTACTGGCCGCTGCGCTACCACGCCGGATCTGTTTGGTCACACGACACCGCGGTGATCCTGCAAGGCATGGCCTCAGCCGGCCATCCGGCCGAGGCCGCGCAGCTCGCGGCGGCGCTGCTGAACGCCGCGGAAGGTTTCGGCTACCGCCTGCCGGAACTGTTCTCCGGCGATACCGCCGAGGAGGGCGGGCCGTTGCCCTACCCGGCATCGTGCCGCCCCCAGGCCTGGGCGGCGGCGTCGGTGGTTCCCGTCATGCTGGCCACCCTCGACCTGAAGCCGCAAGGCTCCGACGGCCTTCCCCTCAGCTCAGCCTCCAGCCCGACGCCGTTCGGCGCCATGCGCGTGGAGGGACTGCGTTCCGGCAAGACGCGTTTCAGCGTGGAGGTCGACGCCGGGGGAAAAGTGACGGTGTTCCCCGCCTGAGACTTTCGGCGGTAAATGGCGGTCTTATTGCGGCGCTGTTTGGCGCCGGGTGTGGCAGACGTCGTCCTCGACTTTTCTTTTTTGGTCCCGAAAGAATGCCCGAGGAGGATTATCGCAAACTGATGAGGCGGCTTCGTGTAGAAGCGGGAACCATTTATTTGGCAACTCCGAGATCTGTCGCCCCCGCACGCATTCGCTCCCGTAAGGCAGACCACGCAGACGACTTCTATCTAAGTGAAGAATTGGCCGCGCCCGCGTCCGAGAAAGGGAACTACGCCTCGACGAGAATCACCAATGTCTCGGGCAGCACGCCGTCATACGCCATTGCCTCGGCCCCGGCCCCGGATTGCATCAGGGCCATGAGGGCATCCATGTCGGGAACGTCCATCAGCACCGCCACTTGCGTCGGGTTCTGAGGGTTGACGAACGTCCGGATGTTAGTGACTCCGAGGGGCCCGAAGACCTCTTCGCGTTTCGGTGAGGCAAGCCAATGATCCTTGTCCTTCACATCGTGGTGGCCGATCACGGTTGGCATAGCGCGTCCTCTCGAAGGGGGCCAGCGGTCCGCAGGCCCACTGAGCAGAACGCTACTGGTCGTTTCCCACCCAAACAAGGCCTTTAGCAACGTGCAAGGCCACATTCAGCTGTTGTCAGGCGAGGTCAGATTCGGGCACCGGAATACGGGATGTGCAGGGGGTCTTTGGTCACTGCGGTGGTCATCTGTGGCATCAACATTGCCGTTCTGGGGTTGTTCATGGTCTTTGAACAGCGCTGGTACCGGCGGAGAATGCGGGCCCGTTGTCGCGTGGAGCCGTGAAAAGCAGGCCCTTCTCCTGCGTGCGGATTCTGCCTTGGGGCGTGCTGGTTCAGGGCAGCTGCTGGTTCTGGTCCGGGGTGGCCACCCAGACGGTCCGGGTGGCGCGGGGTTCCAGCTCGATGTCGTCGGGGAACCGTTCCAGCAGGTCTTCCACGGAGTCACGGTCGTCCGCGGTCAGGGCGGTCAGGTGCGAGAAGCGCGCGAACCACTGCTGGGCATACTCCCGTGCAGCCGGGGTCGCGGGTGCGGTTGTCGTCACCTCGGACTGGGTGACGCTGAACCCGGCGACCTCGATGACCGGCGCCCAGTTCGGGTGATGGTTCCACCCCTCGGCCGCCGCGGCGGTGTGGCAGCGCTGCTCCAGCTGCGCTTCGCGCGGATCGCTGAGGAAGCGGGGCAGGGCGGCGAGCTCGACGACGACCAGGATCCCGCCCGGTGCCAGCGCCCGGCGGACTCCCGACAGGAGCCGCGAGGGGTGGGCGACGTGGTGGAGTGAGGAGGACGCCCACACCAGGTCAATGTGCGCTTCAGCCGCTGGATCCGCCGTGGTCAAGGGGCCGGGAAGTGCGGGTAAGCCGTCGTCGAGGTCGGCCTCGACCACGGCGAAGCCTTGCCCGCGCAGCAGCTTGAGCATCTGCGGGTCGTTGTCGACGCACATCACAGCAGCATCGGGGTACCGCCTGCGCAGCAGCCGACTGCCTGCACCGGTGCCGGCGCCGAGGTCAACGACGCTGCGCGCAACTGGCACCCGGGCCAAGTCCAGGGCGGCCGCGAGGTGGTCGCCGAACACCTCGGCATCGAGATCGAGGACGCGGTGCTGCTCATGACCGCCAGATCGCTGGTGGTTCTGGTGGTTATTGTCCCGTGTCCGGTGGGGCTGGTGATCCATGCCGGTTACCTTTCTACTGTTCTACTGTGGCCGCACGGCCCATGCCGGCGGCTTCCTGCCAATCATCAACGCCGTGGCGTCGGTGACCCGGCAGGATCTGAGAGGCGGCGGCTTCCGCGGCGGCCGAGAAGGGGCCGAAGTGGCCCTCGACGGCCCACCGGGTTTCCTCTTCAATGAGGTCGGCATTGATTCCCGCGCCAGTCATGACACCCTCTGCCGCCGCCGTGATTACCTGGGCCATCAAGTTCGAGACGTTGCCCGCCGCATACACGCCGCGGACTGCCGTGGCACCCATAGCGTCGGTCTCGATAAACCGTCCGGCCCCCGAGGGGTGCACCTGAGAAGTCAGCCCGAGTGATTCCAGAAATGTGGATCTTGCCTCCATTCGCGCTCCGACAGCAAGCGCCTGTACGTCGAACGACGAACCCTGGCGGAGGGTGAGCCCGGTGAGGACACCATCGACGGCGTCAACAGAAGCCACAGCGCCCTCGACGACCGTTACGGACCGGGCGGCGAGCTTGTCCCACTCCTCGTCGGTGGGTTCCACGGTGTCGTTGAGGAAAAGTGTGATATCCCGGGACCACTGCCTGAACAACAGTGCCTGATGGACGGACAGCGGGCCCGTGCCCAGCACTCCAATCCGTTGCCCGCGGATTTCCCAGCCATGGCAGTAGGGGCAGTGCACAACACCCTTTCCCCATTGCTCCCGCAGCCCGTCGATGGGCGGCAGCTCATCCGTCAATCCAGTGGTGACCAGGAGGCGTCTGCCGGAGAACCGGCGGCCATCTCCGAGGGCCACCTCGAACCCATCGGGGGTTCGCCGTGCCGAAACGGCTTCGCCGCCAATGACCGTTCCTCCATAGGAGCGCACTTCGCTGCGCCCGACGGACAGGAGCCCGCCGGGGTTCATCCCGTCCCTGGAAAGATAACCGTGTACACCCGCCGCGGGTGCGTTGCGTGGGGTTCCGGAATCGATGACCAGTACCGAGCGCAGCGCCCGGCCCAGCGTCGTGGCCGCGCTCAGTCCCGCCGCGCCGCCGCCAACAATGACAACGTCATGCCGTGTGGTGTCCATTACTGATTTTTCCTTCGTCGAGTCCTGAGAGTTCGCCGCCAGCGTCCTTGGGCGGTCACACCAGCTTTCACCGCATGCACGAGGATTGACAAATGTATTTGCCGATATGGCAAAGTATGGATATGGCAAATGAGCTTGACGATGTCCTCGGCGCGGTCGGTCCCCGGCTTCGGGCTCTGCGCGCGGAACGCAACCTCACCCTTGGAGAGGTGTCCTCCGCATCCGGGGTATCAATCAGCACGCTGTCCCGCCTCGAGTCCGGCCAACGCAGGCCAAACCTCGAAATCCTGCTGCCCCTCGCGAGGTTGTACGGTGTTCCCCTCGATGATCTGGTCGGCGCCCCACCCACCGGGGATCCGAGAATTCACCTCAGGCCCATCACCCATGGCGGCATGACGGCTGTTCCCCTCACGCGCCGGCCAGGTGGATTGCAGGCCTTCAAGATGGTGCTCGCCGGTGAAGACCGCGGGGCAGAGCCCGACCCGCGCGTTCACGAAGGCTACGAATGGCTGTACATCCTCAACGGACGACTGCGTCTGGTTCTGGGCGACAAGGACTTTGAACTTCGCCCCGGCGAAGCTGCGGAATTCGACACCCATACGCCGCACTGGTTCGCCAGCGCTGACGGCAGACCCGTCGAGTTCATCAGTCTATTTGGACAGCAGGGTGAGCGGATGCACGTACGCGCCCGGCCAAAGCCCTCATAGCTGAAGTGGCCCGATGGGCGAAGGGACGGCCGTCATGCCTTCAGCGTTCAGGCCTTGGGATAGGTCGGGATGGCGATGTACTGGTTGATGTTCGTGGACTGGAACGTCTCGAACGACAGCGTCTCCTGGCCGCCCTCCGGGTCTCCCACCACGACGGTCTGGTCGGAGGAATTCACGCCCAGCAATGCGTAGGAATGGTCGGCCACCAGTTTGCCGTTGTCGTTGGAGGTCCCAAGGGTTATCAGGCCGTTCGTGAAATCCTGCTGGATCTGCTCAAAGGTCACTCCCGTCATGGGGCCCCCGGGATTGCGGTCGACGCCCTCTTTGCCGGTGATGGCATAGAGGGCATTGTGCACATCGTGATCCTGGGCGTTGCTGAGATCGGTGCCATCGATGCCGTTGTAGTGGTTGCCGTTGACGGCCGCCCACCCTTTCTCGATAATTGCGGCCCAGGAAACGTTCTTGCCGTCGATGTTCTCGATGCCGTTCTCGAAGGGAGTGCCGCGGCGGTATGGAAGGTCGCCGTTGACCGTCACCCTCACCGGATTGGGAACGCCGTCATACTTGCTGTGGAACGAAATGGTGTAAGTACCGTCGCCGTTGTCGCGGACCATGTTCAAAATGGTTTCGGGCGATTGCGCGGCCACTGTCATCAAGGCTGCCAGGAAATAGCAATCGCCGGCGTCGCCCTGCTTGATATTGGTCAGGTTCCCGGAGATATTCGGGTTACCGGCGCTGTCGAGCGCGTACAGGACCTGATTGGGGACTTTCTGGTAAGTCGCGCGCCCGGACACTGCAGGATTGCTCAGCGAAACCCCGGACCCTCCCGGAGCGGACGTCGCGCCCGGAGTCGACGAAGCACCGGGAGGCGGCGTCACGGCGGGCCGGGAAATGAAAATAAAAACAAGTCCCAGAACTGCCACCACCGCAACAATCGAGAAAATGACGATGGCGCGAGTTTTAGCCGGGCTGGATGGTGCACGGTTCATGGTACGTGCCTCCCGTTCTGCGGGCTCCTGCCCGGCTGCGGTTTCGCGACGGCAAGGTCCCACGGCACCCTTGCTGTCGGACCCCCATGAAGATCAATTCTTCAGGTCATCAACAGCTTGCCGCAGGCAACCAGACTCGCGCAAGGAACGCCGGATGATTCACAGCCAAAACACTGGAAGTCACAGCAAGTTCACGGCTTGCGTGCCTGCAGCCTACGCGGGAATGGCTGCAGGCACGGTCTCCCGGGGCGCAGCTTTTATGACCCTGTCTGGGAGCGTGGCGGCGCCCGGACACGCGACCGCTGGTCGCAGGACCTGCCGCCCAGTGGTCGTTGGGCCGGTAGCCATCTCAGGCGATTCGGCGTCCGCCCAGCCAGCTGACCATGGCGGGGTCGCGGTGGTCGAAGAAGAGGCTGGCACCGGTGTCCAGGGTGGTGATCTGGCTCATCTGCTCGTCCGTGAGGGTGAAGCCGAAGACGTCGAGGTTCTCGGCCATGCGTTCCGGGCGCACGGACTTGGGGATGACGACGACCTCGCGCTGGATGAGCCAGCGGAGCACCACCTGGGCGACTGATTTGCCGTGGGCTTCGGCGATGGCGCTGAGGACCGGATTGGTGAAGAGGTGGTTCTTTCCCTCGGCGAAGGGTCCCCAGGACTCGATCTGGACGCCGCGTTCGCGCATCAGTTCCTGGTCGGTGGCGCGCTGGTGGAAGGGGTGGGTCTCGATCTGGTTGACGGCCGGGATGATCTCGTTGTGGTCGATGAGGTCCACGAGGCGGTCGGGGTGGAAGTTGGACACGCCGATCGCGCGGGCGAGGCCTTCCTTGTGGAGGTCCTGCATGGCCCGCCACTCGCTGTAGTAGTCGCCGAGGGGTTGGTGGATCAGGTAGAGGTCGAGGTGGTCCAGTCCGAGCCGGTTGAGGGAGTTTCCGAAGGCGCGCCTGGTGTCCTCTTGGACGTTGCCGGTGGGGGCATGCTGGATCCAGAGCTTGGTGGTGATGAAGAGCTCGTCGCGGGCGATGCCGCTGGCCTTGATCGCGGCGCCGACGGCGGCCTCGTTGAGGTAGGAGGCGGCCGTGTCCAGGTGCCGGTAGCCGGCCGCGAGGGCTGCTTCAACGGCGGCCTGGGTTTCGGCGTCGGGGATCTGGAAGACGCCGAAGCCGAGGATCGGCATCTTGACGCCGTTGTTGAGGGTGACGCTGTTCATGAAATTCCTTTGATTCGTCAGTGGTTATCGGCGGGTTTGGGTGTGGGCGGCTTCGTAGGCCGGGTCCGTGACGGGTTCCAGCCAGGTGGCGCTCGCCCCGTCGAGGTGTTCGACCAGGGCCAGGTGGCACATCATGGAGTCCCGGGTGGCGCCGTGCCAGTGTTCTTCGCCGGGCGGGGTGTGGACCGTGTCCCCGGGCTGCATGACGATGACAGTGCCGTCGCGGGTGCCGATGATCCCGGTCCCGTCGGTGCAGTGCAGGGTCTGGCCCAGGGGGTGGGAGTGCCACTTGGTGCGGGCGCCCGGGGTGAAGCGGACCATCGCGGCCATTAACCGGGAGGGAACCTGACCCTGGTAAAGGTTGTTGAGGTAGACGTCTCCGGCGAACCTGTCGCTGGGGCCCTTGATCGTTGGGGTGGTGGGTATGAGTTGCATTGCGTCCTTCCTTTGCCCGGATGTCAGCCGGTGCTGAGTGCCGTGCTGCCCTGCATTCAAGACAACCAGCAATTTCCGGCGCGCGGCAGTGCCTGTCGTGCGGTGTACTGCCAGTTCCTGTTAGGCCGGGCCGGGCCGCCGTAGCGTTGAGGTCATGGAGAACAGTCAAGACGTCCGCGAGTTCCTGATGAGCCGGCGGTCGCGCATCACTCCGGCCCAGGCCGGGCTGCCGGACTACGGCGGCACGAGGAGGGTGGCGGGGCTCAAGCGCGAGGAAGTGGCCATGCTGACCGGCGTCAGCACCGAATACTATGCCCGGCTCGAACGGGGCAACCTGCGGGGAGTCTCCGAGAGTGTCCTCGAATCCCTCGCCGGCGCACTCCAGCTCGATGAGGCTGAACGGGCGCACCTGCTCGACCTGGCGAAGGCCGCGGCGCCCTCGCGGGAATCAGGTAGGCGCCGAGTGCGGGCAGAACTGCGCCCCAGTGTTCAACGTATCCTGGCCGGCATGACGGGCACGCCCGCCTACGTCCGTAACTCGCGCGGAGACATTGTCGCCGCCAACAGCCTCTGCTTCGCCCTCTACGCGGGGATCCTCAGCCCCGAGAACCTGCCGCTGAATCTCGCCCGCTTCATGTTCCTTGACCCCCGCTCGAAAGACTTCTTTCTCGAATGGGAGACGCTCGCAGATGACCTTGCAGCCGCCCTCCGCACCGAAGCAGGCCGCAATCCGCGCGACAGGGCCCTCAACAGCCTCATTGGTGACCTCGCCACCGGAAGCACGGAATTCTCGACACGCTGGGCACGGCACAACGTCCGCTTCCACCGCTCGGCCCGCAAGACACTGCATAACCCGCTGATCGGCGACATCGAACTCACCGGCGACGCACTCGAACTCCCCGGGGAGGGCCTGACCCTCATCGCCTACACCGCAGAACCCGGCTCCCACGCCCAGGAACAGCTCGACTTCCTCGTTAACTGGAGCGCAGGGGAAGAGGTCCCAACCCGTCCGGCGGCGGGAAAATCGCGCACCGCAATGGTCAGCCCGCCCGACGTCGACCCACGGGACTGACCATAAGCGCCGACGCGTCCGCAGCGGGCGCCTGTGCGATCAGGAGTCGCCTGGACCCGTCCTGCTGACGGGCCCATCCCAAGACCACTGCCGGATGGCAAGGCCGAACGGAACGTCATCTGCGGAGCGCTGGTACCGGGACATCGTGGTGGTGGTCGCCCAAGCGAAGTAGTCGTGGAGCGCCTTGCGTAGCGGGTCAGCGTCGGTGAGCCCGACGTCTGTCAGCGCTTGATCGAAGCAGACGATCGCCCTGCGGTCCATGTCCTCGTGCGGGCCGTTGCCACTGTGCATCCGCACCACTGATGTCTCATCGCCATAGGAGTCCGAATAGGTCGTCGGGCCACCCAACGCCTCCGCCCAATAAGCTGCCAGCCGCCGCGTGTGCTCGGGATGGAACCCATGGCTGAAAGCGTGCCCAACCACCTCGTCCGCCAGCACCCTGACATGCCACGCGCCGGCCAGCGACAGGAAAAAGCCGTCGCCGCCGGCAGCCTCGTACACGGTCTGCATGCTGTAACGATCGCACGCAGCGCCCGTGTGCGGAAGGACGCCGCCAAAGGCGGCAGCGAATCGGCAGGCGGGGTAACGACGTCGACGCCGTCACCTGGCTCAGGCCGTAACGCCCTCCCAGGCGAACCCGTCCGGGTCCGTGAACGGGCCGGCGTCGCTGCCGATCGCGAGTCGGTGCGACCCGGTGCCCTCGGGAGAGACGCCGGCGTCCTTGGCGAGCGCCCGGCGCCCGTAGAGCCCCAGCCTTATGGGACTCGACGGCATGGCGAACTCGACGTACTTGCCGAAGCTCTTCCCGACGGCGAGGCCTTGGTCAATGTAAAACCGTTTGCTCGCAGCAACGTCGGCGGCTCCCATCAGGAGCACGATCTGGTCGACCTTTCGGGTGGCCGGGCCAGTGTCCTTCTTCGCCGACGTCGCGACCTTCCAGATCGCGCCATCCGGATCCTGCACGACGCCGCCGTAGCCCCACAGCGATTTCTGGGCCGGCTTCAGCGTCGTGGCGCCAGCCGCGACGGCGGTCTCGACCAGGCTGCTGACGGTGGACGGCTGCGACACGACGAGCGACAGTGTGAACGAACGGAACCCGCTGGTCGGGGCGTCGGTGGCTCGCACGCGCACGTGAGTTCCCAGTCCGAAGGCGGCGGTGTAGAAGGCGGTGGCGGCCGCGGGGTCATCTACTTCGAGGGTGACTGATTCGATGGAGGTCATGGCAGGTCCTTCAGTGAGGCGGACTGGTGATGCTCTTGACACTATGCCGCGGGCCGGCTGATTGCTTCTTAGATCCTGATCGATCCGAATGTGGGATCCGTCCACAGAGAAGGCCGCGCATCTGCGCATCTTCCACAGGAATCACTGCGGGTCTTCGCCCGGACCTGCGGGCCGGCGGCCCGGGGCAAAGGACAGGACCCCCACCTGCACTTCTCCGTGCTCAGGTGGGGGTCCTGCTTTGATATCGTCGCCAAGGCAACAATGGCCCGCCCCCGATAGTGGTTGCCCCGGGCCACTTATATGGCACTACGATAGGCAAGTTTGGTAGGGTCCGCAATGATTGCCGGGCCCGCATCGTCGGCGCTTCCTCTCTAGGCCGGCCCGCGACTGGGCGTGGAACCGGCCGTCGGAGAGCCGGCAATTGGCGTGTGCCGGGGGCCCGCGTTCGCTGGCGAGTCTCCTCCCAAGGTCACCCTAGACATTGCTAAGCATGCTTTGCAATGGTCATCACTACTTCCATCGGCTGGATCCCAGTGCGCGAAGCAGGGGAGCGGGGCTGCCTTTCAGGAGGTCAACCGGGCGGGCTCCGGCCAGGTCCCGGGATGGGGTGACCATCCAGACGGTGAAGTAGTTGTGCGGGATCTGCCGTTCCATCGCCCGGTGAAAGAGTTCAACGACGGTCGGGTGGAGTTGTCCTCCCGGGAGGAACTGGAATCCGGGGCAGAACGTGCCGTCGTCGATGAAAACGCGGACAAGCTGCCGCATGACTGGCTCGGGGTCTTCCATGAGCTCGGAGAGCCGGCGGCGGACATGCTCCAGGGCAGGAAGGGTGAATTCGCTACGAATCCCAGTCCATGTCTGATCACTGATGGGTTGGCGGTCAAGTTGCACTGGTGCCTAGTCGCCGTCGCTGATGTTTTCCAGTCCCCACTGGTTGGAGGTCCGTTCGCGGCGGAGGGTAAAGATCCGGAGGGCAGTCGTTGAACCGAGGCGGGCGTGGACCCGCCAACATTCGACGCCGTCCGGCTCGCCGCCGTGCGCTGCTGCCCCGGGTTGGGTGGTCCGCCGGGCGTCCCGCCCGGGCAGGTGATGGGACTCCGTGGCGGGATCGACTAGCCAGATCTGTCCGTTGTGCCGGATGGCGAGGGGTTTGCCGGTCGGGTCTGTTCGGACCTGCAGGCCGGGGGTCTTTGCGGTGGCGTTGGGCGCGAGGGTCATGTGGCGGTGTTCTTTCGTGGTGCGGCGGTGCGGTTATGTTTATGCGGCTTTGACGAGGAGGAGTTCGTCCCAGCGGGTGGTGTAGCGGGGGGAGAGCATGTCCCTTTTCATGGTCCAGTCCGGTCCGGCCCGTATTCCGGCGTGGCCGAGGCCGATGGAGCCGCGGCCGTAGCGTCGGGTCACGTCCTCTAAGAGGGTTCCGATGCGGCGTTCCTCGTGCGGGTTCTCGAACAGGGCCAGCGGTGCCTGGTTGCCGGTGGGCCGCAGGTCGGTGACCATAATGCCGGCTCTCGCGTACCTGATGCCTTCGTGGATCTGGGGGAGGAGGGCGTGGGCGGCCTTGGTGAGCAGAACTGGGTCCGCGGTGGGCATCGGCAGCGGAACGCAGACCGAGGGGTAGGAGGTGTCTTTCGGGTTGAAGTGTGAAGTGCCGGCGAACGCGGTGAGGACTTTGGCCTGGAGGCCGTGCTTGGCCAGCCGCGCCGAAGCCTGCTGGCCGTAGACGCTCAGGACCTGCCGCATGCTGGCCTCGGTGGTGATGGGCGTGGCGAAGGAGCGGGAGAAGATGAGCTGGTCGCGGCCGATCCGTTCCTCCTCCATCGGGATGCAGGGGGTGCCTTGCAGTTCCAGGACGGTGCGCATCATGACCACGGAGAAGCGATCCCGGATCGTGACAGGATCGGCCCGGGACAGGTCAAAGATGGAATGGATGCCCTGGCCGTTGAGCCGTTTGGTCAGTCGGGTGGCGACACCCCAGATCTCGATTACGGACAGGCGCCGCATCAGGGATTCCCTGTCGGCGGCGGGTACGGAGTCCCAGTGGCAGACGCCGTCGAAGGCCGGGTTGTGTTTCGCCCATTTGTTGGCCAGTTTTGCCAGGGTCTTGGTCCCGGCGACCCCCACGCAGACCGGTACGCCGACGTTGCGGCGCACGGCGGCCTTCATGGTCCGCCCCAGGGCGATGAGTTCACCCGGGGTGCCTTTGACGCCGAGGAAGGCCTCGTCAATGCTGTAGACCTCCAGCCATGCCGAGTAGCGGCCGAGCAGTTCCATCACCCGGGCGCTGATGTCGCCGTAGAGCTCGTAGTTGCTGGAGAGGGCGACGAGTCCCCACTCCTTGGCCCGTGGGGCGATTTTGAACCAGGGCTCCCCCAGGGGGATGCTGAGGGCCTTGGCTTCCGGGGACCGGGTGACGGCGCAGCCGTCATTATTGGACAGCACGACGACGGGCCGGCCCTCCAGGGACGGGTCGAACGCCCGCTCGGCCGAGGCATAAAAGCAGTTCACATCCACGTGTGCGATCTGGGGCATGCGGCGCATCGTAGCGGGCTTAGACATGGTTCTCCTCAGGCATCGCGTGCCTCAGACATGGTGCAGGCACCGGGTCGCGACGCCCCAGATGACCAGGTCCGCGACCGACGGGACCCGGATGTCCGGGTACGCCGGATTCTCCGCCTGCAGCACGACGCCGGCGGCCGTGACCCTCAGCCGCTTGATGGTCAGCTCCCCGTCCAGGACGGCAATGACAACGGACCCGTCCTTGGGTTCCAGGGCCCGGTTCACGATCAGTTCATCGCCGTCGCTGATCCCGGCACCTTCCATCGAGTCCCCGGACACGCGCACGACGTACGTGCTGGTGATGTCCTTGATCAAATGCTCGTTCAGGTCGATCCGCCCATCAAAGTAGTCCTGCGCGGGCGACGGGTACCCTGCCGCGACCGGGACCGGGGAGATCAGCACCGACAGCAGCGACATGCCCGCGTCTATTACGCGGGGACCGACAACAACGCCCACAACACACCCTTATTCGAATATATGTTCGATGCATTCAGTGTATCCGCCCGGTCCGACAAAAGACCTTCCTCGCGGCACTGCTACCGCTGAAGGAGGGGATCCGGACTCCAGATCGCCCATCCCTTCAGTAGCATCACCAGCATGACCACATGCTCTGTGCTGCGCTGTCCCGAGACTCCGACGGCCCTCTTTCGGCTGATGCCCGGTTCCAACCTGGAAGCGCCTGTCTGTGCCGGACACAAAGCGATCTTGGAGAGCGGTGCCCGGTGGATGGTCAACGGTGGCACCGGCTCGCCGTCTAACGAGGGTCCCAAAGGGTCCGCTGGAATTACCATCCTCATGCCCGAAGCACCCTAGCGCGGACGGTGACCGAGAGGCCTCCACGGCTCGGCTCGGCTGCCGGCGTCAGGGAGCGGGGTGTTCCGGCTTGAGCTCGATCGGGTAGCCAGAGTCTTTGCAGGCCTTGGCCAGGCCAGCGAAGGATTCGCTGAGTTCGGCCCGGACATCAGAGATGGTGTAGTCACCGTTTGCGCGGCTGGTGCCGGCGTCGTCATACCTGACCTGTCCGATCACGACTGCCATCATGTACCTCTGGACTTCGCCCAATGCCACATTCCGGGCGTCTGGTTCAGTCTTGTCGGCAAGGAGCTTTAGGGCGGCTCCGTAGGAAGTTCCGCCGGATTCCAGGGGCCCTGCCTGGGCCCCCAGATCGACCGAGTTGTAGGCCGTTTCGAAGTTCCGGCAGGGAGCCTCGTTCGCCGCGACGGTGCAGCCGGACAAGACAGCGGCCAGGGTGGCGGCGAGGAGGACTGGAAGTGCTTTCACTGGCTCATCCTAACCAGAAGCGAACCAACAGCCCTACGGTGTGCTTTCTCTTAGCGCCGTGCCGTAGTACTCAGTGCTGTTCCTGGTTGCGGCCGACACAACGAGGTGCCGCCGGCTCAGTCGCTGTGCGAAGTACCCCTCGTACGGCAACACGGTGACGGCGTCGATTCCGCTTTCCCACGCCGGGGTCAGTTCCTGGAGGCTTCAGGCTTCAGCGTTTCAGCCGAGGACCCGATACCGCACGTGGGTTACGAGGCCGGTACCGCTCACTTCCGTCGGTTCAAGCTTGAGGTTGCCGACGCCGTCGAGCAGCCGCTCGCCCGCTCCCAGGACCATCGGCGCGATGTGGAGCCGCAGCTCGTCGATCAGCCCGGCCGAGAGGTACTGGCGAACGATATCCGCCCCTCCGGCAATGGCCACGTCCTTGCTGCCGGCGGCCAACCGCGCCTGGGCCAGCGCAGATTCGATCCCATCGGTCACGAAGCTGAACGTAGTGCCGCCCTGCATCTGCAGGGGCTCGCGCGGATGATGGGTGAGGACGAATACGGGCGCGTGATAGGGAGGCTCTTCACCCCACCATCCCCGCCATTGTTCATCCCACGGCCCGGGGCCCGCGAACATGTTCCGTCCCATGATGTAGGCGCCGGCCGCGAGGATGCCTTCGCGCGCGGCCGCGTTGGCCTCGGGTTCTTCAAACTGCCATCGGTGCAGGCGCTCGCCGCCCTCGCCCAATGGGGCCGCCAGGCTTTGGTTCGGGCCGGCAACGAATCCGTCAAGGGAGATGGTCAGATCGCACGTGACTTGGCTCATGGGCCCATCATGCCATCACCGTGGCGGTTCTAGTCCGGCCGGAGCCCCGCAGTTGTCGCCGTCGTGCCCCGCCCAAGCCGTCCTGGCCGGGCAGAGCGGCGCCAGGCCGTACTGCTTCCATTTCCAATCTATCCTCCGCCCCCGGGCTTGTGGCAAGCCCCCGGTGGTGCCGCATAATCGCCAGTGGCCAGAACCTACGGAACGGGAGAAACGAAATGATTGAGCATGCGGTGGTGATCGTCGGAGGAGGCCCGACAGGACTGATGTTGGCGGGTGAGCTGGCGCTCGCGGGCGTCGACGTCGCCATTGTCGAGCGGCGCGCCGACCAGGACCTCCCGGGCGCGCGCGCCGGCGGTCTGCACTCCCGCACCATCGAGGTCCTCGACCAGCGCGGAATCGCCGGTCGGTTCCTCTCGGAGGGACAGGTGGCCCAGGTCGCAGGGTTCGCCTCCAACCGATTGGACATCAGCGACTTTCCCACCCGGCACCCCTACGGGCTCGGGCTGTGGCAGAAACACATCGAACGCATACTGGCCGGCTGGGTCGACGAACTGGCCGTGACGATCTACCGCGGACGCGAAGTCGTGGGGATCGCGCAGGACGGCGCCGGCGTCGACGTCGAACTCTCTGACGGCCAGTCGCTG
The DNA here is from genome assembly GCF_056394525.1 of Arthrobacter sp. 10N43. NCBI lineage: Bacteria > Bacillati > Actinomycetota > Actinomycetes > Micrococcales > Micrococcaceae > Arthrobacter > Arthrobacter sp. 10N43. The sequence continues at coordinate 83,579 of NZ_JBFTIA010000002.1, read as the reverse complement.
CGGGCGGAATACGTCGCCGGGTGCGACGGCGGCCGCAGCCTGGTCCGCAAGGCGGCCGGTATCGATTTTCCCGGGTGGGATCCGACGACCAGCAGCCTGATCGCCGAGGTCGAAATGGTGGAGGAACCGGAACTAGGCGTCCACCGCAATCCCTTTGGCATTCATTCCTTCGGCAAGCTGGAGTACGAGATCCACGACGGGCAGGTGGTCTACAAGGAAGGCGGCCCGGTGGGGGTAATGGTGACCGAAGAACACGTCGGACCCGCGACACAACCCACCCTGCGCGACCTCAGCGACGCCCTCATCGCCGTCTGCGGGACTGATTATGGGGCCCACAGCCCCACCTGGATTTCCAGGTTCACGGACATGACCCGGCAGGCGGCCGCGTACCGTGACGGGCGGGTCCTCCTGGCGGGCGACGCTGCGCACGTGCACGCCCCGGACGGTGGGCAGGGCCTCAACATCGGTGTGCAGGATGCAGTGAATCTGGGATGGAAGCTGGCCCTGGTGGTTAACCGGACAGCCCCGGACAGTCTCCTGGACACCTACCACGCCGAGCGTCACCCGGTGGCTGCCCGCGTGCTGCGCAACACGATGGCGCAGACGGCGCTTCGCCGCGCGGATGACCGGATCAAGGCCGTCGGCGAGGTCCTGGCCGAGCTCCTCAGCATGGAGGAGCCGCGCAAACGCTTCGCCGCGATGCAGTCCGGTCTGGATGTCCATTACGACGTCGGCCATTACGACGCCGGCGAAGGTCACCCGCTGCTCGGCCGCCGCATGCCCGATCTCGACCTGGTCGCCCCGGACGGCACCCTGCGGCTCTTCGCCCTGCTCCATGATGCCCGGCCGCTCCTGCTCAACCTCGGTGCGCCCGGGGCGTTCGACGCTATTCCGCTGCCGGATCGGGTGCGGCCGATCGATGCTGAATACGGTGGCCGGTGGGAGCTTCCGGTGCTCGGGGAAATCCCGGCTCCCACCGGTGTGCTGATTCGGCCCGACGGCTATGTGGCCTGGGTGGGGGAGCGCACCGAGGCGGGGCTCGCTGACGCACTGAGAGCCTGGTTCGGAGCCTCTGCCGTGGCGTAGGCACTCTGCCACTGTGGAGCCGGCCCCGCCCGCCGCCGGTTACGTGGGGTGGCGGCCTGTACCGCTGGGAGCTGCAGGGATGCGGATGGCTAACCAGGTCAAGGTTCAGTCGTCACCGCCGTGGCCACCATGCCCACGGCTGTCACCTCCCGGTTCAGACGTCTTCCGGAGTCCGCCCTTGTCATCGCTGGCTTGGGCGGCCCGCGGCGCCGGGTCCGACCGGGGACCACCGTTGTCATCCCAAGGTTCCCGTGTCGTCCGTATACCGCCGTTGTCATCGCCCGGTTGTGACGTAAAGGTGGTGCCGGGGATCGTTCGAGCAGTGGTCCGCCCGCCGTTGTCATCGCCTGGTTCGGCGGGACTGACGGCCTTCTTGGCCGCTGACACGTTCTTATCGTCGCTGGCCTTGGCAGCCACCTCCGGTACTGCATTAGCTACGCTTGTGGCTCGGGAAGGGGCGGGGGTTCCGGTGACAGAATCGTCCGTGACAAGGACATTCTTGACGTCGTCGCTGATGCCCGGATGGGATCTGCTGGGCGTTTGCGAGTTTCCGGCGAGAGCGGCGGATCCGGTGAGAAGGATGCCGGTGAGGGACAGTGCGAGAGCTGCTCTTGTTTTCATGTTTCAACAGTAGGAATTCGTCAGAATGGTTAGGTGCGGGGCAAAGCCAAGGTTCGTGCCGCGCGCATCTCACCTGCCGGGACCGACGCCGAACCCCCGGGTCTGCCGCCGTAGCGGAGCGAGTTGCATTCGTTGAGATCGCCGTCCAGTGTGCGGAATGAGTTCTGAGAGCGCGGCGACCGGCGTCGTGATCCTCGGCGTGGAAAAAGCGTGTGTCCCGCTTCGCCGGCAGCAAGCGACGGCGAAGCGGGACCATGGAACGGGTTAGAGCTGTGCTGCGGCCTTTTCGTGGTGAGGTGAGGCTGTCAGTCCCTCAGCCTCTGCGGCGCTGATGGCGGGCGGTGCCTGCAGGCGGTGTGCGGCATAGTACAGGCCCCCGGCCAATGCGACTGTGATGACCGGCGCGAACTGGGCCGCCAGGGGACTAGCGGTCTGCTCGGTGAGGAAAATGCCGGTCCCTGAGGCCACGAGCCACGCCACTGCGCCGGCGGAGATGGGCTTGAGTTTCTCGGGCCGGACCTCGGGAAGGGTGCTGCCCAGGGTGTTGCGGTGGAGGGCAATGTAGACAAGGGCGACGGCGACCCAGGCGGTGACGAAGACGCCCTGCCATGCCAAGGCTTTTAGGAGGTAGGAGAGCACGTCGGTCAGCATGAATAGGAAGGCAATGGCGCCGGAGGCGAGGACCCAGACGAAGCGGGGGAGGCGGAGGCTGAAGGCTCGCTCCATGAATGCGCCCAGGTTCAGGGATGCCAAGTAGTAGTTGGCTGTATTGATGCGCGTCTGGGAGATGAAGATGACCAGCAGCCCGAAGAAGCCCAGGGAGGAAATGAAAGCCTGGACCACTCCGGTTTCCGTGGCCTCGAGGCCCCAGGCGCTCATGATGTAAATGCCGACGAGTCCGTTCAGTCCGAAAGTGAACGCGTAGAACACCCAGCCGAAACTCACGGTGGCGTGGAATTTTTCGTCCCGCTGCCGCCCGAGGCGGGCATAGTCGAACGTGTACATCATCATGACCCAAACACCCATGTAGATAAGGTAGGACGTCACCCAGCCAGGCGTCGGCGAGGCAGCTGCCGCCTGCCCGATCCAGTCAGTGGGCACGCCGCGGATAACGGTCGCGGCGACCACAACGGCCACTAGGCCTGCGAAGTACAGGGGCAGGAGGAAACCGTTGAGCTTGTCCAGCCAGTTTTGGACTCCGCCGGCAACAAGGGGGATGGCGTAGGCGACGACAATGGCGTACCACATGATCCTTGATCCGCCGAAGAAGCTCTCGAGGGCGACTGCGATGATTGAACCTTCAAAGACCGCGTAGTAGATGGCCGTTGCGGCGAAGATCAAGGTAGCCAAGGCTGAACCGATCAGTCCAAAGAGGGTGCGGGAGAACTGCTCAACGGATAGGCCGGTCCTGGCAGCAAACTTGGTGAGCACCATGTTGATGACGCCGTAGGTGGCGACCGTCAGGATCATGCCGATGATCGTATTGGGTACGCCGACTGCGCCCGCTGACGCGACCGCGATGTAAATCCAGAACATGGCGGAGAACAAAGCCCACCATGCCATGGTGAGGGACCAGCGGCGGACTTTTTGCTGTGGTGGGAGAACATACGACGAGTATGTTGCCGCCTGACCAGGTGTAACTGACATTGATGCTCCTTCAGGGCAAGGACGCGGGGGAAGAGGGAATGGTGACGGCTTGGACCACGGGCGGATATTACCAGCCGGGTGCGCCGACGCAAGCATCGGCGCACCCGGTGTTGGGCCAGAATGTGCCTAATGCCAGTGGGACGAGGAACGCTTCTGCATGCTCTTGCGGAACTCTGAGGTGGTTTCCGGGAACAGTTCGCCGGTGCCCCAGTCCAGGATGACGCCATGGCGGCGGATCACGTCGAGCATGTCCACCGCTCCGGCGCGGTACTTCTCCGCGACGGCGACCGGATCGGCAGTCAGCCACGCGTGGCGGTCGGTGCGGATCTGCTGGCGCAGCTCGGCGCTGGCTGCGTGGTCAATCTCGAACTGGTCCAGTTCGCGGTCGATTTCGCGGATGACGACGCCGTAGTCCTTTGCTGCCCGTTCGATTGACACGTACTCGTCGATGACGTCTTCGAGGACTTCGTCAAAGGGGCGGTCCAAGGGATCGCCGTAACCGCCGCCACCTGCGGACGGGCGTGTGAACGAGTCCCCGGAGTGGAGAGGAACCGCCGAGAAGTTGGAGCCGAGGAATTTCTCCTGATCGGTGTCCTTGTTCATCCAGACTCCATGAGGGATAGATGGCAACCCGCCCTCTATTCCCCAGGTGATGGAACGTGCGCGGTCGCAGCAGTAGCTCATGACCGTTTTCGTCGCGTCTACGAGCATGCCGCCCTTCTCGATTCCCAGGCCGCCACGGAATCTGCCGGGCCCTCCGGAATCGGTTCCAATTTGGTGGACGGTCGTGAGGACCGGTGAGAGCCGCTCCTGGCCTTCTATGGGTTGTACTGCCAGGCCCGGGCCAAAGACAGGGGCGGTGGCACTCGCCCCATCTTTGCTCGCTCGGCCACCCCAGCCGCCGGCCATCCAGTCGTACCACATGAAGTAGGGGTTGTCGTCGGTGCGGCCATCGCGGCCGCCCACCAGGAGGTACTCGAGGTTGAATGCACATGCCATGGCGCGCTCGGGCATGATCCGGGACCACAGCTCGAAGATCCCGTTCATCAGCTTTTCGTAGGGACCGGAGCAAAACCCGGTGACCGCGTAAGGCCAACCGGCATTGACCACGGTGCCTTCCGGCCCGATTTCCGCATCCACGGCGGCGTAGAAGCCCGAGTTCAGCGGAACGTCCGGGAAGAACGTCTTGGTGCCGGCATAGATGGCGGAGTGAGTGGTGCCGTAACCGGAGTTAAGGAAGGTTTCCACGGCGGGCGCGGAACCGGTCAGGTCGTAGTGGATGCCCTTGCCATCCAGGGTCAGCTTGATCTTGATGGGCACCAGGCCCTCGCCCTTGCCGGGATCGAAGTCGATGTAATCGGTGGTTTCCCACTGTCCCTGCGGCAGGTGCTCGAGCCGACGTCGAACGATTCTTTCGACGTAGTCCTGGGTTTCCTGCATCGCGGCGACAACCGTGGTTTTCGAATACTTGGCCACAAGACGGTGGATTTCACGCTCACAGACGGCGGTCGCTTCTGACTGGGCGTGGAGGTCGCCCATCGCCTGGCGCGGTGCCCGGGTGTTTGACACCAGGAGTTGGGCGACGTCGTGAAGGAAGACGCCCTTGCTCCAGATCCTGACCGGTGTGATCCGCAGGCCTTCACCGAAGTGCTCCTTGGCGTTGACATCGAACGAGCCCGGAACGTTACCGCCAATATCAGCCCAGTGGCCCTTGTTCTGGGCGAAGGCGATCACCTCCCCGTCGGAGAAGATCGGCCGGATGAAGCTGACGTCGTTGAAGTGCGTGCCGCCCCGGTAGGGGTCGTTGATGGCGAACACGTCGCCTGGGTGGATGTCGCTTCCGAATTCATCGATGACGGCCTTGCATTGGAAATGCAGGGTACCGACGTGGACGGCGATGTCGCCGCTGCCTTGCATGACGGTGTTTCCGTTGGCGTCACAGAGGGCGGAGGAGAAGTCGCGGGAGTAGATAACGAAGGAGTAGCAGGTCCTCAGAATCTGCTCGCTCATCAGGTCGACGCTGGTGACAAAGGCGTTTTTCAGCACTTCGAAGGTCACGGGGTCAAGGCCTGAGGCCTGCCGTGCGCCGGCGTGTGCGACACGGAGATCTGGCATGGTGATCACGTCGGTCATGATTAGGCTTCCTGCTCGTCGTTGAACTCGGTGAGGTGGATCCGGATGTTGAGCCACTCGTCGATCTCGGCGATGGTGCGCGGAGGCACAACTGTCGTTGAGTCAAGCTGGTCGATGATGGCGGGTCCGTGGAACTTCGCGCCGGCGCCGAGCCTGGTCCGGTCGTAGACCGGGGTGTCGACCCAGCCGTCCTCGCCGAAGTACACCGGCCGGACAGAATCGGGTTCGCCGGGCTCGGAGACCCACTCCGTCGCCGGGGCGAAGGAGGGCTTGGGCGTCTTGCCCACAGCGGACAGCTGCAGCTGGTAAATCTCCACGGGCTGGTCATCCTGGCGGAACGCAAATTCGCGCTCGTGCTGCTGGTGGAAGCTCTGGATAGCTTCTTCCAGAGCACCTTCGCCGGTTCCCATATTTACGGCCAGCGAGCGCCACTGTCCCTGGTAGCGCATGGAGATAATCCGCTGCAGGACCGAATTTTCTTCCGACACGCCTTCGTGGCGGAGCCGGGCGGTGGCTTCCGTTTCGAGGGCCCTGTACTTGCTCTCCAGATCCTCCGGATCCGCGTCCGCGGCAACGGCCGTGTACATCGCGGACAGGTCGTGCCTGATGTCCACCAGGAGGCACCCCAGGGCGGACGTGACGCCGGGGTTGGGCGGTACGACGACGGTGGGAATGTTCAGTTCCCTGGCCACCTCCGCGCCGTGCAGGGCGCCCGCGCCCCCGAAGGCGATCAGCGCGAAGTCCCGGGGGTCATAGCCGCGGCGGATGGAGATCAGGCGGACGGCGTCGGCCATATTGGCGTTGGCGACTTGGAGGATGGCGTGGGCGGCCTCCGCTTCGCTCATGTCCAACGGTTCGGCAATGGCACGCTTGATGGCAGCCTGCGAGAGTCCGCGGTCCAACGTCTTCGCGCCGCCGGCCAGGGTGGATCCGAGCCTGTTCAGGACCACGTTGGCGTCGCAGTTGGTCGGCTCTTCGCCGCCCATGTTGTAGCAGGCGGGTCCGGGATCGGCGCCCGCGGACTGCGGGCCGTTGCGCAGCGAACCGGCAATGTCAATGTGCGCAATCGAGCCGCCGCCGGCGCCGATGGTCAGAACCTCGATGCTGGGGAACACGATCGGGTGGCCGTATTCCACCTGCCATTCCTTGGTGATGCGGAGCTCGCCGTCGGAGACAAGGGCAATATCGGTGGACGTGCCGCCCATGTCCAGGCCCACCGCGTTTTCGAAGCCACACTGCTGGGCGACGTGCTTGGCCGCGATGGCGCCGGCCGCGATGCCGGATGCTGCGAGGCGGACAGGGTAGCGCTTGACCATGCGCGGAGTCATGGAACCACCGCCGGAGTGCAGGAGCAGCAGATCGCCGTCGTAACCGCCGGTTTTGAGCTCTTCGGCGAGACGGCTGACATAGCCGGACACCAGGGGTCCCAGTACGGCGTTGGAGACGGCGGTATTGAAGCGGTCGTGCTCGAAGATTTCGGGCAGGATTTCGGCCGAGGTGGAGACCGTGGCTTCCGGAAGTTCCTCCTCCAGGATTTTCCGCATCCGGATTTCATGCTCGGCGTTGGCGTAGGAGTTGATAAAGCAAACAGCGATGGTGGTGACGCCGCGTTTACGGAGCACCGCGGCCAGGCGGCGGGCTTCCTCCTCGTCAAGGGGAGCGACGATGTTGCCTGCGTAGTCAATACGCTCCGTCACTTCGAACCTGTCGCGCCGGCGGATATAGGGGCCGCTTACGTCGTTGTACGCGTCCCAAAGATCGTCCTTCGTACCGTCCCGGATTTCGATGACGTCCCGGAACCCCTTCGTCGTGACCATGGCTGCGGGAGGAAAGTTCCGGGTAATCAGGGCGTTCGTTGCTACGGTGGTGCCGTGTGAGAACAGTGAGACGTCCGCCAGATTGATATCGGCGCGTTCCACGCCACTCAGGATCGCCAGCATGGGGTCGGCCGGGGTTGACGGGACCTTGGTGACACGCATGCGTTGCGTTTCTTCATCGAAAATGCAGACGTCAGTAAATGTGCCCCCGACGTCGACGGCGACTCTAACATTGGACATCTTTGTTCCTCCAGGATGCTGATTGGGTCCCAACAACCATCCGATGTGACGTGCGTCTCTGTCACTGGCGAAACTAAAATAAGAGGCAGAGACCGTTGTGAAAACTACAATCAGCTTCCACTCCGGCATTCCGTACCCTTCGGCCAGGAGCCCAGATGCCCGACAAGCCCGCCGTCACCCTTAGTGACGTAGCCGCAGAAGCTCCTCTAGGCTTGGTCCCCGTCGTTCCGGGTAACCCCGCCATAGTCATAACGGGCGCGCACACCAGTGACATCCACAACCCGGCGGCCTGGCTGGAGCCGGACACCGTTCTGCTGACCACCGGGCTGAGGTTTGTGGATGCCGAACGGGATGAACTGCTGGCCGTGAGACTGGTAGAAGATCTAAGGAAAGCCCGGGTGGCAGCCATATTTTTCGGCATCGGGGTCTACTTTGACCGCGTGCCCGCCAAGCTGGTCGCGGCCTGCAAACAAGCAGGCTTCCCGTTGTATACCGTGGCACCTGATGTTCCCTTCCACCGCATCGAGAACTTCATCAACAAGTCGCAGGCATCTCCTGATGCCTACCGGCAAAAACGCGCACTGTGGCTAAGTAATGACCTGCTGCAGAGCATTTCTGCTGAGGAACCTGTCAAAGCCCTCATAGCCCGACTCGCCACGGCATGCCGGGGTACAGCGGTGCTTTACGAAGATTCCGGGCGGATTGTCGAATCCTCCGGGGACGGCCCGACTCACCTGGTCTGGAAGGAGTTGCGCAATCGAAAAAGCGAGTCTGATCCCATCGTGATAGGCCAGTGGGGAGTCGTGGCGAGGCCGCTGGTGCTTCGGGGCGATGGATTCACCCTGGCCGTGGCGAGTAGGAACCACCGCGTGCTGGAGGATCTCGGAGATGCATTGCTGGAAACTACACAGCGGCTCCTGGCCGCAGTACATGGGATCGCTCAGTTCTCAGATACAAGGGAACGGCACGAAAACACGCAGCTGCTGACCATGCTGCAAGACGGTGTGCCGGTGGCCCGCGAGTTCAGGCACTGGGAGCGGATGCGCGCATTCCGATTTACGCCCTACGAACCGCTACGGGCGGTGGTCGCAGCAAATCTCGAGCAGCAGCCCTTGGACCATGCCTTTTTCGAACGGCTCCTGCGAGGAGCCGAAACCAGTGGCCTGGGGCTCTTGCTGGCAGAGAACGGGCGGACACCCGAACACCCACCGGGCTTTCATGCAGTGGTCTCGGACTCATCAGCCCTGGACGCCTGGCTGGAGTTGACGGACAGGGCCATTTTCCTTGGGCTGTCTGAACCCTATACCGATCTTGCAAGGACCCCCGAGGCTTTCCGAGAAGCAGAAACAGCAGCGGGAATTGCCCGACGGCAGATCCAGGCCGCAACGACCACCGCCTCCGGAGCTTATCGGGGGATCGTCCGGCTGGATGAGGTCGACCCGGCCACATGGCTCCTTGCACGTCAGCAGTCGCCACAGGCCACGGAGGACAAGCTGAAACGGTTTGTCGCAGACCTTAACGTCGACAGCGAACTGAAGCAGACGGTCATCTGCTACCTAGTGAATGACCTGGACGTCGCGAAGGTTGCCGCGATGTTGTTCGTCCACCCGAATACTGTCCGGTATCGCCTGAAGAAGGCTGAAAACTTGGTTGGGGGATCGCTCTCGAGCTCGCGGGTAATTGCGAACGTTTACCTTGCCTTTCATGACGAAATCGTTGCCTTGAGCCATGCCAGGAACGAATGACCCGATCCCTAAGCTGTGCAGCGTTACGGGATCAAGAAATAGGCGGAAAGTCCGCGCTGGTGGCGTGGACCAGCACTTCGAGGGTGCCGTCACACCTGGCTGATATCGATTCCCGTGATCGGCTCGCCCGCGCGCTGGTAGACGAGCGAGACGGAGCCCTTTGGGAACGCCTGCGGCGGCTGCGCCAATCGGAACGCCGCGGGCACGCCGGTGCCATCCGGGAACAGCCGCTTGCCCGATCCGAAGGTGAGCGGGTACAGGAAGAGGTTCAGCCGGTCGACCAGGTCGGCGTCGAGCAGTGACCGTGCGAGCTCGCCGCTGCCGATGACGTGAATGTCGCTGAAGCGGTCTTTCAGCGCTGCCACCTCCGCGACATCCGACAGCGCAGTGGTGCCTTGCCATGCCGGGTCGGTCAGGGAGCGCGACACCACGAACTTCGGCAGGGCGTTGAACGTCACCGCGATCGGATCGTTGTCGCCCCTGGTGGGCCAGTACGCCGCGAAGATGTCGTAGGTCTTGCGTCCGAGAAGAAGCGCATCCATGCGGTTGATGCCCTCGACGATCGCCCCGCCAGTCTCGTCGTCGGAATATGCCGCCTGCCAGCCGCCGAACTTGAAGCCGCCCTCAAGGTCCTCGTCAGGGCCGCCGGGTGCCTGATACACGCCGTCGAGGGTGATGAACAGGTCGACGGAGAGGATTCCCACGGTGTGCTCCTTCGCGTGAACGACGGCCGGATGCCGCCTCTACCAGCGTTGAATCAAGAAGATCCGGAATCGGCGCCTCTGAGTGCCAGACTAGCGTCGAGCACATGGCAGGTCGAGAGATGAACGGAGGCGGCGGGGCCTTGCCGCCCCCATGGATAGGTCACCGGAGCTGCGCCGCGGCCGGGGGAGAGGCCCCGATTCCTGGCCGGCGGGTTCTCGCTGCCCTTGCGTCGCCGAGGGTCACCGGGGGAGTATTTTGCGCATGACGATGCCTCTGCAGCCCTGCTATGCCACCCGGGATGAAAGAGAGGCCAGCGCGTGCTGAGGCAGGTCGCGGAAGGTGTGCTCATCCACGAGAGTGAGTTTTGCCAGAGCAACGCCGTTGTAGTGCAGGGCGGGGCCGGCGCGTTGCTGATCGACGCCGGGGTGCACGAGAGCGAGATGGCCTGTCTCGTGGGCGACCTGTCGGACTTGGGGAACGCCGTCGTGGCAGGTTTCTCGACGCATCCGCACTGGGATCACCTGCTCTGGCACGAAGGGCTCGGTACGGCGCCGCGTTACGGCACGGCGCGCTGTGCGGCGACCGTCCGGGATCGGCTGGCGGGCGGCATCGATGCACGCCGGTTCGGCATCCCAGAGGACGTCTCCCTGCATCTGCTCGGCCTCATCACGGGCCTGCCCGACGGGACGGCGCGGATTCCGTGGGATGGGCCGGAAATCCGAATCATTGAGCATCAGGCGCATGCTGCGGGGCATGCGGCTTTGCTGATCGAGGAACACGGCGTCCTCGTCGCCGGCGACATGCTTTCTGATGTCCTGATGCCGATGCTCGACCTTAACGGCGCCGCCGACCCGATAGAGGACTATCTCACGGCGCTGAGGCTGCTCGAGAATGTGGCGGGCGACGTCGACGTTGTAGTTCCGGGCCACGGGTCAGTTGGCGGAGCTGACCAGTTGCGTGCACGGATCGATCAGGACCGGGCCTACATGCACGCCTTGCGTGACGGCCTGGATCCCAGCGACCCGCGGATCGGTTCGTCGGCCAAGCCCGGCTGGGAATGGGTGAGCGACGTGCACGCAGGGCAACTGCAACGCCTGCACCAGCGAAGCGAGAGCGACGGGACGCCCGACTAGCGGGTGGGGAACGCTCCGAGGTCTTACTGGCACTCCTGCGGATCCTGTTGGTGCGTATTCTGCTGCCCGGAGTCATCGAAGCGTGGCCGGACAAGGACGCGCCTGATACTCCGGTGCTGAAGAGCATGTCCGATACCCGGACAGCCTCCCTGCTCAATACCCTCGAGTCGATGCAATAAATGAGTTGACCATGTTGAGGACGGGGCTGGCGGGAATCAAAGTCTGGCCGTGATTGCGGTCAGGTAGAGCACGGAATTGGGCGTTGGGCATCAGTTGTGCCGCTCGTTCCGAGTCCCGGTACCGGAGCGGATCCTCTGTGCCGGCGAGCAGCAAGGTGGGTGTGTCCATTGTCCGGAGATCAGCCTCCGGGATTCCGGGTTCGTCCTCGCTGCGCCGGAAGTAGGCGCGTAGTGCGGCGGCGTCATTGGCCAGAAATGCTGCCGCGGTTTGTGGATCGATCTCGCGACCCGTGGAACTACTCCATTGACGCAGAAGTTCGGGCACGCCGCCCCGGTCCAGCGCCTCGTCATATCCGGGGAAGAAGATTGATTCGATTTGCCCGGCAGGCGACCGGTAGGTGCCGCCAACAGAAGTGAATGTCTCGACACGCTGGGGGCTGCTGGCCAGCAGGGAGAATCCGACCCTCGCGCCAGCGGAATACCCCAAGTAGTGGGCTGACTGCACTCCCGCGGCGTCCAGGACTGCCAGAAGATCTCCGACGAGCAGATCCATACTGTAGGCGTCTTCGTGATGTGGTTTTTCGCTTCGGCCATGTCCCCGTAGGTCCAGAGTCACCACGTGCAATCGTTCTTCCAACGCTTTCGCGTAGCCGAGGCCCCGCCAGATGGCTCTGGAAAGCCCTGAGCCGTGCACCAGAACGATGGTGGGGCCGGTGCCCGATTCCTGGAAGGAAATCTGGACGCCATCCACGGCGTTGAATGCTTCACCCATGACTTGCTCCTTTTTTGAGGGACGCTGGTTGGCCGTGGTCGCGTTCCTGCTGGCTGCGCTGATCATTCATTCTGCAGGCCCTGCCAGCGGCGTCCTGTTGTACTCGGTTGAGGCAGTCGCGATAGCGGGACTGCTCGTGGGCCAGTTCTCCAGCGCCGATCGTAAGCCCCCGGGCGACGTCAAGGGGAGTCTTGGCTGGTGGAAAGGCAGGGAACGGGGAGCCTTCTATACGGCCTGGTGGGTACTCATACTGTTCGCCGGTGTCCTGATCCGAATGCTTTCCGTCGCAACCGGTGGAACTGGTCGAACGCGTGCCGCGGAACGCCGGGGGAGAGGGCCTGGATGATTCATCGGACGAGATACGCAGAGTATTACTGGTAACCAGCATTATTCGATTTAGAACTATTCAGCGTCGGCCGACGGAAATCGCTCCGGATGCTTAGGCTCCCGTCCTTTTCCCGCCAGTACTCATTTCGCTGCCATAGCGAGAGTCTGGTTACTTGGACGCCCATCACGACGGCGGCGATGCCGAAGAGGATGGTCCGAGTCCAGAGCCATGGCTCCGAATCGACACCGACGAAGCTTAGGACGGTGGAGATCAGCATGATGACCATGACTGGAAGGGACCAGCGGACGATGCGTTGAAGCCTCCGCGGCATTTCATCCTTTGTTGCCACCATAGCCTCCGCCTCCGCACCGGATTTGAAGATCTTTGAGAGTGGTTATCGATCCATTCCGATGGTGTCAGCCATTATCCGTGTGGACTTGATCCTTAGATAGCCGGACCAGGCTTCGGCTGACGCGGTGGCGTGTTTCTGGGTGGCGGAGGCAGCTTCGTTGGTCGGAACGGATCCGCTATGGGGGGATGGACCGTGCGGCTGGTGATATTGCATCAGATGCAATATCACGATTCTACTTTACATAATGTTGATTATCGGCGTTTTAGAATCAGCCGGAAGGGGCTGATCTTGAGCGCCTGGCACGTCTTTGTGACACGAGCTCACGCCAGCGATCCCAGTCCGGTATTCAGGCGACATCGCCATGCTGCCGATTATCGCCAGCCGCAAGCTGATGGAATCCCGAGTTCCACATTCGTCGTCGTCAGGCAACAGAAAATTGCCCGACGGCGACGCATGGCCGCTCTGGATGGCTGCCCGGGGCTGCTGGCTGAGCAATGTGTCGCCGCCACTTCGGCGTGCCCTGGCGAAGCATTGTGAATGGTCAGACCAGGGCATAGCTGGCCCGACTCCCCCTGCGGCAACCCGCCGGAGCGTCCAAATGAGGCCATCAGCTAGCAGGGTCAGGGTGGTAGGCTGGCCGAAGTTTCACCAGATTCACCAGTTTCACCTACATTCACCCCGGAGGCGTCGGTGCAGAATCCCTTTAAACCCACCGCTGGAGCTACCCCGCCGGACCTGATCGGACGCGCAGGGCTCCTGGACGAATTCGAATATGGCCTGCGGCAGGGTTCGGGCGCCCCGGGGCTCCTCACCATCATCACCGGCTCCAGGGGCATCGGCAAGACCGTCATGTTGAGCGCTGCAGAGGCGATCGCCAGGAGCCAGGGGTGGGCCGTGGTCTCCCGGACGGCCAATCCGGGGTTCCTGGCCAGAATCGGTGATGACATGCTGCGCCTCATCGACGAGTTCGGCGACGGCCCGCCCACCCGGAAGATCACCGCCTTCTCCGCGGCGGGATTCGGCCTGACCACCCAGCTCCCCCAGGAGCGGGTGCCGGACTGGCGCCGGACCGGCGAGGAGCTGCTGCGGCTGCTGGATGAGAAAGGTACAGGCCTGGTCATCACCATTGACGAGATCCACGCCGTTGACCGGACCGAAATCTCGCAGCTGGCCGCCGATGTGCAGCACTTCATCCGCGACGGTCTGCCCATCGGCCTGGTCTTTGCCGGTTTGCCGTCTGCCGTGTCCGACCTGCTCAACGAAGGCGTGGCCACATTCCTGCGGCGGGCCGACAGGATCAATCTTCACGAGGCGGCAATCGCCGAAGTCACCGCGTCCTTCCTGGAACTGTTCAGCGAGGGAGGCATCGAGGTTTCTGCGGACCTGATGAGCGAGGCTGCGGAGGCAACTGAAGGCTACCCGTTCCTCATTCAGCTCGTTGGCTACTACCTGTGGATGGAGGCAGACCGGGCCGGTTGGACCTTGGGCGCGGACAGCGTGCGCACCGCCATTGCGGCCGCGCAGCGGCGGAATACCTTGGTGGTCGTCGAGTCGGCGCTCTCAGACGTCTCCGAAAAGGACCGCGACTTCCTCGATGCCATGGCCGAGCAGGACGGTCCCTCAACGGCTGCCCAGATCGGCCACATCATCGAATCCAGGCCCAACCTGGTGTCCAAGTACCGCAACAGGCTCATTGCGGCCGGCCTGATCGAATCAGCCGGGTATGGCAAGGTGGACTTCGCCATACCCGGCCTTCGCCAGTACCTCCGCGCCCAGGCCAGGCCCTGAACGACGCGGCGGGTCCCCTGTAACTCGGGTTCGCTGTACCTCAGGCGCCCACGTAGGCCGCGAGGTGCTCACCGGTGAGGGTGGAGCGCTTCGCGACGAGCTCGGCGGGCGTGCCCTCGAAGACCAGCCGGCCGCCGTCGTGCCCGGCGCCGGGGCCGAGGTCAATGATCCAGTCGGCGTGCGCCATGACGGCCTGGTGGTGCTCGATGACGATCACTGACTTGCCGGACTCGACAAGCCGGTCAAGGAGGCCCAGCAGGTTCTGTACGTCGGCAAGGTGCAGGCCGGTAGTGGGTTCGTCGAGGACGTAGACGTCGCCCTTCTCCGCCATCTGGGTGGCCAGCTTCACGCGCTGCCGCTCACCGCCGGAGAGCGTGGTGAGCGGCTGGCCCAGGGTGAGATAGCCGAGTCCGACGTCCACGAGCCGGTCGAGGATCTTGTGGGCCGCCGGTGTACGGGCCTCCCCTTCGCTGAAGAACACCTCGGCTTCGGTCATCGACAATGCCAGCACTTCGGCGATGTTGCGGCCGCCCAGCTTGTATTCCAGCACCGGCGCCTGGAACCGCCGGCCTTCGCAGTCCTCGCAGACGGACTCGACGGTGGCCATAACGCCCAGTTCGGTGAAGATGACGCCCGCGCCGTTGCAGGTGGGGCAGGCGCCTTCGGAGTTGGAGCTGAAGAGCGCCGGCTTCACGCCGTTGGCCTTCGCGAACGCCTTGCGGATGGGCTCGAGAAGGCCCGTGTACGTGGCCGGGTTGCTGCGGCGCGAGCCCTTGATGGCGCCCTGGTCGATCACCACAACACCGTCGCGGCCGGCCACCGAGCCTTGGATCAGCGAGCTCTTGCCCGAACCAGCCACACCCGTGACCACGCACAGCACGCCGAGCGGAACGTCGACATCCACGTCCTTGAGGTTGTGCGTCGAGGCGCCGCGCACCTCGAGCTTGCCGGCCGGCGTCCGCACCGATTCCTTCACCGCGGCCCGGTCATCGAGGTGGCGGCCAGTGATGGTGTCACTCCCCCGCAGCCCCTCCACGCTTCCCTCGAAGCAGACGCTGCCTCCCTCGGTCCCGGCGCCGGGGCCTAGGTCGACGATATGGTCAGCGATGGCGATGGTCTCCGGCTTGTGCTCGACGACGAGGACCGTATTGCCCTTGTCGCGCAGCTGCAGGAGCAGCTGGTTCATCCGCTCGATGTCGTGCGGGTGCAGGCCGATGGTCGGTTCGTCAAAGACATAGGTGATGTCTGTCAGGGACGAGCCCAGGTGCCGGATCATCTTGGTGCGCTGGGCCTCTCCCCCGGACAGCGTGCCTGCCGGCCGGTCCAGCGAGAGGTAGCCCAGCCCGATTTCGGCAAAGGAGTCCAGCAGGTGCTGCAAACCCTTCAGGAGCGGTGCCACAGAGGGCTCATTGAGCTCGCGGACCCACGCGGCCAGATCGCTGATCTGCATCTCGCACAGGTCGGCGATGTTCTTGCCCTGGATCTTGGAGGACCTGGCCTCCGGGCTGAGCCGCGTGCCACCGCATTCGGGGCAGGACTGGAACGTGATGGCGCGTTCCACGAAGGCCCGGACATGCGGCTGCATCGCCTCGACGTCCTTGGAGAGCATCGACTTCTGGATCTTGGGAATCAGTCCCTCATAGGTGAGGTTGATGCCCTCGACCTTGATTTTGGTCGGTTCCTTGTAGAGAAGGTCGTCCAGTTCCTTCTTGGTGAACTTGCTGATCGGCTTGTCCATGTTGAAGCCGGCGCCGCTGAAAATGCGCCCGTACCAGCCGTCCATGCTGTAGCCGGGGATCGTGAGGGCGCCGCCGGCGAGCGACTTGCTGTCGTCGTACAACGCGGTGAGGTCGAAGTCGGAGACCGAACCCATGCCCTCGCACCGCGGACACATGCCGCCCAGGTAGACAGCGCCGTGCACCACATTCTTCTCGACCCGGCCACCGGCCTTCTCGGTGCTCATCACCCCGCTTGCCTTCCGCGTCGGGACGTTGAAGGAAAACGCAGTGGGCGGGCCCACGTGAGGTGATCCCAGCCGGCTGAAGAGTATCCGGAGCATGGCGTTGGCGTCGGTGGCGGTGCCCACCGTGGAGCGGGGGTTGGCGCCCATCCGCTCCTGGTCGACGATGATCGCCGTCGTCAGTCCTTCGAGATGGTCGACGTCGGGCCGCGCCAGGCTGGGCATGAATCCCTGCACGAAGGCGCTGTAGGTCTCGTTGATCATCCGCTGCGACTCGGCGGCGATGGTGGCGAACACGAGCGAGCTCTTGCCTGAGCCGGAAACACCCGTGAACACCGTCAGGCGGCGCTTCGGGATCTCGACGCTGATGTCCTTCAGGTTGTTCTCTCGCGCGCCCTGCACACTGATCAAATCGTGGCTGTCCGCTACGTGCAGCGCAGGCGACTGGGTCTCCGGGCTCGTGGCAATGCTCATCGTGTCTCCATCTATTGGGCGGGGCTGCCTGCCCCAGCCGGCTTCCGCCAGCGTCGCTTTGCTCTATCTAACCAGCTGCGGGCAGGTTGTCCCGAGGTTCTCTGGTTCTGTGGTTTTCCCGGTCACCGGACGGCTCAGTGCGGCTGCTGAATGCGAATCAGGTTGCCCGCGGGATCGCGGAAGGCGCAGTCGCGAACCCCGTAGGGCTGGTCGGTCGGCTCCTGGACCACCTCGGCGCCGCTGGCCTGCACCCGGTCGAAGGTGGCGTCGACGTCCTTGGTGGCCAGGAGGATGCGCGCATAGGTGCCCTTGGCCATCATCTCGTCGATGGTGCGGCGTTCGTCGTCGGTGACCCCGGGGTCCGCGGCCGGCGGCTCCAGGACGATTGACGTGTCCGGCTGGTCGGCGGGGCCGACCGTGAGCCAGCGCATTCCGCCGTAGCCGACGTCGTTGCGGACCTCGAAGCCGAGGGTGTCCCGATAGAACGCCAGGGCGGCGTCGGGATCGTTGTGCGGGAGGAAACTAGCGTGAATGTTGATGTCCATGGCACTCATGCTAACTGCGGCTCCAGGGCCGGTACTTCTCGATTCCTGACCGGTCTGGTGACCTGTTTCGCCACGCAGGACGGCATCCCTGCGGTCGCGCGTGCCGCCTCGCGCCGGTAGACGCTGGGCGGTACGCCGACCAGTTCGGTGAAACGGGTGCTGAAGGTGCCCAGGGACGAGCAGCCGACCGTGAAGCAGACCTCCGTGACGCTGAGGTCGCCCCGGCGCAGCAGCGCCATGGCACGCTCGATGCGCCGCGTCATCAGGTAGCTGTAGGGCGACTCGCCATAGGCCACGCGGAACTCCCGGCTGAGGTGCCCGGCGGACATGTGCACACCGCGGGCGAGGGCCTCGACGTCGAGCGGTTGGGCGTACTCCCGGTCCATCCGGTCACGGACGCGGCGCAGCAGCGCGAGGTCGCGCAAGTGCTGCGCCATGTCGGGTTTGCTGGTCACAAGTCAGATCGTGCTACGTCGCGCCGAAGATGTCCACCCCGGACCCCAGCCAAATCCCGGGTCCGTCCATTGTCTTTGGCGGCGGGCTCACTGAGAATGAACCATGACGGTCTACCTGAGGTCCTTAGAAACTGCAGTCCCGCCAACCATCCTGGTCCAGCCCGAGGCCAGGGCCGTGTTCGCCGCCCAACCCGGGCTCACGCGCCTCGGATCCCGGCTGGTCAACACGTGCTTTGACTCGGCCGCCATCGACACCCGGCATACGGCCGTCGAGGAACTCACCACGGACAGCCGGGCAAAAGATCCCCAGTTCTTCGACCCGGCCACCGGCCTGGTGCTCAGCCCCAGCACCAAGATCCGCAACGGCATATTCGCCACGGAAGCGACCAAACTCTTCATCGAGGCCGCCCAAAAAGCCCTCGATGCCTGTCCGGGAATCGAGGCGCCGGACATCACCCACCTGATCACCGTCTCCTGCACCGGATTCTTCAATCCCGGCCCGGACTATAAGATCGTCCGGGCCCTCGGCCTCAACCCGGCCGTCCAGCGGTACCACCTCGGCTTCATGGGCTGCTACGCCGCCTTCCCTGCGCTGCGGGCCGCGAAGTCATTTTGTGAGGCGGATCCGGATGCGACGGTCCTGGTGGTCTGCGCCGAACTCTGTTCCCTCCATGTGCGGACTTCCAACGATCCGGACACCATCATGGGATCGGCCCTGTTCGCCGACGGCGCCGCAGCCGCCATCATCACCGCGCGGGACATCCCCGGCGAACCTGCCCTGCTGCGGCTGGACCACTTCGAAACCGTCCTCACGCCGGTCGGCGAGGACTCGATGGCCTGGAACATCGGCGATGAGGGCTTCGAGATGGTTCTGGGCAACTATGTCCCCCACATCATCGATGACCACATCATTGGCGCCCTCGAACCACTCCTGTCCCGCGACCCTTCGCTGCAGGGGCTCCCCTACCGGGACATCCAGCACTGGGGAATCCACCCGGGCGGCCGCAGCATCCTGGACAAGGTCCAATCCAGGCTGGACCTCAGCGACCAACAGCTGGTCCCCGCCCGCGAAACGCTCCGAAACTACGGCAACATGAGCAGCGCCACCGTCCTGTTCGTCATCCGGCACATCCTGGACCTGCCGGCCGCGAACGACGCCGGCGGCAGTGCAGGCAGCCAGCCCAACCAAAGTGACCCAGACGGCCCAGCCCGCCCGGGTGAGGAACGGATCTGCTCGATGGCCTTCGGCCCGGGCCTGACCGTGGAAACGGCACTCTTCACCAGGCTGGCCGCTCCGCGTTCCACTGCGGCCGCACGGCGCGAGCCGGTCGCGTCGGTGGCCGCGGAACCGGCGGATTCTGCTGACGCCGCGGAGCCGGTCTCGGTGCAGGCCTGAGAGCGGCGACCCTGAAACCGCTCGGCGTGAAGCAGTTGGGCACGAAGCGTCTCCGCTCGGCCCTCTTGCGGGACCGCGCCTGGGACGCCGTCGAGGAAATGGACCTGCCCGGCTGCGATCCCGGCCTGCTGGAGCGAACCTATGCCCAGTTTGCGCTGGTCAACCGCGCAATCGCCGGCTGGCACGGTATCTATCGCACCCGGGTGCGGCCGCGGCTGTCCGCGGACTCCCCTACCTCGCTGCTGGATATCGGCTGCGGCGGGGGCGACGTTTCGGTGCTGCTTGCCCGCTGGGCCGCCCGGGATGGACTGCGCCTCGAGGTCACCGCCATTGACCCGGATCCGCGGGCCATCCTGTTCGCCCGCGGCCGCCACGCGGCAGAGAATGTCACGTTTCGGCAATCGTCCGCTGCGGAGCTGATCGAGAAGGGCGAGCTGTACGACGTCGTGGTGTCCAACCACGTGCTGCACCACCTTGAGGGGCTGGCAGCGTTCCTGGCCGAGTCGGCCGCGTTGTCCCGGAGCACGGTGGTCCACAACGACATCCGCCGCAGCCCCGCCGCCTACGCGCTCTTCTTTGCCTCCTCCTGGGTGTTCACCGGCTCCTATATCCGGCGGGACGGGCTGACCTCGATCCGGCGGAGCTACACCGCCGCGGAGCTGGCTGCCGCCGCTCCCGACGGATGGACGGTTGCCCGCCACGCCCCCTTCCGGAACCTGCTGTTGCTGGACAGCGCCGACGGGGGCTCGAGGACGGGGCCCGATCCCCGTGGCTGAGGTGCTGATTGTGGGCGCCGGCCCCGTGGGACTGTTCATGGCTGCGCTGCTGCTCCAGGACGGCGTCGATGTCCAGGTCCTGGAACAGCGGAGCGCACCGGAACCCCATTCGCGTGCCATCGGCATCCATCCGCCGGCGCTCACGGCCCTGGCCCGGGCCGGCGTTGCCGGGTCCCTGGTTGCCGAGGGGGTCCAGATCCGCCGCGGAGTGGCCGTGGCCCGCGGGAAGACCCTTGCCGAGATGTCCTTCGACGGCGTCTCGGACCGGTTTCCGTTCGTCCTGTCCCTGCCCCAGTGCAGGACAGAGGCGCTGCTGGAACGTCGGGTCAGCGAGCTCGACGACGGCGCCGTACACCGCGCCGTCCGCCTCACCCGGCTCTCCGACGACGGCGCCCGGTTCACCGCCGAAGCCGAATCCCCGCGCGGCGCGCTGCGCTATTCGGCGCCGCTGCTCATAGCAGCCGACGGCGTGCGCTCCACGGTGCGGGCCAGCCAGGGCATCGGCCTGCGCGTCAAGGAGTATCCGGACAGCTACCTCATGGGTGACTTCGCCGACCGGACCGGGTTCGGTCCGGACGCCGCGCTGTTCCTGGCCAGTGCGGGCATCGTGGAGTCGTTCCCCCTGCCCGGTCAACGGCGCCGGTGGGTGGTGCGCCTGGGGCCAGCCGATCCCCGTGCAGGCGGCCCGACTGCCAACGGTCTCACGGCCAGCGATCAGGGCGGCGACGCGTGCTGGCTGATGCGCTGCGTGCGGGAACGGACTGGCCTGGAGATCGACGCCGGGACCAACAGCATGGTCAGCAGCTTCGGCGTCCACTCACGCCTTGCCCGCCGGATGGTGGCCGGCCGGACGGTGCTGATCGGGGACGCGGCCCACGAGGTCAGTCCCATCGGAGGACAGGGCATGAACCTGGGCTGGCTGGATGCCGCGATGCTGGCGCCGATCGTGAAGGCGGCGGTGCGCGGCAGGGATGTGACGGGTTCCCTCAGGACTTTCGAACACACCCGGCTGAGGGCGGCAGCCCGGGCGGCGCGCCAGGCGGAAATCAACATGGCCCTGGGCAGGCCCCTGGCGGACGGCCTCTTGGCGGTGCGGAACCGGGCCATCGGGGGCATCGCTGCGGTTCCGGCGGTAAATTCACTGATCGCCCGCCGCTTCACGATGCACTAGCCGGCTCCCGTCGTCTGCCTCCCCACCCGGGCTCCGCCTGCCGATAGCCCGCGCCCCGGACTGGGCGGCGCCCAGGAATAGACTGTGCGCATGGACGGCCACCCTGTGACGCGCCAGTGCCGGATTCTGTTGCGGATCATGGCTGCCGTGACCGTGCTTGGGACCGCGGCGTCCTGCTCGGGCAACGGGTTCCCGGGCACAGGTTCCCCAACGCCGACGACGACGGTCACACCCACCGCCGCCGGGCCTGTCACCGCGGAAATCAGCCAGTTCCGCGACAACTATAGCAAGCAAATCATCGAAATCCAGCTCACGAACACCACCGGCAGCGCCCTGACGGTCCTGGGCGCGGAGCTGAGCAGCCCGCTATTCTCCGCCGCGATCGCCTGGCCGGCGCACTCCGGCGGGATCGTCCTCCCGCCCGGACAGACGAAGAGCCTGCCGGCACCGCTGCCCGCACCCGAATGCGGCAGCCCGGCCGCGACCACGGGGCCGCCAGGGACGAATGCTGCATCCGGCGGCGCACCGGGCACCGCGTTCGTCTCCCTCCGGCTGGCGCAGCCCCCAGACGGTGGCCCAGCCGGCACCACAACGCCGGCGGCAGACCCGTTCGGCGTCCTGGCCCGGAACAATGCCGAGATGTGCCTGACCGGTGCGGCCTCGGCCGTGGCCGCTATCCGGCTCGCTCCGGACCTTGAGGTCGCCGCGGGCGGGCGGACCGCCGTCGTGCGCCTGCTGGTGCAACCGCATGCCACCGATGCCGCCGATGCAGGCGGCGCTGAACTGGTGATCGACCGGATAGACGAAACCACCCTCCTCGCGGAAGCCACGCAGGCTCCATGGCCCCGCTCCTTGACGCTCCGCGCCGGCGGGCCGCCGCAGGAAGTGCGGCTCGGCATCCGGCCCGCCCGCTGCGACCCGCATGCCGTGGCCGAAGACAAGGTAGGCACCCTCCTGCCGCTGCGGGTCAGGGTGGCCGGCCGGGAGGGGGTCCTGAAAGTAGGCGCCGATGCCCAACTTCGAGGCCGGATCTACGACTTTGTTACAACGGCGTGCGGCCGCCAGTAGTGTGGGGGCATGTCCTATGACGCCAGGCCCACCGACTTCAGCGCCGCCCGGATTAGCGAAACGGTCCAGGAGATCCTCAGCGCGGGTATCCTTCCGCCGATTGTCCAGGCAGGGCATCCAGTGCTTCGGCACGTGGCGGCACCGTACGAGGGCCAGTTGACGGACGCCGAACTCGGTCACCTCATCGACCTCATGCGCAGCGTAATGCACAAGGCCCCCGGGGTTGGCCTGGCGGCACCGCAGCTGGGGATTCCGCTGCAGATCGCGGTCCTGGAGGACCAGTTCGACGTCGATGCCGAGGTAGCCGCAGTCCGTGGCCGGGAGCCGCTGCCGTTCTTCGCCATGGTGAACCCGAGCTATCGGATCCTTGGCCCCAAGTCTGTGGCGTTCTACGAAGGCTGCCTCTCCATTGGGGGCCTGCAGGCTGCGGTGATGCGGCCGGAATCGGTCCAGCTCGACTTCGCGGCGCCGGACGGCACGCCGATGCAGCGGTCCCTCTCCGGCTGGCAGGCACGGATTGTCCAGCATGAGACCGACCACCTGCACGGGGTCCTGTTCCTTGACCGGGCAGAGCTGCGCTCCATCAGCAGCAGTGCCGAATACTCCGCCCGCTGGGCGCAACCGGACATCAGCCGCGCCCGGCAGGAACTGGGGTTCCTGCCGGACCCGGCGGAGGACTAAGGCGGCTGACTGGGGCTGCCGACTAGGGCGGCCGACTAGGGCTGCGGTGCCGGATTCTCGGCGGATGGAAGGTAGCGTGCCCACCATTTCAGGATCTCGTCGAACCGCTGCTTCCGGTGGTGCGGGGTGCCGGAACGGGACAGCTCGTGGTTCTCGCCCGGGAAGACCAGGAACCCGGTCTCCACGCCCCGCTGCTTGAGGGCGGTGAAATACCGCTGCCCCTGCTCCACAGGGCACCGGAGATCCTCCTCGCTGTGGATCACCAGCGAGGGCGTCCGCACGTTGTCCACGCGGGCCATGGGGCTCTGGGCCGCCATTTGCTCCTCGGACCGGCCGGTGTATTCGCCGCCGAAGAACCAACCTATGTCAGAGGAACCGATGAAGCTCACAGGATCGAGGAAACCGCGCTCGACGATCGCCGCCCGGAAGCGGTGGTCGTGGCTGATGGTCCACGCCGTCAGGTAGCCGCCGTAGGATCCGCCCATGATGCCGACATTGGCGGCGTCCAGGTCCTCGAACTTCTCTAAGGCCCCGTCCAGGAAGGCGAGAACGTCCTGCATGTCCACCGTTCCCATCCGCTCCTTGATGGACCGTCCGTGCTCCTGGCCGTAGCCGGCCGAACCCCGCGGATTGCACATCAGTACCGCGTAGCCTGCGCCGGCGTAGACCTGGGCTTCGTCGAACAAGGCCCCGCTGAACTGGGCAAATGGGCCGCCGTGGATGTTCAGCAGCACCGGGTGCGGGCCCGGGCCCGCCGGCTTCACGAGCCAACCATGGACCGGGTACCCGTCAGCTGAGGGCAAGGTCAGTTCCTGCGGCTCGCAGATGCCCGCGACGCTCCGCAGCGGCGCGGAGAAGTCCGTCAGGCGCCGAACCCGCCCGCCGTCGAGCACGGCGAGGTCGCCTGCCGTGGTCGAATCGGTGAAACTGACCACCACGGACCCACCGCCGTCCGCAGCGCCGGTCACCACCCGGCTTCCCTCCAGGAGGACGGTGTGGCCGCCCGTAGCGCCGAACTCGTGCAGTTCCACGGTTCCTCGCGCATTGTTGAGGACCAGCGCGCCGGCGGGGCCGCGCAGCTCGATCCGGTTGCTGCCGGAGAGGTCAAGAGTCTCGACGTCGCTGAGCGCCGTGGCTTGTCCGCCGCCGGCCGGCATGGCGTACAGGGCGGTGTTCTGGCCAACGAAGTCCCGGCCGGATGGGCCCAGGTCCTGCGCGAGGAAGAACAGCCACTTCCCGTCCGCGGACTGGCGCACGGCACTGACGGTCTGAGGCCGGGCGTTGGCCGGCGTGATGGCCTGCGGCTGCCCTCCGCCGGCGGGAATCGCATAGATCAGGCTGACGAGGTCGGTGTCCTGGCCTTCATGGAGCGCCGCCGTGACGTAGATAGTGCCGCCGTCGGAGCTGAAGCTGGCGCCGTTGTGATCGGCTGGACCGGTGGTGAGCTGCTTGGCGCCCGGCAGGACGCGCCCGGCAGCCTCCGTGGGATCAGCCGCGGCGCCGAGTGCCTTCAGCGCGCGTCCGGCCGGGGCCACCTTCGGCTCGGCATCGAGCTGCGGTACTTCGAGGAGGAACAGGTGCAGGGGCTTGTCCGCGGTGTAGCCAAGACCGTTTATCCGGTACTTGAAATCGGTGATCAGCCGGGCGTCCTCGCTGCCCGCGCCCACGCCCTCGACGCTGCCGTACCGGCCCCCATCAGGGGTCCTGGCACTGAAGACAATGGTCCGGGAACCGGGTGACCAGGCGAAGGAGCTGACTCCCAGCGGGGCTGCCGTCAGCGGCTGCGGTTCGCCGCCGGTTGCCTCCACGACGTGCAGCTGCGGCTTGCCGCCGGGGGCCGCGCGCAGGAAGGCCAGCGCCTGCCCGTCCGGCGAAAAGTCAGGTGCCGTGTCCCGGAATCCGCGGGTCAATCGGCGGGGCCGTTGGGCAGAATCGTCGAAGTCCGGAGAGTCCAAGTCCGGGACCACGGGGACGGTCCAGAGCTGTCCCACGTAGGCGTCGGCGTCGAAGTCCGGCCGGATTACGGACACCACGGCGCGAGAGCCGTCAGGGTGCACGGCGGGGGCGGAGACGGAATTGAGCAGCGGAAGTTGTTCAGATTTCACGCTTGCGAGCCTAGCCCGTGGTGCGCGCACTGTGAAATACCTCACTCCCTGCGGTGCGGCGCGGACGCTCCAACCGTCCACCCGCGGTGTGTAGGGCCGGGCCGGGACCGCTCCCACGTGGCCCGGCGCGTATTCCCTGGCCCGCAGGGAGTACCGGATGCCCGCTTAGGATGAAGCTATGCCTCCCGCCCTCGAATTCCCCCTCCTGTGCCCGGTTTGCCGGAACGTTCTCCGGCCCGGCGGGGGCGCGGCCCGCACGCTCGTGTGCGAGGGCGGCCACTGTTTTGATGCCGCCAAGCAGGGCTACTTCAACTTCCTGGTCGGCAAGGGAACCGTGTTTGAAGCAGATTCAGCCGACATGGTGGCCGCTCGATTCGATTTCCTCTCCGCCGGGCACTATCGGCCCCTGGCCGAAGCCGTCGCACGGATGGCCGCGCCCGCCGTCATGGAGGCGACGTCCCGCCCCCCGGTGGTGCTGGACGCCGGAACGGGAACCGGCCACTACCTCAGGGCCCTGCTCGATCTGACGGCAGTGGATCGGCAGGACGGTGACTTGGCCGCGGCAATCGGCTTGGACATTTCGAAGTTCGCACTGCGCCGCGCCGCACGGATGAACGCGGAAGCCGTGAATTTGGTCGCGGATGTCTGGCAGCCGCTGCCCGTCGCGGATAACGCCGTCGACGTCGTCATGGTGGTCTTTGCGCCGCGCAACGCGCCCGAGTTCTCCCGGGTGCTCCGACCCGGCGGCCGGCTGGTGGTGGTCACGCCGCGGCCCGGCCATCTGGCCGAGATTGCCGGGCAGGCCGGGATGCTGGGGATCGAGCCGGGCAAGGACGAGCGTCTCGTGGCGTCCCTGGGCCAGCACTTCGCGCCCGTCGAATCCCGGGATCTGGACCTGCCGTTGTCCCTGAGCCCGCGTGATGTAGCCAACCTTGCGTTCATGGGGCCCGCAGGCCATCACCTGGACCGTGCCGCGCTCGGTGCCCTCGAGGCCGGCCTTCCGGAGCGGACCGCCGTCTCGGCACGCTTCCGGATCAGCGTTTTTGAACCCGTCGCGTGAACACTCCCGGGGTGCCGCGGAGCGGTTCAGGCCGCCCCTAGCCCACCAGGGCGGGGACTCCGGACGGAGAAATTGCCCCGGGAAATAACGACTTGGCCACTTTGGCCATGAATTTCCGCCTGCCGGTCCCAGCCCTCTGCCTTCCGCATAGGATGGAAATACAGTACTGGGGGGCTGTGCCTTCAGCTCCCGGAACTCAAGGGGGAATTGATGTCTGTATGGCTGGTCGAGAATTGGTGGGCGCTGTGGCTCGCCCTGTTTCTCCTGTTTGCCGTGGTCGAGATGCTCACCCTGGACCTGTTTTTCATCATGCTCGGCGGCGGCGCTCTCGCCGGATTAGTAGCGGACTTCGCGGGGGCCGATCTGTGGCTTCAAATTATTGCCTTCTGCGTGGCATCCCTGCTGATGATCGGCTTTGTCCGGCCGGTGGCACTTAAACACCTCCATCGAGGCCCTGCAGATCAACGCACGAACATTGAGCGACTCATCGGCGAATCCGCCGTCGTCATGGAGGCGGTGAGCGAAAGCGGCGGGCTCGTCAAAATTGGCGGGGACGTTTGGAGCGCGCGGTCCGAATCAGGAGTCCTGGCACCCGGCCAACAGGCGGTGGTCAGCGCCATCGACGGTGCCACTGCCATCGTGGCGCCGCAGCCGGAATCGGCCATCCAATAGGGGACGCCAGTTCTGCGGTCACCTGCAGGCAGCAGGCCGCGGATCTGCAAGGCGCGGGACCAAAATCAAACAACTGGGGAATAGGTGAAGTATGAATATCGCAGTCGCGATTGTGCTGCTGGTACTAATTGTGTTCGTAATTATTGTGCTGGTCCGGTCGGTCCGGATCATTCCACAGGCCCGGGCCGGCGTCGTTGAACGGCTGGGCAAATACCAACGCACCCTGAATCCCGGCCTTACCCTGCTGATTCCGTTTGTGGACCGCCTGCTGCCATTGCTGGACTTGCGTGAGCAAGTGGTTTCTTTCCCGCCGCAGCCCGTCATCACCGAGGACAACCTGGTTGTTTCGATCGACACCGTGGTCTATTTCCAGGTCACTGACGCCCGGGCCGCGACCTACGAGATCGCCAACTACATCCAGGCCGTGGAGCAGCTCACCACCACCACCCTGCGCAACGTGGTCGGCGGACTCAACCTCGAGGAAGCGTTGACGTCCCGCGACCAGATCAACGGCCAGCTCCGCGGAGTCCTGGACGAGGCGACCGGACGCTGGGGCATCCGCGTCTCCCGGGTGGAGCTCAAGGCGATCGATCCGCCCCACTCGATCCAGGATTCGATGGAGAAGCAGATGCGGGCCGAGCGTGACCGCCGCGCCGCTATCCTGACCGCGGAAGGAACCAAGCAGTCTGCAATCCTCACCGCCGAAGGCCAGCGCCAGTCCTCCATCCTGAAAGCCGAAGGCGACGCCAAAGCCGCAATCCTGAGGGCAGACGGCGAGGCGCAGGCCATCCAGAAGGTCTTCGACGCGATCCACAAGGGCAACCCGGACCAGAAACTGCTGGCTTACCAGTACCTGCAGACCCTCCCGAAGATCGCCGAAGGCAGCTCGAACAAGCTGTGGATTGTTCCGAGCGAGATCGGCGAGGCACTCAAGGGGATAGGCAGCGTCTTGGGCGGCGTCCCGGCCCAGGCGCAGGAGCCGTCGACGCCGGAGGCTGCTCCGCAGCCAGCGCCCGCCGCGGCTGATGGCCAAGTAAGCCGGTCCTAGCCCCCGCACCTGTCGGCCCCCGCAGCCCCGCCTTTCCGGCGCGGTTGCGGGGGCCAATCAGCTTAAGGCCTGATTGGCCGGGTACAGCCTACGCAGTTCGCGCTGCATGGGTACTCGCTTTACCTCACCCACACCACTCCCGTATACTTGAATATTTGTCCGGTCCGTTCAGTCGTCCGGAACAAATACGCTCCGCACAGCGTTGATTCCAATGACGTTCCAAACAGTTTTGTTCACTGGTGACTGTCATTTGGCCGGGCCACACGGGCCAGGCACGGTACAGCGCTGTGCAACCAGAAGTCCGGCGCCCGACGGTCCCCGGACAACGCAGGGCTTGACCCTGCGAACCGAATAGAGGGAGAAAAGATGAGCGATCGCAGCCTGCGGGGTATGCGCCTTGGCGCACAGAGCATGGAGACCGAATCCGGCGTCGAACCGGCTCCGCGCCAGCGGGTTGAATACCGTTGCGAGGACGGCGAGCAGGTGTTCGTGACGTTCTCCTCGGAAGCCGAAATCCCCCCGGTCTGGGTTTCTAAGACGGGCAAGGAAGCCTTGCTGGTGGACGGCGAACGCCCCGTAAACAGCAACGAAAAGGCAGTGCGCACGCACTGGGACATGCTGCTGGAGCGCCGCACGCTTCCCGAGCTTGAGCAGATCCTCGAAGACCGCCTCACGATCCTGCGCGAACGCCGCGGCGAACGCCGCTCAGCCTAGAGCCCGGCACACACGCTACGGGAAGGGCCGGGCCCGCATCAGTTGATTGATGCGGGCCCGGCCCTTTTCTGTGGCAATTGCCTTGCGTGCTTTGCGCGCCTTAGGTGCCTTGCGGGACGGGAGCCGTCCGCGCTGCCGGTGGTCCTACTTGCCGTCCTGCTTGCCGCGCAGCTTGTTCCAGCGGGCGGTCAGTCCCCATTTGGTGACGTTGATCATGGCTTCGACCACTATGTTGCCGCTCATCTTCGAAGCGCCGAGTTCGCGCTCGACGAAGGTGATGGGGCGCTCCACGATCGTCAGCCCGAGCTTGGCCACGCGCCAGGCCAGGTCCACCTGGAAGCCGTAGCCCACCGAGTCCACCGCATCCAGGTTTAGCTTCTCCAGAGTGGTCCGGCGGAACGCGCGGAAACCACCGGTCACGTCCTTGATTTTCACGCCCAGCATGATCCGGGCATAGGTGCTGCCGACCCGGCTGATGGCCTGCCGGTAGATGGGCCAGTTGACCACACTGCCGCCGGGCACCCAGCGCGACCCCATGGCGAGGTCTGCGCCTTGCTCCACGGCCTCAATCAGCTGGGGCAGCTGTTCGGGCTGGTGCGAGCCGTCGGCGTCCATCTCCACGAGGATGTCGTAGCCGGCGTCCAGGCCCCACTTAAAGCCCGCGATGTACGCGGCTCCGAGCCCGGCCTTTCCAGCGCGGTGCAGGACGTGGACCTGGCCGTCTTCGGCGGCCATGCGGTCTGCCAGCTGCCCCGTGCCGTCGGGGCTGTTGTCGTCGACAACCAGCACGTCGGACGCGGGCACGGCTGTGCGCAGGCGACCGAGGGTCTTGGGCAACGATTCCAGCTCGTTATAGGTGGGGATGATGGTGAGGACACGCACAGCGAGGCCTTTCCTTGAAGGGAGCGGTCGGTGCGCCGAAAGACGATCGTTCGGGAAATTCAGGCGCAACTTCCCATTATAGGGAGTTGTGCGCGCATGACAGGCCCGCATCATCGCCCGGGCAGGTCCACCCGCTTCGGGCCAGTTCCGTCAGGCCTGAAAATTGCGGCGCCGGAACCGTTTTCTGCTGCGAAGTAGACCCGCCCCCTGGGGGTGCCCGTGGTCATGACCAGTATAAGTTCCCGCGGGTGCGGCAACCTGGAATGGACCGGGGACTGCCGGAGCCTACGCCATACGCAAGCCGCCGTTGCCCCTCAATGCTACGGGGGCGGCCCGATCTGTCAACCGAGCCGTGACCTGCCCTTATGTCCGTCGTTCCAGTTCAGGGCAGAGCGGCGCGGGGGAATGTTTCGGCTCCGCAGGCTTGATGACGGGCCTTGATGACGGGCTTTAGTAACAGGGGCCCGACGGCGGCCGCCCGC
The DNA here is from genome assembly GCF_056394525.1 of Arthrobacter sp. 10N43. Classification (NCBI taxonomy): domain Bacteria; kingdom Bacillati; phylum Actinomycetota; class Actinomycetes; order Micrococcales; family Micrococcaceae; genus Arthrobacter; species Arthrobacter sp. 10N43. The sequence continues at coordinate 53,544 of NZ_JBFTIA010000002.1, read as the reverse complement.
TTCGGGTGCCCAGTTTAGGAGAACGGCTCAGGCGCCGAGGGTGCCACTGGCGTAGAGCCGCTGGCCGTCTCGTACGGTCAGGAGGCAGACAGGGTCGCTTCCGGTGTCCAGCGCAGGCAGGAGCGGCGTCCGGGCGCGCGGGTCGGTGCTCCAGGACTGCACCCTTCCGTCGGAGACCTGGACCATGAGTTCCTCGACTTCCCAGACCGCGAAGCTGGCCGGAGCCCCCGGCACCAGTTGTCCGGCCATCGGGTTGGGGTAGCGGGCAGCCCGCCAGCCGGCGCGGGTGTGGCCAAGGAACGCTGCCCGGGCGGAGATCTGCTCCGCAGGGTTGGTGTGCTGCAGGCAGGCCCTCACACTGGACCACGGCCGCAGCGGCGTCACCGGGCTGTCGCTGCCGAAGCAGATCGGCACACCGGCTGAGTAGAAGCTTGCAAAGGGGTTCATTCCCAGCTGCCGGGAACCCAGGCGCTGCTGGTACAGGCTGTTCTCACCGCCCCACAGTGCGTCGAAGACCGGCTGGGCGCTGACGGTAATCGAATAGCGTGCGAGCCGGCTGATGGCCGCAGGGTCGGCGAGTTCGACGTGCTCGAAACGGTGCCCTGCGGCGCGGACGCGCTGCTCACCTACCTCGGCGGCAGCCAGGTCGAGGGCGTCCAGGGCCGCGTCCAGGCCGGCGTCGCCGATCACGTGGAAGCCTGCCTGGATCCCCAGGAGCGAGCACGCCGCAAGGTGGGCCGCTGCGTCGGCGACGGAGAGGTACTGGCTGCCACGCTCTCCGGGGGCGTCGGCGTAGTCCGCGCGGAGGGACGCGGTTCGTGAGCCGATGGAGCCGTCGATGTTGAGGTCGCCGGCCAGGCCCAGGACCGCGATACCCAGTCCGTCCAGGATGGAGCGGGCATGTTCCTCGGATGTGGCGAGCTCGCCCCAGTACGGCAGGATCTCCGGCACCGCCATGCCGGCCGCGTTGTCTGCATGGTTCTCCCCGCCGGGGGTGGTGTTCCAGGCCGAGGCGACCTGCAAGTCCTCGATGCTCCCGATGTGCGGGGCGGCCATTTCGGCGAGGGCAACGTACCCGTTGGCGGCCGCCTCTGTGAGGGCCTGCTGCTGGTAGGCGCGCAGGGCGGCCGTCGGGAGTTGGCGGGCCGCCAGGCGGGCGGCGGTGTGCGCCCCGCGCTTGACCTGGCCGCCGCCGCCGTCGCCGTCGAGGCCGTCCAGCCTCGCAGCCGCCGCCAGAGAGCTGGACACGAGGGCCGAGTGGACATCCACGCGCGACAGATAGACCTGGCGGCCGCCGGCCGCGCGTTCGATTTCCTCCCGGGAGGGCAGGGTGGGATCGGCCCACGTGGTTTCGTCCCAGCCGTGGCCCAGGACGGTACCGGATACGGAGGCGGAGGCGGAGGCGCTGGAAGCCGCAACAGCATCGAGCAGTTCGGCGGCCGAGCGCACGCCCGCCAGCTGGAGCCCGTCCAGCGCGATTCCTGTTTCCGTCAGGTGGGCGTGGGAATCGACGAAACCCGGTGCCAGGAGCGCGCCCTGCAGATCGATGATCTCCATGCTGGAGTCCGCGATGGAGGACGCAGCCTGCTCGGACCCGACCCAGGCCACGGTGTCGCCGTCGACCAGCATGGCGGTGGCAAAGGGATCGGCCGCTGTGTAGACGGAGCCATTGCGGTACAGCGTGACGTTGCGGGCGGCGGCCGGCGAATCGGTCATGGGGCGGGCACTCCTTGTAGCTGGTGGCCGGCCCAACGCCGGCGCGATCGAAAATTCGGCAAACTCAATAAGGCGCAAAAAACACGGAAAGCTCGCAAAACGCAGTCGAGGCCCCGGGCGCGGCCCCACTGCTGCGGCCCTAGGCCACGGAGGAATAGGCGACGACGCCGCGTTTGATCAGTTTGATGGCCTCCGAGCAGAGCCGGACAATCCGGGGGTCTAGGTTCGGGATGTCGGCGAGCTGGTCCAGCAGGTCAATGACCTGTTTGACCCAGCGGACAAAGTCTCCCGCCGCCAGGTCGGTGCCGCTGAGCACGTCCTGGAGGTGCCGGCCCTTGGCCCATTTGAAGATCGGCCAGACGAGGCCAAGCTCGGGCTCGCCGGTGAGCGGCAGCTTGTTGGCCTCCTCGACGTCCTCCAGGGCAGACCATTCGTGCACCACGGTATCCACCGCGGATTCCAGCGACACGCTGGGCATCTTGGGCCGAAGCCCACGGTCCTCCCGTTTGGCCTGGTAGACCAGCACGCTGGCCAGCGCGGCGATTTCGGCGGCGTCGAGGTCGTTGAACGCACCCATTCGCAGGGACTGCGAAATCAGCAGGTCCTTTTCGCCGTAGATCCGGCGCAGCCGTTGCCCGTCTGCACTGATGGAGAGCGCACCGGTGTCCGAGGTCTCCAGGTAGCCGTAGCCGGTCAGGACGCCGCACACGCGGTCGAACGTCTTGGCGATGGTGTTGGTCCGGCCCTGGATCTGACGGATCAGCCCGTCCGTTTCCTGGCGCAGTTTCCACCAGCGCTCGGACCACCGGGCATGGTCCTCGCGTTCGCTGCAGCCGTGGCACGGGTGGGCGCGGAGCTCCCGGCGCAGCTCGGCGATCCGCTTCTCCTGGTTGGGCGCGGCGGAGGCCCGGCCGAAGTCGTCGTCGCGGCGCGGGGGCGCGGGCGGCCGGTGCTCGCGGATGGCGTTGCGCACCGAGGACGCCAGGTCACGCCGGGATTTGGGCACTTTGGCGTTGAACGACTTGGGAATCCTGATCCGCGTGATCGGCGACAACGGGCCCTCCACGTCGTGCAGGCCGATCCGGCGCAGCTGGTTGTCCAGGGTCATCACGGCGGGGCGCGGTTCCCGGGACTCGTGGTCGGAACTGAGCACCACGGCGAGGCCCGGTGACTTGCCTGCGGGGACGTCCACCACGTCCCCTGGAAGCAGCCGGCTCAGGGAGTCCTCGGTGAGGGACTTCCTGGCCCGCGAGGTGCTCCGGGAGGCGGTCGTCTCGGCGTCGCCAAGCGCCCGCCGCAGCCGCGCGTATTCGGTGAAGTCGCCCAGATGGCAGGTCATCGCCTTGCTGAATCCGGCGATCGATTCCTCCCGGCTCCGGACCTGACGGGCCAGCCCAACCACGGAACGGTCCGCCTGGAACTGGGCGAAGGAGGATTCGAGGATCTCCCGCGCACGGGGCCGGCCGAATTGCGCCAGGAGGTTGATCGACATGTTGTATGTGGGCCGGAAGCTGGAGTTCAGCGGGTAGGTCCGGCGGGAGGCGAGGCCCGCGACGGCGGCCGGATCCGTGCCCGGCTGCCACAGGACGACGGCGTGGCCCTCGACGTCGATTCCGCGGCGTCCGGCGCGGCCCGTCAGCTGGGTGTACTCCCCCGCCGTGATGTTGACGTGCGCCTCGCCGTTGAACTTGTCCAGCTTTTCCAGCACGACGCAGCGGGCCGGCATGTTCACGCCCAAGGCGAGGGTCTCGGTGGCGAAGACGGCCTTGACCAGTCCGTCGACAAACAGCTTTTCCACGACTTCCTTGAACGTGGGCAGCATGCCGGCGTGATGCGCCGCGAGTCCGCGCATCAGGCCGTCCCGCCAGCTCCAGAAGCCGAGGACGTCGAGGTCGTCAGAGGGGATGTCCTGGGCGGCTTCGTCGACGCGCTGGGCGATGAGAAGTTGTTCCGCCTCGGTGGTCAGCCACAGTCCGGCCGCGACGCACTGGGCAACGGCGGCATCGCAGCCGGCCCGGGAGAAGATGAAGGTGATGGCCGGCAGGAGGTCCTGCCGGTCCAGGCTGGCGATGACCTGCGGCCGGCTGGCCTTCCGCACCGGGCTGCGCTGGGCGCTTTGCGGTTCGTCCCGCTGGCTGCGCTGGTTCCGGCGCTGGCTGCGGCCGCCGTGGCCGAAGCGGCCACGGAAATTCATCTGGCTCTCGGCCCGTGCCATGGACAGTAGTTCCGGGTTGACCTCGAACCCGGCCCGGCCGGGCAACTCCGCAGTGACGGCGGGCTGCGTTGAGGCGATCAGCGCCGCCGTGGTCGCCGACTCCTGGGCGGCGCCGGCCTCGCTTCCTTCGACCTCGCCGGCGGGGGCGATTTCGTCAAAGCTGGTGTCGCCGGCAAACAGGTCCACGATCTTCCGGCCCACCATGACGTGCTGCCACAGGGGCACCGGGCGGTGTTCGGAGACAATCACGTCGGTCTGCCCGCGGACGGTGTCCAGCCACGCACCGAACTCCTCGGCGTTGGACACCGTGGCGCTAAGCGAGGCCACCTGGACCTCGCTGGGAAGGTGGATGATGACTTCCTCCCACACCGCGCCGCGGAATCTGTCGGCGAGGTAGTGGACCTCGTCCATGACCACGAAGCCGAGGTCATCAAGGGTGTCCGAATCCGCGTAGAGCATGTTGCGGAGCACCTCGGTGGTCATGACCACGACGGGGGCGTCGCCGTTGATGCTGGTATCGCCGGTGAGCAGGCCCACCTGGGCGGCGCCGTACTTGGCGGCCAGCTCGGAGTATTTCTGGTTGCTCAGCGCCTTGATGGGTGTGGTGTAGAACGCCTTGAGCCCGCGCTGGAGTGCCAGATAGATGGCGAACTCCCCCACAATAGTTTTCCCTGCCCCGGTAGGGGCGGCCACCAGGACGCCGCGCCCGGCTTGCAGGGACAGGCAGGCTTCACGCTGGAAGTCATCGAGCTCGAATTCGAGCGTCCGGATGAATCCGCCCAGATAGGTCTTGGCTTCGGCGGCCCGCTCGACGCTGGCGCGGTAACGTTCGGACGGTGATTCCGGCCCGGGGTGTGACGACATGCTTCCAGCCTAATGCGCGAAAGGCTAGAGATTCTCCAGCTCGGAGCTGGGGGTGGCGTGGTCGGCTGTGGCTTCGGTCTCGGCGTCGCGCTTGACGGCACGCCGTTCGCGCCGGCGGTCGTTGAGCAGGCAGAGCCCGATCGCGGCGAAGAACAGCGCCAGCATGGGACCGGCCAGGTAGAACATGCTCATGGCGTCGGCGCCGGGTGCGGCCATCGCGGCGAACAGGCACACCAGGAACACCGTGATCCGCCAGCTCTTGAGAAGCTGCTGGCCCTTGATCAGGCCGGCCAGGTTCAGCCCGAACAGGACCACCGGGAGCAGGAAAGCGATGCCGAAGGCCAGCAGCAGCCGCAGGACGAAGGACAGGTACACCTGGGCGCTGATGAAGTTGGAGCCGCCCGACGGCGTGAAATCGGTCAGGACGCGCACCGCGTTGGGCAGCACGAGCCAGGCCAGCAGGACACCGCCGAGGAACAGCGGCACGGCAGCTGCTACGAAGGACAAGGCAAGGCGCCGTTCCTTCTTGTGCAGCCCGGGCACAATGAAGGCCCACAGCTGGTAGAGCCACACCGGGCTGGCGATGATCAGGCCAAGGAACACGGACACCTGGATCATCAGGTCGAAGGAGCTCGCGACGCCGTCAAAGTTCAGGGTGGCCTGGCGGCCCTCGTGCGTGTTCAGATCGCGGATGGGCTTGATCAGCGCCGACAGCATCGGCTGGTAGACAAAGAAACCCACCACTGTTCCGAGGACGACGGCGATTGCCGCCTTGAAGAGCCGGTTGCGCAGCTCTTTGAGGTGGTCGAGGAGCGCCATCCTCCCCTCGGGGTTCGATCGACGGCTCATGGTTACTGCCATGCGGTCTTAGGCGCGGGTCGACGGCGGAACGTCGGTTCCGTCGCCCGTGCGGCTTTCCGGAGCGCCGGCCTGCGGGTGGTTGATGACCCGGCCCTCGACCGGCTCGGAGCCATCCTTGGCGTCGGAGGAGCCGTCCTTCTTCATTTCACGGACTTCCGACTTGAAAATGCGCATCGACTGGCCCAAGCTGCGGGCCATGCCCGGCAGCTTCGGCGCAGCGAACAGCACCAATGCCAGAACGATGATGATGATGAGATGCCAGCCTTCAAGCCTCATTTGGGGAGGTCCTTTCGTTTGAATACATCCTATGTCTAACGCGTTTCGATGTCGCGCAGTGCCTGGGGTTGCCCGCGATCCTTCTTGCGCTGGATGCGGCGCAACCGGCGGGCGTTCTGCCGGGAGAACTTGGATGCGTGGTAATCATGACGCATCCGGGCAGGCGAGGCAAAAACGGCGCTCCCGGGTTCGGGCCGGAGGGCTCCGTCCGCGCCGCCCGGCGCGTCGGCGTCGGCCGCAGTGTGCCCCGATCCGGGGTCCGCAAATGAGGGCACCTGGGAAAAGCGGTCCGCGGCTTCACTCAGTTCTGCGAGCGTCGTCGTTGCTTGCCGGAACAGCCGCAAGCCGAGCACGCCGAAGAACAACAGCGAAAGCGCGATGAGCGCTATCCAAATCACGATCCAGGACCACCAAGGCATGCGGATCAGTCTATCGGGCGATCCGACGAGTCTTCGTATTGCGTCAGGGCCGCGGCGAGCCACTCCCGGGACGCGTCTGCTACGGCGCCCGGCTGCAGGATCCGCACCATCCCGCCGTGCTGGGCCACGAACATCGGCAGCCACTCGGTGCTGCCGAACCGGATTTCGGCGAGGAGGCCTCCGCCGGGCAGGGCCGCGGTCCGCTCGGCGTAATAGTCGTCGGCTAGTCCGGTGCCACGGGGCGCAAGCTCCACGACCACCACCGTGTCGTCGTCGTTCGGGGTGAAAAGTTTCACCGGGAAGCTGTCCGCCGGCTTTGCACTGTCTGCCACGGGCCGGCCGTTGGGCGCCATGGCTTCGATCCGGTCCAGCCGGAAGTTGCGCAGGCCGTTGGCGGAGTGGCAGTACGCCTCGAGATACCACGTGTTGTCCAGCGAATACAGCCGCAAGGGGTCCACATCGCGTTCGGACACGGCGTCGCGCTGCGGCGAGAAATACCTCAGGTGCAGCTGCGCGCCGGACTCGATGGCCGCGCGGGCGGTTTCGAGCGTTTCGGTGTTGCCCGGGGCCACCTCGGGCCCGGAGAGCGCGGCAGCCTTGAGCCCCTCCTCCCCCGCCGCGGCCATGAGCTTGAGCGTCACGGATTCCAGCGCGCCGCCTTCGGCGATCTCTGGCAAGCCGTTGAGGGTCTCCAGACCGGTCAGGAGGGCGCAGGCCTCGTCCACCGTGAACCGGACGGGGCGGGTCAGGTCCAGGTCCTGGGTGATGAACACGTGGTCATCGTCCCACTGAATGTCCAGCAGATCATCGGGGTAGCCTTCCGGCAGGCCCGAGCAGATCAGGATCCGCAGGTCGTCCTCGAGCGCCTTGCGGGTGATCCCAAACCGGGCGGCTACCTCGCTGATGTGCAGTCCCTGGTTGTGGACCAGGAAGGGCACCAGCTGCAGCATCCGCTTGAGCTGATCCTCGGACGTCCGTTTTCGGGGCCGGCCGGCGCGCCCGGCCTCCGGGAACGCCACCTCGGGCGCCGGCCGGGCAACGAATGCGGCGGCGGCGCTGAGACGGCGGTGGACGGCTGCGGCAACGTCGGGTGGCGAAATCACGGTGACCCGGGGACCGTAGGAGGCCAGTTCCTCGCCGAGGGTCTCGGCGTCGCGGAAGGTCACCGCGAGTCGGTCCGTGCCGGCCGCGTGCCGCCGTTCTCCGGATCGGAGTCCTCCGGACCGGTGTCCCCCGGATCCGGGCTCCCCGGGTTCCTGTGCCGGGTCTGTGACCGGCAGGGCGCGTTTGCGGAGTCCCAGGAGCCGTCCTTCCTCGACGTCGACGACGGCGGTCTGCACGGGCAATTCGGCCAGAGCGGCCAGTTCGGCGCGGACGTTGAAGCCGGCGGGAGGCGGCGTGAAGCTCTCCTTGTCCAGAACTGTCACGGCGGACGTCAGCCGGGACAGCCGGAAGAACCGTTTGTCCGACCGGTCCCGGTCGTGGCCCACGAGGTACCACTGGCCGAAGCGGCTGCCCAGGCCCCAGGGCTCCACCAGTCGTTCCTGCTCCTCGCCCGTGCTGCCGGCGAGGTAGCTGAACCTGACCGGGTGCTGGGCGTGCATCGCGGCGACCAGGTCTTCGAAGGCCTGGCCTGCGGGGCGGATGCGCGGCTGGACTCCGGTGGGAAGTTCGGCGTCGGGCAGGCCGCCTGCGGCCTGCAGTTTGCGGACCGCGTCCACGGCGGCGGAGCCGAGGGCGGCGTGCTCCCAGAGCTGCGCTGCGAGGATGAGGACGGTGCATTCCTCGGGCGTGAGACTGACGTCGGGCAGCCGGTTCGATTCCTTGCCGATCCGGTAGCGGGTGGTCGCCGGGTCGTCGGAGCCCCAGCCCGTGTCCGTGACGGTTTCGACGTCGAACCCGAACTGGCGCAACTCGCCTTTGTCCCGTTCGAACATGCGGCCGAAGGCCACGTCCGTGCTCGTCGTGTCGTGGTAGACCTTTTCGCGCAGCTCGCTGCGGCGCAGGCCGTACTTGGTATTGAGCAGGGCGATGAGCAGGTTCAGGAGGCGTTCTGTACGTGAGGCGGACACCTCGTAAGGGTACTAAAGCCCGTCCCGGAAAATGACGAAAGCGCGGTAACAGCCGGAAGAACTTTCCCGATTGTTACCGCGCTTTGCGCCGTGTGCGGCTGATTCAGCGGGCTGAATCAGACGACCGGTTCAGCCCGCGTAGCTGGCGTCCGTGCTTAGCGGACGGCGACGAGGTCCACGACGAAGATCAGGGCCTCGTTGGGGCCGATTGCCCCGCCGGCGCCACGTGAGCCGTAGGCGAGCTCGGACGGGATCTCCAGGCGGCGGCGGCCGCCGACCTTCATGCCCAGCAGGCCCTGGTCCCAGCCCTGGATGACCTGGCCGACGCCGACCCGGAAGTCCAGCGGCGCGCCGCGGCCCCAGGAGGCGTCGAATTCTTCGCCGGTGGACCAGGCAACGCCCACGTAGTGGGTGGAAACAGTGTCGCCGGGCTTGGCCTCGGCGCCGTCCCCTTCGATCAGGTCGGTGATGACCAGTTCGGTGGGGACGTCTCCTTCGGGGAAGTCAATTTCGGGCTTTTCGCGGTCGAGGTTGCGCTGTCCAAATGACATGGGTGCTCCTTTGGGGGTGACGTGTTGTGGATGCGGTGGATTACTTGACGCCGAGGATGTCGACGACGAAGACGAGGTCGCCCTTGGCGTCGCCTTGGCCCTGATCACCGTAGGCGAGGTCCTTCGGGACCACCAAAAGGACGCGGGAGCCGACCGTCTTGCCGGTCAGGCCCTGGGTCCAGCCCTTGATGACGCCGGTCAGCGGGAAGGTGGCTTTCTTGCCACTGTCGAAGCTGGAATCGAAGACCTTGCCGGTGGCGAGGGCGACGCCGACGTAGTTCACGGTGATGGTGTCGGTCTCCTTGAGGGCCTGGCCCTTGCCCTTGATGAGGTCCTGCGAGACCAGCGCGGTGGGAGCCTTGACGCCGGCCACGGAGATTTCCGGAATGCCCTTGTCGTTTTCCTTGACGGTCGGCAGCCCGGCCGGCGGGGTGACGGCGTCGCCCTCAGGCTTGTCCAGGACCGGCGGAGCGTCCTTGGCGGAGAGCACCTTGACGATCAGGAGCTGCGTCGGCTTGGCCTCGGTACCCTCGGCTGCGGCCTGGCCGGGGACGGCCAGGGCAAGGTGGGAGCCAATCTTGGCGCCTACGAACGCGTTGTAGATCACGGGGCTGCTGCTCTTGAGCTCGTCGTTCAGCTCCAGCGGCTCGGGATCGTTCGGGAACGTGTCTTCGAGGGTGCTGCCGTCCTTGCCGTTGAAGGCGACGATCGAGATGTTGGCGATCTGGTTGGCCTTGACCCGGTCGCCGCTGCCTTCGGTGACCACCTTGACGGTGGGTTCCTTGACATCGAGCGGTTTGGTGAATTCGACACCGGGGGCCTTCTTGTCACCGTTCTCCGTCAATTTGACCGAGTCCAGCTTCGCGGTCTCACCCGCGGACTGGCTGGTGGGTTCCGGAGCCGGGGGCGCTTCGCCGCCGCCGCAGGCGGTCAGCAGCAGCAGTCCGGGAAGAAGAATTGCTAGTAGTCGGCGCACTTGGAAACTTTCGTCGAGGCAGGGTGGACTCAGTGCCGTTCGGTTTCCCGCGGCAAAGAAAGCGGCGGCCGCCAGGCGGCCCTACCTCAGAATAACGTGCGAAGCTGAGTATCAGCCCATCGAGTCCAGCAGCGCATCCACCCGGTCATCGACGCTCCGGAACGGATCCTTGCACAGGATGGTCTGGTGGGCGCGGTCGTTCAGCTTCAAATGAACCCAGTCCACCGTGTAGTCGCGGCCGAGCTCCTGGGCACGCCGGACGAAGTCGCCGCGGAGTTTGGCCCGGGTGGTCTGCGGCGGGGCATCCACCGCATCCTTGACTGCCGTGTCATCCACAATCCTGCGGACGGCCCCGCGGGCCTGGAGCAGGTAGAACAGTCCGCGGCCGCGGGAAATGTCATGGTAGGTCAGGTCCAGCTGCGCGATCCGGGGCGCGTCCAGCCCCAGCCCGTGCCGTTCCCGGTAGTTGTCCATGAGCTTCTTCTTGATCGCCCAGTCCACTTCTGTGTCGATGGTGCTCGTGTCGCCGCTTTCGATGGCGTCCAGCGTGCGCTCCCAAAGGTCCAGGATCAGCGGCACGTGTGCGTTGTGCGCGCCGTGCTCGGCCACGAACGCCGTGACCTTGCCCAGGTACTCGCGCTGGATTTCCAGGGCGGTGAGCTGCCGGCCGTTGGCGAGCCGGACCAGTGCCCGGCCGCTGAGGTCGTGGGAGATTTCCCGGATGCTCCGGATCGGGTTCTCCATGCGCATGTCGCGCATGATCACTCCGGCCTCGATCATCCGCAGGATCAGGTCCACCGTGCCGACCTTGAGCAGGGCCGTTGATTCGGACATGTTGGAGTCGCCCACGATCACGTGCAGGCGGCGGTAGAACTCGGCGTCGGCGTGCGGCTCGTCCCGGGTGTTGATGATGGGCCGGGAACGGGTGGTGGCGGAGGAGACGCCCTCCCAGATGTGGTCGGCCCGCTGGGAGAAGGCGAAGGTGGCCCCGTGCGGGGTCTTCAGGATCTTGCCGGCCCCGGCGATCAACTGCCGGGTCACGAGGAACGGGATCAGGATCTCCGCGAGCCGGGAAAATTCGCCGCGGCGCGGGATGAGGTAGTTTTCGTGGCTGCCGTAGGAGTTCCCGGCCGAGTCCGTGTTGTTCTTGAACAGGTAGACGGTGCCGTTGAACCCCTCGGCCGCCAGGCGCTCCTGGGCTTCGTCCACGAGGTCGCAGAGGATCAGTTCGCCGGCCCGGTCATGCGCGATCAGCTGGGCGAGGTCGTCGCACTCGGCAGTGGCGTACTCCGGGTGGGAGCCGACGTCCAGGTAGAGGCGCGAACCGTTGGTCAGGAACACGTTGGAGGACCGTCCCCAGCTGACCACCTTGCGGAAGAGGTAGCGAGCTACTTCCTCGGGCGCGAGCGGCCGGGACTCCGGACTTGAATAGGAAATTCCGAATTCGGTTTCGATGCCGAATATGCGCTTGTCCATCTCACTTCTCCTCAGCCAGCAATGCCACGATGTCCGGGTCCTCGAGCCGGCGGAATGCCCGCCGGGTGCCGCGTCCGCTCTCCGAGGCCCGGTCCAGTACCGCGACTTCCAGCGCGGACGCCGGCAGCGTGGTTGTTTCCTTGTCCGCCACGAGTCCGGCGAGGGCCAGCCGGATGGCGCCCGCGAAGTCCAGTTCGCCTTGCCAGCCCGCCGCGACTGCTTCGGAAACCTTGTCCGCCTGGCCGCCCATCACAATGAAGCCCTGTTCATCGGCGATGGAGCCGTCAAAGGTCAGCCGGTACAGGTGATCCGCCTCCTGGGTCTGGGCGACCTCGGCCACGGCCAGTTCCACCTCGAAGGGTTTCTGTTCGGCCGTAAACACCGCGCCGAGGCTCTGCGCGTATACGCTCGCGAGGCCGCGGGCCGTGACGTCCTCCCGGTCGTAGGAGTAGCCGCGGACATCGGCATAGCGCACCCCGGCCTGGCGCAGGCTTTCGAACTCGTTGTACTTGCCGACGGCGGCGAACGCGATCTTGTCGTAGATCTCGCCGATCTTGTGCAGCGAGGGAGACGGGTTCTCGGCCACGAGGGCAATCCCGTCCCTGCAGCTGATGACGACCACCGAGCGTCCGCGGGCGATGCCCTTCCGTGCGAAATCCGCACGGTCCTTCATCAGCTGTTCGGGCGATACATAGAACTGCTGGGTCATCTCAGGCCTCCCGCTGGGCGACGGCCCGGGATTCGATGATGCGGCCGGCGACGGCGGCGAGATCCCGCTCCGGGACGCGGAAGGCGCCCGTTCGGTTCACGATGTACACCACCGGCCATAGTTGCCGGACCGGATCGGGCCCGCCCGTGGCGGAGTCGTCGTCGGCGGCGTCGTACAGGGCCTCGACGGCGACCGCCACGGCGTCCTGTTCCGAAAGGCCGGGGCGCCAGAGTTTCTTCAGCGCGCCGCGGGCGAACATCGAGCCGGAGCCCACGGCGTGGTGCTCCTGCTCCTCGTAGCGGCCGCCTGTCACGTCGTAGGAGAAGAGCCTGCCAAAGCCCGCGGGCCGGTCGAATCCGGCGAACAACGGGACGACGGCGAGGCCCTGCATGGCCATGGGCAGGTTGCCGCGCACCATGGCGCCGAGCCGGTTTGCCTTGCCGTCCAGGCTGAGCAGCGTGCCCTCGATTTTCTCGTAGTGCTCGAGTTCCACCTGGAACAGCCGGGTGATGTCGAGGGCGATTCCGGCTGTTCCGGCGATGCCCAGCACGGAGTACTGGTCCGCGGGAAAGACCTTTTCGATGTGCCGGCTCGCGATCACGTTGCCCATCGTCGCGCGGCGGTCGCCGGCCATCAGCACTCCCCCGGCATAAGTCATCGCCACGATCGTCGTGCCGTGCGGGACCTGCAGCGCAGCCGCCGGCTGGGCGGCATGCCCGGTGGCCGGCAGCTGGCTGAACGGCATTTGGCCAAAGGGCATTAAGTCAGGCCGTTCGCGCTGCAGATGCTCGGTGAATGAGGACGTCGCGTTGGCTGCTACTCGGTTGGCTGTTGTTTCCTGCACTAACGCTCTCCCTCAACGTGGTGGATCAACGACTCTTCCGGCCCTTAGCCCCTCCCGCCGCCCTCATCCGGCGGCCGGCGGCGCTCCTACTGGCCGCCCTTTTGGACGAAGGCGCGGACGAACTCCTCGGCATTGGACTCCAGCACGCCGTCGATCTCATCGAGGAGATCGTCCACGCCCTGGGTGGCTGCCGACGCCTGGGCGTCCGCGGGGGCCGGCGGCGCGGCGGGGACGTCCTCGTCAACCTCGGTGTCCCGCGACTGCGGCTGCTGCTGCTCCTGGCCTGCCATTGTTTTCTCCTTCATGTCCGTCCCTTTTCTCCTAAGGGACATCCTGTAGCAATAGTGCCACGCCGGGGGCGCCGGCGGGGGCCTTTATTCCTAGGAACCGGGGCTGAGTCCCAGCAGTTCGGCCAGGAACGTCCCGGCCTCCCGGTGGCGGGCAAACAGGCCGCCGGTGAGGGCTTCGGTTCCGCGCAGCGGCTCGCGGGTGGGGACCCGCTGGAGCCTGCCCCGGCCGGGGAGATCGAAGATCACCGAGTCCCAGCTGGCTCCCGCGAGGTCCGCGCCGAACCGGCTGACGCAGCGTCCGCGGAAGTACGCCCGGGTGTCCGACGGCGGTTCGGTCACCGCGCGGGCGATCGCGGCGTCGTCGACGATTCGCTGCATCCGGTCGCGGGCCAGCATCCGGTAGTAGAGCCCCTTTTCGGGGCGGATGTCGGCCCACTGCAGGTCCACCAGGCCCAGCCTGGCACTGTCCCAGTCCAAGCCGTCACGCTGGCGGTAGCCCTCCAGCAGGGACAGCTTCGCGAGCCACTCCACCGAGGACGCGGCCGCGGCCCGGTCACCGCCGAGCTCGCTCAATGTGGCGGACCACCGTTCCAGCACTTCATGGGTGTGCCCGTCACCGTCCACGGCGTCCGCGACGCCGGTGTCCTGAGCGTGTTTCGAGGCGGCCTCGAAGTAGATCCACTGCAGGTCCAGGGCTGTGATCCGTCGGCCGTCGCCCAGGCGCAGCAGCGTGGTCAGCGAGGTGTCGTGGCTAATGGCCTGGAGGGCGGCGACGGGCTCGTGGACTTCGATCCGCGGCGCCAGCCCGGCCTCGATCAGGCTCAGGACCATGGCGGTGGTGCCGAACTTGAGGAAGTTGGATGCCTGGCTGAGGTTGGCGTCGCCGATGATGACGTGGAGCCGGCGGTATTTGTCCGCGGTGGCGTGGGGTTCATCCCTGGTGTTGATGATGGGCCGGCGGATGGTGGTTTCCAGGCCCACCTCGGTTTCGAAGAAGTCCGCGCGCTGGCTGATCTGGTAGCCGGCCCGGGCGCTGTCCTGGCCCAGGCCCACCCGCCCGGCACCGCAAATGATCTGCCGGGTGACGAAGAACGGCGTGAGGCCGCGGACGATCTCGCCGAACGGCACTGAGCGGGGCATGAGGTAGTTCTCGTGCGAGCCGTAGGAGACCGATTTGTTGTCCGTGTTGTTTTTGTACAGGTTGACCGGCGGCAGTTCGGAATCGGCGGCCAGGCGGCGGACGGCGGCCAACGCCACGAGGTCGCCGGCGGCGTCCCACGTCACGGCGGCGCGCGGGTTGGTCACCTCGGGGCTGGAGTACTCCGGGTGGGCGTGGTCGACGTACAACCGTGCGCCGTTGCCCAGCACCATGTTCATGAGCAGCGTGCCGGATTCGTCCTCGCCGTCGGCCTCCAGTTCCTGCCGTCCGTAGGCGAGGGCGATCGCCTCGGCGTCGAGGACGGGAGGCTGGTCCGTGAGCTGTTCCGGGTCAGCGCTGCTGCGCTCCAGGGTCCAGCCGCGGGCGTCGTGCAGCGGTTCCTCGTCGGTGTAGTCCCACCGTGTTTCGGCGCCGCCGGCGGCGCGCTGCCGCGTCACCTGCGCGTACGCCTGGATGACCCGGGCGGACATCATGGTGGCGTTGGCTCCCGGGGCCGAGGGCGCGTGGATGCCGTATTCGGTCTCTGAACCCATCACCCGCATCGCACCGCCGACCGGCAGCCCGCCCGAGTCGGCCGGCTTGCCGGGGACAACAGCCGTCACAGGTACTGCCCTGTGCTGGGCATCGTCTCGATGGACTTCCCGGGCTCCTGGCCGGCCTTGCCCTGCACGATGGTGCGGATGTAGGTGATGCGCTCGCCCTTCTTGCCAGAGATCCGTGCCCAGTCATCCGGGTTGGTGGTGTTGGGCATGTCCTCGTGTTCACGGAACTCGTCCACGACCGCCCGGAGCAGGTGGTCGATCCGCAGGCCCTTCTGCCCGATGGTCAGCAGGTCCTTGATGGCGTACTTCTTGGCCCGGTCCACGACGTTCTGCACGACGGCGCCGGAATTGAAGTCCTTGAAGTAGAGCATCTCGGTGTCGCCGTTGGCGTAGGTCACCTCGAGGTATTCGTTGGACTTCTCGGTGGAGTACATCGCCTCGACGGTCCGCTGGACCATAGCGTCCACGGTCGCCTGGACGTCGCCGCTGTGCTCGGCGAGGTCGGACTCGTGGAAGGGCAGGTCCGTGGTGATGTACTTGTTGAAGATGTCCGCGGCGGCCTCAGCGTCGGGACGCTGGATCTTCACCTTGACGTCCAGGCGGCCCGGCCGCAGGATGGCCGGATCGATCATGTCCTCCCGGTTGGACGCGCCGATCACGATCACGTTGTCCAGCCGTTCGACGCCGTCGATCTCGCTGAGCAGCTGCGGGACAATGGTCGTTTCGACGTCGGAGGAAATGCCGGTGCCGCGGGTGCGGAACAGGGAATCCATTTCGTCGAAGAACACCACCACCGGGCTGCCCTCCGAGGCCTTTTCCCGGGCCCGCGCGAAGATCAGGCGGATGTGCCGTTCCGTCTCGCCGACGTACTTGTCCAGCAGCTCGGGTCCCTTGATGTTCAGGAAATAGCTCTTCATGTCCGTCTTGCCGGCGCGCTCGGCGGCCCGCGCGGCCAGCGAGTTGGCCACGGCCTTGGCGATCAGGGTCTTGCCGCAGCCCGGCGGGCCGTACAGCAGGATGCCCTTGGGCGCCTTCAGCCCGTGCTCGCGGTACAGGTCAGGGTGCAGGAACGGCAGTTCGACGGCGTCGCGGATCTGTTCGATCTGCGGGCCCAGGCCGCCGATGTCCTGGTACGTGATGTCCGGAACTTCTTCGAGAACGAGGTTCTCCACCTCGGAGCGCGGGATTTTTTCCAGTGCGTAGCCGGTGCGTGAATCGATCGAGAGCGCGTCACCGACCCGCAGCCGCTGGGCGAGCAGGGCACCGGAGAGCCGGATCACCCGCTCCTCGTCGGCGCGGCCGACCACCAGGGCGCGGTCCGGCCCGAGCATTTCCTTGAGCGTGACGAGGTCCCCGGCGCGCTCGTAGCCGAGCCCGGCGACCACCATGAGGGCCTCATTGAGCAGGACTTCCTGCCCCACGGCCAGCTGGTTGAGGTTGACCAGCGGGCTGATCCCCACACGCATTTTGCGGCCGGCGTTGAAGATGTCCACGGATTCTTCGGTGGCCGCCTGGCCGCTGTTCCCGGCGGTCGGCAGCCGCTTGGGGTTCAGCTGAAGGATGGTGCCGAAGCTGTACGGCGGCTGTCCCTCCTGGTCGAGGGCGTTCTTGAGCCGCAGGATTTCGGCTTTGGCCGTTTCCAGCATGCTGACGAGCTTGGAATTGTTCTGCGTCGCGGCAGCAAGCTGGCGGTCAATGTGGCGGAGCTTATCCCTGAGGATATTGACCTGCCGTTCTGCGACGGACAGTTCACTGGCGGGGTACCGCTCGCCCTCGCCGGATGCGGCCCGAGCCGCATCCGAGCGTGCGGTGGCATCCGCTGCGTCCTCAGCCGGTGTGCGGCCCGGGTCAGTGTTCGGAGTCTCCATCGTGTATCAGCCCCTTCCTGCTCTTCTGTTAAGACCATAGTCCTAAGAAGGCTGGTGCCGCTGGAGACATCCTAAATATGCTGCCTAGTTCGTTATCTCCGGGGCGTCCACGACGTTTGTTCCGGCGATTGCGTCGCGGGCGGCGCGGCGCAGTTTCTTGTCCGAAACGGCCCGCTCGCCCACCGCGCCCGGGGTCCAGGCATTGACGTCTTCTTCGTTAAAGTCAGTCTTGGAGGGACGGCGCTTCACCGAGATTCCCGTGACGCCGTCGGCCAGCCGGCGGGTTACGAGCAGGAATCCGGTGTGGGCGACCATCCGGTGATCAGGTCGTACGGCCAGGCCCTCGAGGTGCCAGCCGCGGACCATGGATTCCCAAGCGTCAGGTTCGGTGAACCGTCCGTCGGCGCGGATGGCTTCGGCTGTCCGCGAAAGCTGCGTCACAGTCGCGACATAATTGATCCACACTCCGCCCGGTGCGAGGACGGTGGCGACGGCGTCGAGGCATTCCCACGGGGCGAGCATGTCCAGGACCACGCGGTCCACGGAGCCGGGTTCCTCGGTGCGGACGACTTCCTCCTGGAAGTCGCCGAGCGAGATCTTCCAGGCGGGGTGCGGGCCGCCGAAGATGGTCTCGACGTTGCCGCGGGCGATGTCCGCGAATTCCTGGCGGCGCTCAAATGAGTGCAGGTAGCCGTTGTCCCCCACCGCGCGCAGCAGCGAGATGGACAGGGCGCCCGAGCCGACGCCGGCTTCGACCACGCGGGCGCCGGGGAAGATGTCCGCCATGGTGACGATCTGGCCGGCGTCCTTGGGGTAGACCACGGCTGCGCCGCGCGGCATGGAGAGCACGAAGTCCGAGAGCAGCGGGCGCAGGGTCTGGTACTGCTGTCCGACGTTGTTGACCACCACGGAGCCGTCCGGCTGGCCGATGATCTCGTCATGGTTCAGGAATCCCCGGTGGGTGTGGAAAGCCCCGCCGACTTCGAGCGTGATCGTGTTCATGCGGCCGCGCTCGTCCGTGAGCTGGACCCGCTCGCCTTCGCGGAACGGTCCGCGGCGGCGCGCCGCGCCGGTCGCGCCGTTGACGGGGGCGGCGGCAGTCGTGTCGCCTGCGGCGGGGGTGGTGGCGGTGTTAGTGCCTGCGGCGGTGTCGCTGCTCATGAAGATGTTCCTCGCTCCTGTAAAGCTGTGTGGCCGCGGACATGCCGGCGGTCACCGGTCCTTGCGCGTGGGGGCCGGAAATTCACGACCGCCCAGTAACTCTACCGGTTCTGCCCCTGGTTCTGGCGCTCGTTCCGGTACTTGCCCGTGATGGCCTTGAGCACAGCGGACTGGCGCAGCAGCCCGGTGACGGCGCCGTCGCGGTCCACGACGGCGTACTCCTGGCCTTCGAGCTGGGCCAGGTACTGGACGAGTTCCTGGCCTTTGGACCATTCGGGGACATAGGCGCCGGCGCCAAGGGGATAGGAGACAGCAGTGAGGGCGGTCGCGGCGGCCAGCGCGGCGGGCACGGTGGCTGCGGCACCGGCGTCGACGATGCCGACGGGGCGGCCGTCCCGGTCGCACAGCACCACGGCAGGCTTTCCCGCCGGCGCCCGGTCCAGGAAGTCGGCCACTGTGGCGGTTTCCGGTAGGCCGAGGGCCGGCTCGGCGAGGGCAGCGGCGTCGACAAGGTACAGCCGGCCGCGCAGGCGGGCCTGTTGGATCGATGCCGATGCGCCCATCCACAGGAAGCTGCCCACGAGGGCGGTGATAAGGGTGAAGGTAATGTCCGGCCGCTGGCCGCTGACCAGGGGCAGGATGATGAACCACAGTGCCAGGGCGACCACGATGATCCGACCCGCCCAGCCCGCGGCGATGGTGCCCTTTTCCTGGCTGCCGGTGACTTTCCAGACGGCGGACTCCACCAGCCGGCCGCCGTCCAGGGGAAGGCCGGGAAGGACGTTGAAGATACCGATCAGCAGGTTGGCCCAGACGAAGATGTTGGCCAGGATGTCACCAACACCCCGCAGGTCACCGAACGAGAGCAGGAGCCAGCCTGCCCCGGCCAGGACGAAGTTCGCGGCCGGTCCGGCCATCGCCACCAGGACGGAGCGGCCAGGTGAGGCCGTGAAGCTTTGGAACTGCGTGTGCCCGCCCCAAAGGTTCAGGACAATCTTTTCCGTGGGCCAGTGGAAGATCTTCGCGGTCAGCGCGTGGGCGAGTTCGTGCGCGAGCACGGAAATCAGGAGCAGCAGCGCGTAGGCGAAGGCGACGAAGAACGCGGTGACGCCGAGACGCGGATTGTTGCTCTGCAGGACCGGGCCGTACGCGATCACGGTGAAGGCGGCGATGATGAACCAGGAATACGCCAGAAATACAGGGATGCCGGCAATGCGGCCCAGCGGGATCCCCTCGCGGCGGGAAGCCGTGCTCTTGCCGGATTGCCCCCGGCTGCCGGTGTCAGCCACGGTGCTGGCTCCCTGCTGAGGCAGCGGTTTGGTGCAGGCCTGATTCGGCCGCCCGGCCGAACGTGGCGTCCGGGAATTCCTGCCGCAGGGCCACCAGCTCCTCAAGGTCGGCAACGGTCCGGCCTTCGAGGGTGTCCCAGGTGGCCCGGCGGGGGTCGTGCGGGAGGGGCAGGATGTGCGGGATGGCGACGGTGACGACGCCGGAGGCGATGGCGGCGGCGACACCCGGCACGGAGTCCTCCAGGGCCACGCAGTGGTCAAGGCTCAGTTCGGGATCCTGCTGCTGGAGGAGTTCCACGGCCGTCAGGTAGGCCTCCGGGTGCGGTTTCCCCTGCGTGACGGTGTCCCCGGTGACGAGGAACTCGAAGTAGGGTTCCGGCAGGCTCGCGACGATCTCCCGGGCCAGCGGGCCCTCGGACATGGTCACGAGGGCGCAGCGGACGCCGGCGTTGTAAAGCTCGTCGAGCAGTTCGCGGGCCCCCGGCCGCCAGGGAACGGAGTTCCGGACCTGGCTGATGACATGGCCGGTGAGTGTGTCGATAATCTCGCGCTGTTCCATCTTCACGCCGGCTTCCTGCAGGATGCCCGCGGAGAACGTCAGGGCCTGCCCGACGAGCTGCATGGCCTGCTCCTGGGACCATTGTCCGCCGTGGGCTTCAACGAGGGCGCGCTCGGCTTCGATCCAGTAGGGCTCGGTGTCGACAATGGTGCCATCCATGTCCCAGAGCGCTGCTTTTAGAAGGGGCCGGGAAGCTGAGGATCGCATGCCCTCCAGTCTACGGGGAAGCCCGCGGACCGGAGCCCGCGCTACGCCTACGGCGAATTCCGGCCGCCGCACCGCGGGATTCGGGGCGGAAATTGGGCACGCTGAGCGCCCAATTGCCTGCGCGGGGCCGGGTCTTGGACGTAGGGTGATGGCATGAACAGCTTCGAGGCAGACCCCACCGAACCAGGCGCCGTCTCCGAGCCGGAGCGGCTGCTGCTGCCCGTCCCCGAGGGCCGGCGCATCACCGTCATGCTGGCTGCCTTTGAGGGCTGGAACGACGCCGGCGAGGCCGCCAGCGATGCCCTGCGCTATCTGAACAAGCTCTGGGGCGGCAAGAAGGCCGCGGCGATCGACGCCGACGAATACTACGACTTCCAGTTCACCCGGCCCACGATCCGCCGGACGGCGGCCGGCGAACGGAAGATCAAGTGGCCGTCAACACGGATCTTCAAGGCCAGTGTCCCCGACTCGAACGTGGACGTGATCTTCGTCCAGGGCACCGAGCCGTCCTATAAGTGGCGTGCCTACACGGCAGAGCTGCTGGTCCATGCCGAGGCCCTCCACGTGGACTATGTGATCCTGGTCGGGGCGCTGCTCGCCGATGTGCCGCACAGCCGGCCGATTCCAGTGAGCGCGTCCACCGACGACGCCGCCCTGCGCGAACGGATGGACCTCGAGGCCTCCCAGTACGAGGGCCCGGTGGGGATAGTCGGCGTGCTGGCCGAGGTGGCCATGCTGGCCGGGCTTCCCACCGTGTCGCTGTGGGCCGCCGTGCCGCACTATGTCGCCCAGGCGCCCTCGCCCAAGGCCCAGCTTGCGCTCCTGCACCGGATTGAGGAGCTGCTCCAGGTCCCGCTGGACACCACGGAACTCGTGGAGGAGGCCGACGCGTGGGAGCGGGGCGTGGACGAGCTCGCCACCGAGGATCCCGAGATTGCGGCGTATGTGCGCCAGCTGGAGGAGGCGAAGGACACCGCCGACCTCCCGGAGGCCAGCGGTGAATCCATCGCCCGCGAATTCGAGCGCTATCTCAAGCGCCGGGGCAAGGACAAGCCCTAGCAGGGGTTTGCCGAGCGTAGAGTGTGGCGGGTTAGAGTTCGACGCCGAGGAGCGCGTTGACGGCGTCGCTCACCAGTGCGGCGTCCGTGGCGGCGGCCGTCTCCGGCGTTTCCAGGGCTGCCTTGGCCCAGGCGTCGACGGCGGCGAGGGCGCCGGGCGCGTTGAGGTCATTGGCGAGTTCGGTCCGCATCCGGCCGATGAGCCCCGCGGCGGAGCCCTGGGGAGCCACGGCGAGGGCCTCGCGCCAGGTGCGCAGCCGGTCCTTTGCCTCGGCGAACCCCTCAGCGGTCCAGGACCAGTCCGTACGGTAGTGGTGGGCCAGGATGGCCAGGCGGATCGCGGCCGGCTCTTCGCCGTCACCGCGGAGCTTTGACACCAGGACAAGGTTGCCCTTGGACTTGCTCATCTTTTCCCCGCCGAGGCCCACCATGCCGGCGTGCGCGAAGTGGCGGGCCAGCGGCACACCGGCCAGCGAGTACGCGTGGCCAGCGCCCATTTCGTGGTGCGGGAAGATGAGGTCCGAGCCGCCGCCCTGGACGGTGAAGGGCTTGGGCAGGTATTCCTGGGCGATCACGGTGCACTCGACGTGCCAGCCGGGCCGCCCCTCCCCCAGTTCGCCGCCGGGCCAGCTGGGCTCGCCGTCGCGGGCAACCCGCCACAGCAGCGGGTCCAGCGCCTGGCGCTTCCCGGCCCGGCCGGGGTCGCCGCCGCGCTCGGCGAAGAGTTCGAGCATTTCGGCGTCGGAGAGTCCGGAAATGGATCCCAGGGTCCAGGCGTCGGCGTCGTCCGTCGAATGTTTACCGGCGGCCTCGACGTCGTAGTACACGTCGCCGTCGGGCTCCCCGGCGCTGCCGGGCACGCGGTACGCGAGTCCGTTGTGCAGGAGGCGCTCAATGGCGGGAACGATCAGCGGAACGGCCTCGACGGCACCGACGTAGTGGTCCGGAGCGAGGACGTTCAAGGCTTCCATGTCGGTCTGGAACAGCTCGATCTGGCTCGCGGCGAGGTCCCGCCAGTCGACGCCGGTGGCCGTCGCGCGCTCCAGGAGGGGATCGTCGACGTCGGTGACGTTCTGGACGTAGGCGACCTGCTGGCCGCCGTCCCGCCAGGCACGGTTCAACAGGTCGAAGGCGACATAGCTGGCCGCGTGGCCCATGTGCGTGGCGTCATACGG
This sequence comes from Arthrobacter sp. 10N43, assembly GCF_056394525.1. Lineage (NCBI taxonomy): Bacteria > Bacillati > Actinomycetota > Actinomycetes > Micrococcales > Micrococcaceae > Arthrobacter > Arthrobacter sp. 10N43. Next base: position 31,257 of record NZ_JBFTIA010000002.1, on the reverse strand, counting down.
GGTGATGCCGCAGACATACATGGACTGCTCACCCGTGGCCTCCAAGGTGACGATTCCGCCCTTGGCGGTGTCGAAAAGGCGCAGGGCGGGCATGCTGCCAGGGAGCTGGGCAACGGGGCGGGAGATCCAGGATTTCACAGCCCAAGCCTAGTGCTAGGCGCTGATGACATTGAAACCGAGCAGCAGGAACAGGGACATTCCCAGGATGATCCGGTACCAGACGAAGAGCCGGTAGCCGCGGGTGGAGACGTACTTGAGGAACCAGCCGATGATGACGTAGCCCACGATGAAGGCGATCACGGTGGCCAGGGCCGTCTCCGGGAGACCGTACGGGCCGGTGATGCCTTCCTTGGAGACCACCTTGTACAACTGGTAAAGGCCGCTGCCGAACACGGCGGGGATGGCCAGCAGGAACGAGTAGCGGGCTGCCGCCTCACGGGTGTAGCCCATCAGGAGACCGGCGCTGATGGTGCCGCCGGAGCGGGACACGCCCGGGAACAGGGCCAGGGCCTGCGCGAGTCCGTAATAGAGGCCGTGCTTGTAGGTCAGTTGCGTCAGTTCGCGGTTCTGCTTGCCAACCGTGTCAGCCACCGCGAGGACCATGCCGAACACGATCAGCATGGTGGCGACGCCCCACAGGCTGCGGAGCACGGATTCGATCTGGTCCTGGAACAGCAGGCCGAGGACGATGATCGGGATGCTGCCCAGGATCACCAGCCAACCCATCCGCGCATCCGGGTCCTTCCGTGACACTTTGCCGGTCAGCGAACCGGACCACGCTCGGATGATCCGCAGGATATCGCGCCAGAAATAGACAATCACAGCCGTCTCGGTGCCCAGCTGGGTGATGGCCGTAAAGGCCGCGCCGGGATCGGACGCATCGGGCAGGAAGGCGCCGACGATCCGTAAATGGGCGCTTGAGGAAATCGGGAGGAACTCGGTCAGGCCTTGTACCAGGCCCAGCAGGGCCGCTTGTATCCAGTTCACGTTTATAGACCCTACGTTATGAAGCACGGCGACTCCCGTAAGCTTGCTGGCATGCAGCAGCGTTATGTCGGCAACAGTGGGTTGCGCGTGTCCGCCCTATCCCTTGGCACCATGTCCTGGGCCCGGGAAACCGAGGAACAGGATGCCGCCGCCCTGGTGCGGTCCTTCGTCGATGCCGGCGGAACCCTGATTGACACCGCGGCGTCCTACGCCGACGGTCAGGCCGAGGCGATGCTCGGCGGAATGCTCGGCGACGTCGTCGCTCGTTCCGAAGTGGTGATCTCCACCAAGGCCGGGCTGACGACGTCGGACGGCCGCCGCAGCGTCGACACCTCCCGCAACGGCATGCTTTCCGGCCTTGACGCGAGCCTGGCCCGGCTGGGAACCGACTACGTGGATCTCTGGTTCGCGCACGCCTGGGATCCCAACGTGCCGCTGGAAGAAACCCTGTCCGCGCTGGACTTCGCCGTGCGATCCGGCCGGGCGCGGTACGCCGGCGTCTCCAATTTCAACGGCTGGCAGACGGCCAAGGCCGCCGCGATCGCCGGCTTTCCCCTCGTGGCCAACCAGTCCGAATACTCGCTCCTGCAGCGCAACGCGGAAATCGAGCTGATTCCGGCAATCGAGGACGCCGGGCTCGGCCTGATGGCCTGGGGACCGATGGGACGCGGCGTCCTGAGCGGAAAGTACCGCGGGCACATCCCGGCGGATTCCCGTGCCGCCAACCAGCGGCTCGCCACCTACGTGGAGCCGTATCTTGAGGCACCCGCGTCGAGCGTGGTGGAGGCGGTCGCCATGGCGGCGAAGGGTCTCGGCCGGACGCCCCTGGATGTGTCGCTGAGCTGGCTGCTGGCCCAGCAGGGCGTGGCAACTGCCGTCGTCGGCGCGCGGACGCCGGTCCAGCTCAAGGAGATCCTGGATTCGGCCCTGGCGCCGCTGCCGCCGGAGATCGCCCAGGCGCTCGAAGACGTCTCCGACCCGGCTTAGGGCCGTCCAAAGAAGTCGCAGGCCAGCCTAGTTCTCTGGCGGCCTGGTTTTCCGGCTGCTCAGCTTCCTGGCCGCTCAGTTCTCTGAGTTCTGCAGGATCTCGAGGTCTTCTTCGTCGTCGACATCGTCCACGTCATCGTCGTCGTCGCCGTCGATCACTTCCAGGGGCGTCACTTCCCCATAGGCCTCATAGAGGGCGTCGTCGTAAACTTCAAAGGCATCGGCGACGGCGAAGAACGCCGCTTCGACCGCGGGATCCCCGTCGCTTCTGCGGGCGGAGGCCGCCGCCAGGTGCTCTTCGAGTGCAGAGGTCAGTGACTGAAGCGCGACACGCGGATCGATGCTCATGACTTCACGTTAGTCGGAAAAAGACGAAAATGGAGAGCAATGAAAGAACATTTTCTGAGCAGCTCGGTCCGGCGGGAACGGGACTATGTGAAGCAGTACGAGTACCTCGTCCTGACGGTCGGCCCTGAGGATTCCCTGCCCGAGGCCCGCCGCCGGCTGGTGGAGCACTCCGAGTACGGCAAATGGGAACTGGAACGCAGCCGCCTCTACGTAGGCGGCGGGCGGCGGTTCTGGTTGCGCCGGAAAGTCATCCAGGTCCAGCGCACCGCATAGGACTCCCCCGGGCCCCAGGGCCGCCCCTAGGGCTCCAGCGGGCCCAGCCAGGCGTTCGCCACGGTGTTGTGCGCCGATTCGTCGTCGGACGGGTGGAACATGCCGGCCAGCACGTCCCGGTACAGCCGCTCCAGTTCAGAGCCGCGGAAGTAGCTTGATCCGCCCGACACCCGGATCGCGAGGTCCACCACGGTGCGCGCCGTTTCCGTGGCCCGGACCTTGAGGCCCACCAGCCGGGGAAACCACTGGCTGCCGTGCTCAGCCAGTTCGTCGACGTCGGCGGCAACGCGGGAGAGTTGCGGGTACAGCGCATCCATGGCCATCGCCGCCTCCGCCACCTTCCAGCGGATGTCCGGGTCCTGGGCGTAGCTGCGGCCGCCGTTCTTGAACGACGTGCGGCGTTGGACGGCTTCCACCCCGAGTGTGAGGGCCCGTTCGCCGATTCCGGTGTAAACCGCAGCCAGCAGGGTCTCGAAGCAGGCAAAGATCGCGAAAATGAGCGGGTCCGCGTTCGGGCCCACCGGAAGTTTCCGGAAGATCCGTTCCCCCGGCACGACGGCGCCGTCCAGGACCGTGGTGTTGGACTGGCTGGCCCGCATGCCCAGGGTGTCCCAGTCCGGCAGGATCTGGTACCCGGGCGTATCCCGGGTGATGAAGCCATGGACCAGCTCCCCGGCGCCGTCGGCCGCCGAGGAGTCCTTCCCGAAGATCCCCAGCCGGGTCCACGCCGGTGAGAGGCTCGTGAAAATCTTGCGCCCGGTGAAGCTGTAGCCTCCGCCGGGCACGGGAACGGCCTCGGTGCGGGAATCGAACAGCACCGAGTCGTTGCCGGCCTCCGAATTGCCGAAGGCAAAGATCTCCCCCTGGGCGGCCTCCTGGAGAATGAAGTCCAGGGAGGAGTCCCCCCGGGCTCCGAGCACGTGGGCGACGCCGGTCCACACCAGGTGCATGTTGACGGCCAGCGCCGTGGCCGGCGCCGCCGTCGCCAGCCGGCGCTGCAGCTGCGCCGCGTCCGCCAGCCCGAGTCCCAGCCCGCCGTCGGCCACGGGGACAAAGATCTTCAGGTAGCCGGCCGCCGCCAGGTCCGCGAGGTCCTCATGGAAGAAGGCATTGTCGCGGTCGTAGCCGGCGGCGCGGCCGCGGATCCGTTCCAGCAGCGGCGCGGTGAGGATGTCCTCGGGCGTCATGGCCGGGGCGCCCGATCAGTAGTTGGTGAGCAGGGTGTCCAGCACCCGCGCACCGAACTTCAGGGAATCCGCCGGGACACGCTCGTCCACGCCGTGGAACATGCCGGTGAAGTCGAGCTCGTCCGGAAGCATCAGGGGGGCGAACCCGTAGCCTGTGATGCCAAGCCGGCTCAGGGACTTGTTGTCCGTTCCGCCGGACAGCGTGTACGGGAGCACCTTGGCGCCCGGATCCTCCGAATGCAGGGCGTCGATCATCGAATCGACGAGGTTCCCGGCGAACGGCACCTCCAGTGAGACATCGTTGTGCACGTAGCTGATGTCCACGCCGGTCCCTGCGAGTTCCCGGACGATCTCCAGCACCTGTTCTTCCTGTCCGGGCAGCGTGCGGCAGTCGATGAGGGCCTCGGCGGATTCCGGGATGACGTTGTGCTTGTAGCCGCCCTTGAGGAGGGTGGGGTTGGTGGTGTTCTGCAGCGTGGCTCCGACAAAACGGGCCACTGTGCCGAGTTCCCTGAGGATCTTGTCCGGGTCGTCGGGATCGAATTCGACGCCGGTGAGTTCGGTGACGCCGTCGAGGAACTGCCGGGTGGTCGGCGTGAGCTCGATGGGCCAGTTGTAGGCGCCGATCCGGGAGACAGCTCCGGCGAGCCGGGTCACGGCGTTGTCGGTGTTGATCTGGGAACCGTGGCCTGCCCGGCCGTGGGCGACAAGGCGGAGCCAGGAGAGGCCCTTTTCCGCGGTCTGGAGCAGATAGGTGCGCTGGCCGCCGATCGTGGCGGAAAAACCGCCAACCTCGGAGATCGCTTCCGTGGCCCCCTCAAAGAGCTCCGGCCGCTTGTCGACGGCGTAGCGGGCCCCGTAGGTGCCGCCGGCTTCCTCATCGGCGAAGAACGCGAAGATGAGGTCCCGCTTGGGTTTCCGGCCGGTGCGGGCGAAGTTGCGCAGCACGGACAGGATCATGGCGTCCATGTCCTTCATGTCCACGGCACCGCGTCCCCAAATCAGGCCGTCCTTCAGCTCGGCGCCGAAGGGGTCCACCGACCACTGCTCGCGGAGGGCCGGGACAACATCCAGGTGGCCGTGGACCACGAGCGCGCTGGCCGAGGGGTCCTCCCCCGCCAGCCGGGTCACGACGCTGGCGCGGCCGGGGGCGGCCTCGAAGATTTCCGCCTCCAGCCCGACTTCAGCCATGAGCCCGGCGGTGTACTCGGCGGCCGCACGTTCACCGGGGCCGGAGCCGTCTCCGTAGTTGGATGTGTCGATCCGGATCAGCTCTTGGCAGATCCTGACGACCTCGTCCTCGGGCCTGGGTTCAGTCCGGTTGTCAGTCATTGCGGCTCCTCTTAGCGGGTGGCTCAATTGCTGACTTCAGCCTACCCACACCACCCCCGCGGACCCCGATTATTTGTTTCCGGAAAAGTCGTGCTAGAGTCTTTCTCGCTGCTTCCGAGAAAAGCAAAACGCTGAGAGGCGAAACGAACTCGGAATTACCACCTGCGCGGGTGGCGGAATGGCAGACGCGCTAGCTTGAGGTGCTAGTCCTCGAAAGGGGGTGGGGGTTCAAGTCCCCCTCCGCGCACAAGGGAAAACCCCTGGAATCCAAGGATTCCAGGGGTTTTTTTCTGTCTTCACCCAAGCGGGGGCCAGCCCGCTGCCGGGGACTGCCTCGATGTCCGGGGTGTGATTTCAAGCACATAGGATCCCCCGGTGACGAAGAGCTGAGACTACTGGGCAGGTTAACCAGCCGGCAGCTCTGGTTCGGGCAGCTCAGGTTCCGTCAGCCCAGGTTCCGTCAGCTTGGGCTCGGGCAGCGGATCGCGGCCGGTCCACGTCTTGAGGACAGTCCAGGCAACAGCCGTGATCGGCACGGCCAGCAACGCTCCAACGATGCCGGCGAGCAAAGTGCCGGCGGCCAGGACCAGCAGGATGGCCAGTCCGTGAATGCTGAGCACTTTGCCCATCAGGACCGGCTGCAGGAAGTGGTGTTCGAGTTGGTTGACCCCGATGACGACGGCCAGGACGATCAGCGCCTGGATCAGGCCGTTGGAGACCAAAGCGACGGCGACGGCGAGGGTGCCCGCCACTGTGGCGCCGACGATCGGGATGAAGCCGCCCATGAAGACGAACACACCCAGCGGAAGCGCCAGGGGTACGCCCATGATGGCGAGTGTAATCCCGACGACGAGACCGTCGATCGCGGCGACAATGGCGGTGCCGCGCACGTACCCGCCCAGGACGACAGTGCTGCGGTCTGCGGCCAGGCGTGCCTTGGCGCGCTGGTCGGCGGGAAGGAAACCGATGAGGAACGTCCGGATCTCGGGCCCGTCCTTGAGGAAGAAGAACAGCGTCACGACCATCAATACCGAGCCGGCGAATATTTCTCCCGCGGTACGGGCTCCCGTGATTGCCTCTGCACCGAAGGAGCTGGACGTGAAGAACTCCCGCACGGAGTTGATCGCGGCGGTGATCTGTTGGTCGCTGACGGGGACAGGTCCGGTATTGAGGAAGGAGTGCAGCTGGTCAACCCCGGCAGTCGCACGGGCCGAGAGCTCCGCCCACTGGCGGGAGACCAGGATCACGATACCGGCGATGACGCCGCCAACAACGGCGAGGATGGCCACGAACGCGGCGACGACGGCGAGGGCGCGCGGCCATGCGCGCCCGGTGAGCCAGCGGACCAGGGGGGAAATGGCCGCGGCCAGGATGACGGCAATCAGGACCGGAATCACGACGAGCGAAACGCGCGTCGCGGACCAGATGATCGCCCACGCGAGGGCGGCCACAGAAAGGGCCTGGACGGAACGGATGCTGGCGCGGCCGAGTCCGTCCGACCATAAGGCCGCTAAACCGGTGCGGAGTTCGGTCATTGGTGCCCTCTTTCGCAGCGCTGCGTCGTCGCGGTTACTCCCAGTGCAGGGGTTCCGGCCTGGAATTTTGCCAGGAGTCCAGGAAGCGCACGCGCGCTTCATTGCCGCGCTGTTGCTCCAGGGCGTGCAGTCTCCCGTAAGTGAATCCGCTGCCCGCGTCGGCAGCTGCCTGCGCGGCCAGCATCAGCAGGGTTTCCCTGGTGACCACGCTGTCCTGGAAATCTCCGAGCACTTCCTGGATTTCCTCCGCGGCCCGGGCCAGGGTGGTTGCTTGCTTGTCGAAAATCGGCGAGGCCGCTTCGGCCGCGTACCGCAGCCGCTTGGCGCTCTTGCGAACATCGTGGAGTGCGGCATCCTGCGACGTCCCGTCGGTGCCGCCGTTCAGGGACCGGACCGCTGCCTTCAGGCGTTTGCGGTCAGCCGAGACCAGCCGGCCAATCGTTCCCAGCGCTTCATTCCGGGCAGCGCCGGAAAGCGGAGGTGCGGCCAGGAAGGCATCGAGGGAATCGAGGAGACGGAAGTAGCGGTCACTGTCCAGTGCCTCCAAACCTGCGGCGCGGCCCTGAAGCTGGATGGTGCCGAGCTGCTCCTCGATTTGCCGGGCCACCGGACCGATCAGCAACTCCGGCGGCTCGGCATCGAGCATGTCCTTCAGCCTGGCGCGGATGACCTCGGTGTCCCGCGCCTGGCCTACCGTGCCGGCGAGCCATTGGAGTTCGGCCCGCAGGAACGTGGACGACGTCGTGTCCGTCAGCTTCCGAAAGGTCGCCAGCGCCGACCGCAACCTGCGCGCGGCCACCCTGAGCTGGTGCACGGCATCGGGCGCATCGACGCGGACTTCGGGGTCATGGACTTTCAAGGCCCGGACTTGTTGGAAGATGTAGGCCAGCATGACATCCGACGCCGGCCCGCGCCGTCGTGGTTTTGGCGCCGGTGCCGGTTCCCCGGGATACCTGGCGCCGAGCGCCCTGGCGAGCTTGGAGGGCAGGGCGGAGACCGGGACACCCTCTGCGGCCAGCACTTCGTCAGCGTCCTGGAGCAGCGCCCTGGGGCCGTCGGCGAGTTCAATTTCCCATTCCCGCCACCGCGACGGTTCCGCCGGCGGCAACAGGAATTGTGCCTCAACGCGGTCATCGCTGAACCTGGCCAGGAGTGCGGCATCGGCGGCGTACAAAGGGGTCGAGCTCCGGCTGGTCCTGATACGCGCCACAGGCACCAGCGCGTGGTTGCGGGTGTGAACCAGCACCAACTGGCGCAGACGCTCCGGCACGGCCTCCTGATCGGCTCCGAGCGGCTCCGTGATCTCCCGCCGCTCCCCCGCGGCGACCGGGAGTTTGAGGTGCCAGCCCGCATCCGGGCCACCGGACCGGCGGCGCAGGGTGATCCGCCGTGCGGCCAGCGCCAGTGCCTGGGTGTCAAAGTAAACCGCGTCCAACTGTTCGCTTACGGGTTCCCCCACGCGATCTACGCCCTGTATTGATGCCAGCCTCGGCAGGGCGTCGGATTCGGAAGGGCTGTATTTGTGTTCCACCTCAATCACTTCGGAACCAGCCATGATCCATTCTAGGAACCGGCATGCACTTCCGGCACGTGTCCAAAGCCCTTTTATCGCAGCACCCGGGTGCACAGATTTCGCGGGCAAGGGTGGACGTGGCGAAGCTCCGACCAAATAGCGGTTGACCGGAGCTTCGGGACCATTATGGGCAGTGTTTGCTGTGTGTTCGCCGGGAAGCGGCGGGCGCCGTCGTCGGTGGCTGTGAATTGCCGCGCACAACCCGGGCCGGCTGCACCGGGCAGCAGCGCTATTGGTTGAGCATGTCGCTCATGAGGGGCGCGTTGCGGACGTTGTCGGTCAGGGGCTGAAGCCCCCACAGGTCCTCGACAGTGTGCAGCAGGGAGTAGTGCGAGTAGGCCGCATTGGACGTGAAGCCTCTGCGTGCGGCCGGCCCGGCAAAGACTGTGGCCACCCGGTTGTCGTCCTTGCTGCCCTCATCCCAGGTGACCACCAGCAGGGAATTCTGCGTCGTGAAGGCCGGCGACCCCAGGATTTTCGGTACCTCGCGGGAGAGCCAGCCGTCCCCGGTGCCGATGGGACAGTCGTGGGTGTCGTTGCACAGGTCAGGGGTGATGAAGGAGTAGTCCGGCAGGGTCGCCGCCGATTGCAGGTCCTGGTCCAGCCGGGAAAACGGCACAACATGGTCTGAGCACGAGGCCAAGTCGCCCGTCACGGCGGGGTAATACATGAACGGATTGTGCCTCACCGCATACCGCCGGGAGTCCTGCGCGGTGCAGGGCGCGGGCATGCCTTCGGCGTACATTTTCCAGGTGCGCCCGGATTGCTGGATCTCATCGGCGATGGAGCGCACATTGGCCGTGCAGGACTTCGGTTTGCAGTTGCTGGTGATTCCCGCGTTGGTCCCGCTGGTCAGGGCGAGGTAATTGGGAAGGCTTGGGTGCATGATCGCCCGGTAGTTGGCGGCCACCGAGAACTCTGCCGCGAGCATGTTGAAGTAGCCCGCCTCGCTGGCGCCCATGATCTCCGAGGCCGCCTTGTTTTCCTGCACGATCACCACGATGTGCCGGATGCCGCCGCCCTGCGGTCCCGGCGCCGGGTGCGGTGCCGGCTGTGCGAAATACGGGGACGGTGGCGGGCTCGCGGCGGGAGGGGTGCCTTGGCCCGGCGGCGCCTGCTCGGCAGGCGGGGCTGTAGCCGGCGGCGAGTCCGTGGCTGTGGCCTCAGGAGGCGGGGCGTCGGTGGAGGGCGCTTCGGAGAAGGGCGCTCCGGAGGACGGGGCTTCGGAGGAGGGGGCTTCGGGGGGCGCCGGCGGGCCGGCCTGGAAGGGGTGCACCGCGGTGCACCCCGCCAGCATCATCGCCAGCGCCCACCCGCCGGCCAAAAAACCTCGGCCGATCCGCGTCATCGGACCATGCTAGCGGCCGGCATCGGTGCAGCCAATGCTGCCCGCAGTTCAGGTCTCAGGAATTGCTCAGGTCGCTGAGGTGATCGTTCAGGGCACAGCTGAAGTACCCGCGTCAGTCCCCTTGATGCAGCGCTTCCCGGACGGTGCCCAGCAGGGACAGGAACCGCTCGTTCCCGGGCAGGTCATCGATCAGCACCACGCCCTCGGGAGCGGCCAGCGGGATCCGCCAGTTCGGGTACTCGGTGCTGGTGCCCGGCTGGTTTTGGGTCCGGGTCTCCCCCACTGCGTCCACGAGCGCCACGCCCAGCAGCGAGGACGGGGCCAGCGCCGTGTACGCGTAGAGCGCCTCCACCGTGGTCCGGACATCCGGGCCCTGCCCGTCCGAGGGGTCCTGAGTGTCCATCAACAGTCCGCGGGCCCGGACCTGGGCCAGCACGGCTTCCTGCTCGGCTGCCGCCTCCGCGCGTTCGTCCTCCACAGGGCGCCGCAACAGTCCCAGAGACTCCCGCAAAGTGACATGTTCGCCGGCAAGGTAACCGGCTGTCGGGGGCAGATCGTGGGTGTTGACGCTGGTCAGGCACTGCCGGCGGTAGCGCTCCGGCGGAATCGGGCCGTCGGCGTCGTGCTCGAACCAGAGAATCGATGTGCCGAATATCCCCCGCTCGGCCAGGTAGTCGCGGACCCACGGCTCGAACACGCCCAGGTCCTCGCCGATCACGATCGCCCCCGCCCGTTGCGCCTCAAGTGCCAGGATGCCGATCAGGGCTTCGTAGTCGTAATGGACATACGTGCCGCTCTCCGGGCCTGCCCCGGCAGGGATCCACCACAACCGGAACAAGCCAAGGATATGGTCCACGCGGATGCCGCCGGCGTGCCGCAGCACAGTCCGGAGCATGTCCCGGTAGGCGGCATACCCGGATTCGGCGAGCCGGCCCGGATGCCACGGCGGCTGCGACCAGTTCTGGCCCAGCTGGTTGAACATGTCCGGGGGTGCGCCCACGGTCACGCCGCGGGCCAGGACGCCGGCCAGCGTCCAGGCATCGGCGCCGCCAGGATTTACCCCGACGGCAAGGTCATGTACGACGCCGATCCCCATGCCCGCGTGGTGCGCCGAGCGCTGGGCCGCCTCGAGTTGCTGGTCGCAGAGCCACTGGAGCCAGCAGTGGAATTCGATCCGGCCCGCGAGCCGCGGCCGCTGCTCGACGCAATACGGCGATTCCGGGGTTGCCGCCGCACCGGCCCACTCCGGCGCCGTCGGCGGCAGCTCTTCGGCGAGTGCACACCACAGCGCAAAGTCTTCGAGCCCCTTGCCCTGATCGGCGCGGAAGTCCGCGAAGTCCCGGGAGCGCGCCGGACCGCGGCGCACCGCAAACACGCGTTCCAGGGCCGCGAGTTTCCCGGCGTAACTGGCGTTGCGGTCCAGCAGGTCTCGGGACCGGTTGGCTGCCTGCAGGCTTTCGGCCAGGCCCGCGACCTCGGCCCGGCCGGCGGCGTCGAGGTAACCGTATTCGGGGATTTCCTCCACCCGCAGGTAGAGCGGGTTGAAAAAGCGCCGTGTGGTGGGCAGGTACGGCGAGTCCTCCACGGGCGGCACCGGTTCGGCGGCGTGCAGCGGGTTGACCAGCACAAAGCTGGCCCCCTGCCCACCTGCAACGGTCGCGAGGTCGCTGAGGTCCGCAAAGTCGCCAATCCCCCACGACCGGGAGGACCGCACGGAGTACAGCTGGGCCGTCAGCCCCCAGGTGCGGCGTCCCGCAATCGGGGCAGGGGTTCGGAGTTGGCCGGGTGTGACCACCAGCGGACACTGCGCCAGGGTGCCGCCGGCGTCCGCGTGCAGGGTGTGCCAGCCGAGGGCGAGGTCGCCGGGAATGGTGAACGTGGCACGGCCGGTGAGGACGCCGTCGACGTCGACCGGCTGGTCCCAGTTCTCCTGCTGGGTGGCCTCATGCCTGCCGCCGTCTTCGGCGTCGATCCAGACCCGGACTCCGGCCCCGTGCGGTACGTGGACGTCCACGGGGGTCTCCCGTCCCTCCCTTAGCACCAGAACCGGGGGGAGGATGCGCCGCCAGGGCGCCAGCCGGGACTCCGACAGGGAACGTTGCTGTTCGCCGGGCCCGTCGGCGGGGACGCCCAGGGCCGCCAGCACGGCACGGAGCGTGCCGGCCGCCACGGACCGTTCCATGCCGTCCCAGCCCCAGTAGCTCGTGTCCACACCGTGGGCCGCGGCGAGTTCGCGCAGGAGCGCATCCGCCGCATCTATGTTCCCGGGGCTCCCGGGGCTCCCGGGGCTCACTGGGACTTCTACGTCGTCGGAGTCGTCGGGGTTCTCGAGGAAGGTGCGGTCCGCCATGCGCCCACTCTAGACGCTGCCCCCACGCCCCGCGCCCCCTCCGAGGAGATGGGATTTATCTACCAGTTTCGAGGTGTTCCTTGGAGCCATTCCCTTACACAGGCGCGCGGCCCGGCCCGTCGGTCCGTTTAGGCGCCGCCACGGCGTCCGCGCTAGCCTTGCATTCTATGGTTGACGTCGAACGGTTCCGGGTCCTGCTGCACGAGGAACGTGACCGGAAGCTTGCCCTCCTGCCCACCCTTCATGGCGCCCCGATTCCGGAGGGCCGGCTGGAGGCCGCGCCCTTGGCCCCGCATTGCATCGGGCACGCCTCGGGCCGGGCATGACCGGGCTCGGCCTGCCCGCGGAACCGAACCTCGCCGTGACGTGGTGGGAGCGGATCGTTGCAGGTTTCTCGCACGCTCCCAGTCCGCACGTGACCAGCACCGAGCTCGTCGTCGTGATCGTGCTGGCCGTCGCACTGTCTTTGCCGCGCCTGACGTGGCGCTACTTTGGCCTGCTTGGCACCGTGACCCACGAACTCGGCCACGCGTTTGCCGCCCTGACCACCGGCCAGCGGCTCGGCGGCATCCGGCTGGGCCTGGACCACTCCGGCACCACCACGACGTACAGCAGGAGCCGGCTCTCGGCCGCCTGGTCGACTTTTTGGGGCTACCCCGTTCCCGCCGTCGTCGGCGCCCTGATGGTGTGGTGCGGTTTCAACGGCTGGGGCCCGGCCGCGATGTCAGTGGGCACGCTGATCCTGCTGGCCTCATTCCTCTTCCTCCGCAACGGCGTCGGGCTCCTCATCACCGCCGCAGCGGTGCTGGCCGCCGCGCTCCTGGTGCTGTTCGTGCCGCCGGCGTTCAACGGACACGTGATGATCGTGCTCGGACTCGCGCTCATGGTCGCTGCCGTCCGGGACCTCGGCAAACTCGCCAACGTCCATCTGCGGCACCGTGAGAGGCTGCCGACGTCTGATGCCTATCTGCTCGCCCAGGCTACCTCTGTTCCTGCCGTGATGTGGATTGCACTCTTCGCCGCGGTAGTGGCCGGTGCCTGGTGGTTTGCCTGGCAGCCGATGGCGCCGGTGTTCACGGCACTCTAGCAACGGAGTTCGGGCCATCTATTTCCCGGCCTTAGGCTGGGACCATGAGCCAGACTACCCACACCGACGATCCCGGATTCAGCACCAAAGGCGCCTACGTGACCGGCGGCGCGGAATTCACCCGGGACACCAACTACATTGAGGACCGGATCACCCGGGACGGCGCACCGGGGAGCAACGGCGAGCCGGGCTGGCCGGTGGAGCCGGGACGCTACCGCCTCATCGCGGCGCGCGCGTGCCCGTGGGCCAACCGCACAGTGATCGTGCGGCGGTTGCTCGGCCTGGAGGACGTCATCTCGCTCGGCCAGCCCGGCCCCACCCACGACGTCCGGTCCTGGACGTTTGACCTGGACCCGGATGGCACGGACCCCGTCCTGGGGATTGAGCGCATCCAGGACGCCTACTTCCGCCGCTTCCCCGACTACCCCCGCGGGATCACCGTCCCGGCGATCGTGGACGTTCCGAGCGGACAGGTAGTGACGAACGACTTTGCCCAGATCACCCTCGACTTTTCCACGGAATGGGAACAGTTCCACCGGGCCGGGGCCCCGCAGCTGTACCCGGAGCACCTGAGGGATGAGATCGACGCCGTCAACAGGCGGGTCTTCACCGAGGTGAACAACGGCGTCTACCGGTGTGGCTTTGCCGGTTCCCAGGAGACGTACGACGCCGCCTACGACCGGCTCTGGACGGCCCTGGACTGGCTCGAAGAACGGCTGGCAGGGCAGCGTTACCTTGTGGGCGACACCATCACCGAGGCAGATGTCCGCCTGTTCACCACACTGGCCCGCTTCGACGCCGTCTACCACGGCCACTTCAAGTGCAACCGGCAAAAGCTCAGCGAGATGCCGGTCCTGTGGGCTTACGCCCGCGATCTGTTCCAGACGCCCGGATTCGGCGACACCACCGACTTCGTCCAGATCAAGCAGCACTACTACATCGTTCATGAGGACATCAATCCCACCGGAGTGGTCCCCCGCGGCCCCGAACTGGGCAACTGGCTCTCGGAACACGGCCGCGAAGCGCTGGGCGGCCGGCCGTTCGGTACCGGCACACCGCCGGGACCGGTCCGCGCCGGTGAAGAGGTCACCCCCGGACACGGCGCTGCCTGAGCGGTCCCCCGGCCGGTCCGTCCGTGAAGTGACCACAGCCGCGGCTGGTTAGTCCACTTGTCGCAGCACGCTTCCGGCCCTAGGGTGAGCCGGGATGGTCACCCCAGAAAAGACAGCCGGCAGCCCACCCTCCGCGCCGCGCCGATGGTCCCGCAACGTTTCCCATGCCGTCTCCGCGGCAATCCTGTGGCCCCGGCTCCAGCTGGCCCTGAAGGCGGGACTGGCCGCGGGCATCGCCTTCGCGATCGCTCCCTTCATGCCCGGCTCCGCTGCCGAGTACCCGTACTACGCCCCGCTCGGCGCCCTGGTGGCCATGTACGAGAACGTTGCCGGTTCCATGCGCCAGGGCCTCCAGACGCTCGTCGGCCTGGCGATCGGCGTCGGCCTCGCGTTCATGCTCTTCAGCCTCGGTTCGCCCACTCCGCTCACGGTCGCCCTGGTCATGGCCCTGGGCGTAATCCTGGCCGGGCTGCCGAAGATCGGCTCGGGCCGGGACTGGATCCCGACGGCGGCGCTCCTGGTGCTGCTGGTCGGCGGACATAATCCGGACACGTTCTCCTTCGGGTACCTCTTCCAGATGGGCGTCGGCGTCACGGTGGGCATCATCGTGAACCTGCTGGTCTTCCCGCCGCTGCATTTCCGGGCCGCCGCCCTGAGCATCGCGGAATTGCGCCAGGCCCTCGCCCAGCAACTCTGGGACATGGGCAAGGCCCTGAAGGAAAGCTGGCCGCCGGAACATCAAAACTGGTCGCGCCGCTCGGAAGCGCTCGCGGCACACGCCCGGTCCGTGCGCCTCGCCGTGGAGAAGGCCGACGCCAGCCGTCAGGCCAATCCCCGCCGCCACCTGCATCCGCACGACTTGGACCTCGATTACCGGAGCCTGCGGGACCTCGAGCGGCTGACGTTCCACGTCCAGGACGTGACCCAGGTGCTCTCCGAGGTCATCTGGGACGAGGACACCCCGTTCGTGATTCCGGACGCCTACGCGGCGCCTCTCGCGGACGCCCTGTCCTCCGTCGGCGACGTCCTCCGTGCCATGGAGGAAGAACAGCCCGAACGCCAGGCCGAGCTGGCCGTCACCGCCGATGCGGGGATCAACGAACTCACCGCCCGGCTGGGCTCCGAAGAGCACAGCAAGGATGCCCCGAGCGCGGTGGAATCCATCCTCCTGAGCCTGCACCGGATGCTGAAGGTGGCCACGCCCGGCAGGCCAGAGGCACAACCCGGGGCCCAACCGGCGGCATAGGTCGGACATAGGTCACAACAGGCCAACCCGCCCACAGGCCAGGCAACGGAGCGCACCGCCAGCCGGGAAGGCGTGCGGCAGGAACGACGGCGGCTACGGCAGCGCCGCGACGGAACCGCTGAAGTGCCGGCGCCCGGAGAGTGCGTTCCACGCCACGTAGTCGGAGCGCTGCCAGGCGCCGCCGTCGGCCTGCATGCTGCTGATGTCCAGCGCCACCCGGGCCGGCAGGAACACCGGCGCCTCGAACGCCACGTCCCAGCTGAACGAATCCCCTCTGACGGCGCCGACGTCGGCCAGCGCCCGCGACGCCAGGTACATGCCGTGGGCAAGGGAACGGCGGAGCCCCAAGGCCTTGGCCGTCAGGACGCTGAGATGGATGGGGTTGAAATCGCCGGACACGGCCGCGTAGGCGCGCCCGGTGTCGACGCCCAGCTGCCACAGGGCCGTCGGATCCGGCACCGAGAACGGCGGTGGCGTCACGGGCACTGAGGGCTTGTCGATCCCCGGAAGGAAAACGCCCTTGGCCAGATAGGTCGAGACCCCGCGCCAGCTGAGGTCCTCCTGCCCTGCGGTACGGACCTCCGCCACGAGGTCGAGCTGGGTGCCGGCCCGGTGCCCACGCAGGTTCTCCACACGGGCCCGAATATCCAAGGCCTGGCTGAACAGAACCGGCGCGGACTGCACCACCTTATTGTTCAGGTGGATCATGCCGAGCAGCGGCAGCGGGAAATCGTCCCGGTTCATGACGCTCATGGCCAGCGGAAACGCCAGGGCATGGATAAAACCGGCGGGGAGGACGTCGCTCGCGCTCTCGCCGATCAGGTGCTGATAGGCGGTGAGGTTGGCTACGTCCGCCTTCACGCCACGGACCTCGTGAGTGTAGGCCGGCAGTTCGGTGCCGCCGTGGGTGCCCAGCACCCGGCGACGTGCCGCAGCGGCCGCCGCGTTGACGTAGAGCTTGGACAGGGCAGGCATCTCGCCCAGGATGACGGTCTGGGAACCGCTCATGCGCCGACCAGGTTTTGCCCGCAGACCCGCAGCACCTCCCCGGAGATTCCGCCCGCGGCGTCGCTGGCCAGGAACGCGATAGCCTCGGCGACGTCGCCCGGCTGCCCGCCCTGCTGGAGGGAATTGAGCCGCCGGGCCACTTCGCGGGTGGCGAAGGGGATCCTGGCGGTCATCTCGGTTTCGATGAATCCCGGGGCCACGGCGTTGACGGACCCGCCGCGCTCGCCGATCAGCGGAGCCGTGGCGCGCACCATGCCAATCACTCCAGCCTTGGACGCGGCATAGTTGGTCTGGCCGCGGTTTCCGGCGATGCCGCTCGTGGAGGCCACGGACACTATGCGGGGCGATTCACCGAAGTGGTCCGAGGCCAAGAGTGCCTGGTTGATCCGCAGCTGCGCGGCGATGTTGACGCCGATCACGGAGTTCCAGCGGCCCGCGTCCATGTTGGCCAGCAGCTTGTCACGGGTGATTCCGGCGTTGTGGATCATGATGTCCAGCCGGCCGTGGCGTGCCGCCGCGTGCTCGATAATCCGCTGTCCAGCGTCCTCGCGGCTGATGTCCAGCTGCAGCGCGGTCCCGCGGACCTCGTTGGCCACCTCCGCAAGGTGGTCCCCGGCCGCCGGAATGTCGACGAGGATCAGCGTGGCGCCGTCGCGGTGCAGGGTGCGGGCGATCGCGGCCCCGATTCCCCGGGCGGCGCCGGTCACGACGGCCACCTTGCCGGCCAGCGGCTTGTCGACGGCGTCGGGCAGCTGCCCCGCGCCCGAGCTGACAGTCAGGAACTGCCCGTCCACGAACGCCGAGCGGCCCGACAGGAAGAACCGCACTGCACCGAGCGTTCCGGGGCTGGTGGTCCCGGCACCGTCGGCGAGCAGGATGCCGTTCCCGGTGGCGCCGGCGCGGAGTTCCTTCGCCAGCGACCGCAGGAGACCGTCCACGCCCTGCCGGGCCGCTGCCGCCGCCGGATCCGCGGCGGCATGCGCCGTGCGGGACACGGTGATGACGCGGCTGTTCCGGGCGAGATCACGCAGGGAGCTGGCGGCGGTGAGAACCGGTATCTCCAGGTCGGCGGGGTGGGCCAGTTCGTCCAGGACCAGGATGATGGCGCCGAGCTTTTCCTTGGGTATCGCGTGGCGGCGGACGTCCAGGTTCCAGGCCAGGAGTGTGGCGGCGAGGTCGTCGGCGCCCCTGGTTGACCCCTGGACCAGGACGGGACCTTCAATGAGGGGGACGCCGGGCTGGTACCGCCGGAGGGCCACCGGCTGTGGGAGCCCGAGCCGCTTGGCGATGTCCTTGCCGAGTCCGTGGCTGACGAACTGCGTGTATTTGTCGCTCATCCGATGCTCCTTAGAGTGCTTCGAGGATTGCGACGACGCCCTGGCCGCCGGCGGCGCAGATGGAGACAAGGCCGCGGGCCGGGCGCCCGTTGACCTGGCCGGTGGTGTGCAGGGTCTTGGCCAGCGACGCCACGATCCGGCCGCCGGTGGCAGCGAAGGGGTGTCCGGCGGCGAGCGATGAGCCGTTGACGTTCAGTTTGGAACGGTCGATGCTGCCGAAGGCACCGTCCAGGCCGAGGCGGGTGCGGCCGAATTCCTCGTCCTCCCAGGCGGCCAGGGTGCTCAGCACCGTGCCGGCGAAGGCCTCGTGGATCTCGAAGAAGTCGATGTCATCGAGGGTGAGGTTGTGCCGTGCGAGCAGCCGGGGCACCGCGAACGCCGGCGCCATGAGAAGCCCGTCCTTGCCGTGGACGAAGTCGACGGCGGCAGCCTCGCCGTCGACTACGGTGGCGAGCTTGGGGAGGTCGTGGGCGTCGGCCCATTCCTCGGAGGCGAGCAGCACGGTGGAGGCGCCGTCGGTCAGCGGGGTGGAGTTGCCGGCCGTCATGGTCGCCTCGGCGCCGAGGTTTTTGCCGAATACGGGCTTGAGCGTGGCCAGCTTCTCCAGGCTGGTATCGGCCCGCAGGTTCGAGTCGCGGCTCAGGCCACGGTAGGGGGTCAGGAGGTCGTCGAAGAAGCCGGCGTCGTAGGCTGCGGCAAGGTTCCGGTGGCTGTTGAAGGCGAGCTCATCCTGGGCCTCGCGTGTGATCTTCCACTGTGCAGTGGTCAGCGCCTGGTGCTCGCCCATGGACAGTCCGGTCCGCGGCTCCCCCGTGTTGGGGGCATCGGGGGCGAGGTCCTTGGGCCGGAGCCGGCTGAGCACCTGCAGCTTCCGGGACACCGTTTTGGCGCGGTTGAGGTCCAGGAGCACCTCGCGGAGTCCTTCGCTGACGGCGATGGGGGCGTCGGAGGCCGAGTCGACGCCGCCGGCGATTGCGGACTCGATCTGGCCCAGCTTGATCTTGTTGGCCAGGCCGAGCACCGTTTCAAGGCCGGTGGCGCAGGCCTGCTGGAGGTCGTATGCCGGGGTCTCGGCGGAAAGGGCCGAGCCGAGCACTGCTTCCCGGGTGAGGTTGAAATCGCGGGAGTGCTTCAGGACAGCTCCGGCAGCGACTTCGCCGATCCGCTCATCCTGGAGGCCGAAGCGGGCGATCAGTCCGTCCAGGGCGGCGGTCAGCATGTCCTGGTTGGAGGACTTGGTGTACGCGCCGCCGGTCCGGGCGAACGGGATGCGGTTGCCGCCCACCACCACAGCCTTGCGGAGCCGCGCCGAGGCGGCGGGCGCCTCCCCTGCTGCGGCTGGTGCGGCAGCTGATTCGGCGGCTGGTTGGGGGCGGGGTACTGACTGTCCGTTGACGGACATGGGCTGTCTCCTTCAATCAAAACGGTTACCGATACCCAGCGTACCTGATACGCTGGGTATCGTGAACATCTCCGACGCAACCGCGCCCGACGGGCACACCGCCGTCGACGGCCGCGCTTCCCGCTGGCAGTCGCACCGCGAGGAACGGCGGCGGGAGCTCATCAAATCGGCCCGGCGGGCCGTGCACGCCCTTGGCAGCGACGCCTCCATGGAGGACATCGCCGCGGCCGCGGGAACGTCAAAGTCTGTCTTCTACCGCTATTTCGGCGACAAAGCCGGGCTCCAGCAGGCCGTCGGCGAGGTGGTCCTGAGCCAGATGCAGCGGCGCATCCAGGAGGCGGCCCAGAGCGCCCAGACCCCCCGCGAAGGCCTGTTCGCCATGGTGTCCGCCTACCTGCAGATGGCCGAGACCAGCCCGAATGTCTATACCTTCGTCACCCGCCACGCCCCGGGCGAAGCGGATGCCGCCAGCGCGCCGGTTTCCACCGCCGGTGCGTTGAGCCACTTCTTCGCCGCCATCAGCGACATGATTGCCCGGCCCATGCGCAGCCACCTGGGCAGCGGCCAGGACAAGGAAGCCGTGATCGGCTACTGGCCGAACGCCGCGATCGGCCTGGTTCGGAACGCCGGAGAGCAGTGGCTGGCCAGCCCGCCCGGGCCCGCCAAGCCAGACCAGGAAGCCATGGCCCGGCAGATCACGGACTGGCTCTGCTTCGGAATCGCGCCCGAACTGCAGTCAACGGCCCCGGCGCAGGCCGGTCAATCGAACCAGGGCGGCCCGGCGGGCGAGGACACGGCCCAGTCCGGACACGCCGGTCCCACGCCTACGAACTGAATTGCCAGAACTAGAGATTGTCAGAACCAGAGATTGTCAGAACCAAAGAAGGAAATCGACATGACTGAACTAGCCGACCGCACCACCGGCAACGCGCCACGCCGCACGCCGCGACCACAACTGCCGGCCGAACCCACAGCAGCCGGCCGCGACGGCGCGCAACCCGGCTCCCGACCCGGCTCCGCTGAAGAGCCCGCCGTCGACGTCGCGGCCCTGGGCAAACAGCTGCTCGGCCAGTGGGCCGACATCCGCCTGGCGTCCAGGGCCCTCGCCGGCCGCCGGGAACTGCACAAGATCGAGGGGCTGACCCACACCGAGCACCGCCGGCGCGCGTTCGGACAGCTCAAGATCCTCGTCGACAATGGTGCCGTCCACCGCGCCTTCCCGGTCTCCGTGGGCGGCTCGGACGATCACGGCGGGAACGTGGCCGGCTTCCAGGAGCTGGTCATCGCCGACCCGTCACTGCAGATCAAGGCCGGCGTCCAGTGGGGACTCTTCGGCTCCGCCGTGAACCACCTCGGCACCGCCGACCACCACGCCAAGTGGCTGCCGGGCATCATGAGCCTGGAGATCCCGGGCTGCTTCGCCATGACCGAGACCGGCCACGGATCCGACGTCGCGAGCATCGCCACCACCGCCACCTACGACCCCGCAGCCGGGGAGTTCGTGGTCCACACGCCGTTCCGGGCCGCGTGGAAGGACTACATCGGCAACGCCGCCTCCGATGGCCTGGCCGCCGTCGTGTTCGCCCAGCTGGTGACCAAGGGCGTCAACCACGGCGTGCACGCGTTCTACATGGACCTCCGGGATCCCGAGACCAAGGAGTTCCTGCCGGGCATCGGCGGAGAGGACGACGGCGTCAAGGGCGGCCTGAACGGCATCGACAACGGCCGGCTGCACTTCACCCAGGTCCGGATCCCGCGCACCAACCTGCTGAACCGCTACGGCGACGTCGACGCCGAGGGCAACTACACCTCCCCCATCGCCAGCCCGGGCCGCCGCTTCTTCACCATGCTCGGCACGCTGGTCCAGGGCCGGGTCTCGCTCGACGGCGCCGCCGTGACGGCGTCGAAGCTGGCCCTGAAAACCGCCATCCAGTACGCCACGGAACGCAGGCAGTTCAATGCCTCCTCCCAGGCCGACGAGGAGGTTCTGCTCGACTACCAGCGGCACCAGCGCCGGCTCTTCACCCGGCTGGCCACCACGTACGCCGCGAGCTTCGCCAGCGAGCAGCTGCTGCAGAAGTTCGACGACGTCTTTTCGGGCCGTCACGACACCGACGAGGACCGGCAGGACCTCGAAACCCTCGCGGCCGCCCTCAAGCCGCTCAGCACCTGGCACGCCCTGGACACCCTGCAGGAATGCCGCGAGGCCTGCGGCGGCGCCGGCTTCCTGATCGAGAACCGCTTCGCCTCGCTCCGTGCAGACCTGGACGTGTACGCCACGTTCGAGGGCGACAACACTGTCCTGCTGCAGCTGGTCGCCAAGCGCCTGCTGGCCGACTACGCCAAGGAATTCCGCAGCGTGAACTTCGGCGTGCTGGCCCGCTACGTCGTGGGCCAGGCCACCGGCGTCGCCATCCACCGCACCGGGCTGCGCGGCGTCGCCCAGTTCGTGGCGGACACCGGATCAGTGCAGAAGGCTGCCCTGGCAATCAAGGACGAAGCCAGCCAGCGGACGCTGCTGACGGACCGGGTCCAGACCATGGTGGCGGAGGTCGCCTCAGCCCTCAAGGGCGCGAACAGGCTCCCGCAGGAGCAGGGCGCCGCCTTGTTCAACGCCCACCAGCACGAACTCATCGAAGCGGCCCAGGCCCACGCGGAGTTGCTGCAGTGGGAGGCCTTCACCGAGGCCCTCGGGAAAGTGACCGACCCCGGCACGCACAAGGTCCTGACGTGGCTGCGTGATCTCTTCGGCCTGTCCCTCATCGAGAAAAACCTGGCCTGGTACCTCATGAACGGCAGGCTCTCCATGCAGCGCGGCCGCACCGTGGGCGAGTACATCAACCGCCTGCTCGTGAAGATCCGCCCCCACGCCATCGACCTCGTGGACGCCTTCGGCTACGGTCCGGAGCACCTCCGCGCGGAGATCTCCACCGGCGCGGAAAAGGCCCGCCAGGACGAGGCCCGGGATTACTTCCGGAAGCAGCGCGCCAGCGGCCAGGCGCCCCTGGATGAAAAGATCCTGCTTGCACGCGCGGCCCACGGGACAAAAGGCTCCGGCGCACGGGCCACCCGCTAACAGCTCCGCGTCAACTGAACCGGCCGGATTACGACGACGGCGCCGCCCCCTCAGCCGGGGCGGCGCCGTCGTCGGTCTGCTGTTTGAATGCTTTCTCAGGAGTCCTTGCTGGGCGCCGATTTGTCTAGCACTGAGCGGTAGACCTCGAGTGTGGTCTCGGTGATGGACTCCCAGGAGAAGTGCTCCTCGGCCCTGCGCCGGCCGGCCACGCCCATGGCGCGCGCCCGGGCGGGATCGGACACCACGTCGATGAGTGCCTCGGCAAAGTCGGTGACGAACTTCTCCGGGTCCAGCGGGATGCCAGTACCGTCGGTGACCTGTTCGATCGGGACGAGAAGTCCGGTCTCGCCGTGCCGGACAACTTCGGGGATGCCGCCGGTGGCGCTTGCCACGACGGCGGCGCCGCACGCCATCGCCTCGAGGTTCACGATGCCCAGCGGCTCGTAGATGGACGGGCACGCGAACGCCGTCGCGTGGCTCAGCACCTGGATGACCTCCTTGCGGGGAAGCATCCGCTCGATCAGGATCACGCCGCTGCGCTGGCTCTGCAGCTCCTCGATCAGGCGTGCCGTTTCGGCCGCCAGTTCCGGAGTGTCGGCGGCTCCCAGGCACAGGACGAGCTGGACGTCGGCCGGAAGCTTGGCGGCGGCCCGCAACAGGTACGGAACGCCCTTCTGCCGGGTGTTCCGGCCGACGAAGACTACGCTGGGCCGGTCCGGATCGATGCCGAGCGCACGGATGATGTCATCGTCCTCGTCCCGGGTCCAGTGGCTGACATCGATGCCGTTGTGGACCACCCTGACCTTGGCCGGGTCAACGTCCGGGTAGCTGCGCAGGATGTCCTGGCGCATCCCTTCCGAGACGGCGATGATGGCGGCGGCGGCCTCATAGGCGGTCTTTTCGACCCAGGAGGAGACGGCGTATCCGCCACCGAGCTGCTCGGCCTTCCACGGTCGCAGCGGCTCCAGGCTGTGGGCGCTAAGGACATGCGGGATGCCGTGGAGCAGCGACGCGATATGTCCGGCCATGTTGGCGTACCAGGTGTGGGAGTGGACCAGATCCGCGCCGGCGATGTCCGGGACGATCCTCAGGTCCACCCCGAGGGTCTGGATGGCGGCGTTTGCTGAACCCAGGTCTTCGGGCACGGAGTACGACGTGACAGTCGCCCCGTGATACCCGGGCTCACGGGGCGCGCCGAAGGCACGCACCTGTAGGTCCACATGTTGGGCCAGCACCCTGCTGAGCTCGGCCACATGGACTCCGGCGCCGCCGTAGATTTCCGGCGGGAATTCTTTAGTCACAATATCTATTCGCACATGCACCAAGGTAGTCGTTACGGTGGAACTGATCTAGTGTGAAGACGTTCGGGCATGCCGGACTGTTTTGGGGAGTAACGAAGGCGTTCAGGAGCGATCACCATGCCGCATCAAAAGAAAGTCTTGGCAATTGTCCTCGCAGGTGGCGAGGGAAACCGGCTCATGCCGTTGACGGCGGACCGGGCCAAGCCGGGCGTGCCCTTTGCCGGGAGCTACCGGCTTATTGACTTTGCCCTTTCCAATCTTGTGAATTCCCGGTATCTGCAAATTGTGGTGCTGACGCAATACAAGTCGCACAGCCTTGACCGGCACATTTCCGAAACGTGGCGTTTGTCCACCCAATTGGGCAACTACGTGGCCTCCGTTCCAGCCCAGCAGCGCGTCGGCAAGAGCTGGTTCCTGGGCAGCGCCAACGCCATCTACCAGTCCCTGAACCTGATCCATGACGCCAATCCCGACATCGTCGTCGTGGTCGGCGCAGACCACGTCTACCGGATGGACTTCTCCCAGATGGTGGCCCAACACGTGGCCAGCGGGGCCAAGGCAACTGTGGCCGCCGTCCGCCAGCCGCTGCACATGGCGGACCAGTTCGGCGTGATCGAAACGGACGCGGAGAACCCGGACAAGATCGCCGCGTTCGTCGAAAAGCCGTCCTCGACGCCCGGCCTCGCGGCCGATCCGAGCCAGTTCCTGGCCTCCATGGGCAACTACGTGTTCGACGCCGACGCCCTGGTCGAAGCCCTCCACGTTGACGCCGAGCGCCTGGACACCAAGCACGACATGGGCGGGGACATCATCCCCTACTTCGTCACCAAGGGTGAGGCCGGCGTTTACGACTTCACCCTCAACGACATTCCCGGATCGACCGAACGGGACCGCACCTACTGGCGCGACGTCGGCACCATCGACTCGTTCTACGACGCCCACATGGACCTCATCTCCCCCGTCCCTGTGTTCAACCTCTATAACTCCGAATGGCCGATCTACACCCGGCAGAGCGTCTCGCCGCCGGCCAAGTTCGTGCGCGGCAAATCCAACACGGTAGGCACCGCCCTCGATTCCATCGTGGCCAACGGCGTCGTCGTCTCCGGCGGCATCGTGGAGGGCTCCGTACTCTCCAACGACGTCTACGTCGGCACGTCCAGCCGGGTCCTGGATTCCGTCCTGATGGACAAGGTCAATGTGGGCGAGGGCGCGGTGATCAAGCGTGCCATCCTCGACAAGAACGTCAAGGTTCCTGCCGGGGCCGCGATCGGTCTCGACCCCGAGCTGGATCGCGCCCGCGGATTCAAGGTTACCGACTCCGGAATCACGGTCCTGTCCAAGGGGCAGCTGGTGCCGGATCCCAGCGACGCGGAACGTGCGCTCTCGGCCGCCAACCTGCGCCTGGTGCCGTCGGCCGTTCTTTCCGCCACGGAAAACTGGCCCGAAATGCGGGAGTCAGTGGACAAGGTCGCAGATGTGCAGGCCGCCGCCGTAGGTGCGGACGCCTCCGGCAAGCAAACTCCCACGGCTTAGCCCGGCGGGGGCCCGGCGCTGGCGTAAGGCCGGGCTCCCCGCACCCTGTAAAATTAGGGCAATGAGCTCCCCCGATCTGTCCTCCGATCTCCCCTCTGCCGAGCCTGGTGTCGCCGGGTCCGGCGCTGCCGAGTTGACCCCGGAGGAAATCCGCGCCTGCCTGAAGGTCCTGAACACGATCCACGCCTACGACGAGGAGCACCCGGACTACGTTTCCGTGCGCCGCGCCACCGGGAAGATGTTCAAGGCCGTCAAGCGCCACCGGCGGGTCAGCAAGCGCGACGAGATCGCCGAAGCGGACCGCGCCGTGATCGCCCAGACGGCGACGGCGGCCCCCGACAGGATCGACGACGAGACGCGCGGCAACAAGCTTGCCCCGTCCGCAACCGGCGAGATCGCAGGGCACCTGATCAGGTCCCGGCCGTGCTACATCTGCAAGCAGCACTACACGCAGGTGGACGCCTTCTACCACCAGCTGTGCCCCGAATGCGCATCCTTCAGCCACACCAAGCGCGACGCCCGGACCGATCTGACCGGCCGCAGGGCCCTCCTCACCGGTGGCCGGGCCAAGATCGGCATGTACATCGCGCTCCGGCTCCTGCGCGATGGCGCCCACACGACGATCACCACCCGGTTCCCCAAGGACGCTGCCCGCCGCTTCGCCGCGATGGAGGACAGCGCCGACTGGCTGCACCGGCTCCGGATCGTGGGCATCGACCTCCGCGACCCGTCCCAAGTGATGGCCCTGACAGATTCGCTCGACGCAGCGGGGCCGCTGGACATCATCATCAACAACGCGGCCCAGACGGTACGCCGCTCCGGAAACGCCTACAAGCCCCTCGTAGACGCCGAGGACGAGCCGCTGCCCGCCGCCCTCCAGGCCGCCAACGGCGGACCCGAGCTTGTGACATTCGGCCACGCCCATGACAAGCACCCGCTTGCCCTGGCCAGCACCGTGCTCGAACACCCCGTGCTCGCCGGGGACGCGATCACCTCACTGGCGCTGTCCACCGGTTCCGCATCGCTGGAGCGCATTGCCTCCGGTACCGCCATCGACGCCGGCGGACTGGTGCCGGACCTCGCCACAATCAACAGCTGGACCCAGGTGGTGGACGAGGTGGACCCACTCGAGATGCTCGAAGTGCAGCTGTGCAACGTGACAGCTCCGTTCCTGCTGGTCAGCCGGTTGCGCGGGGCAATGAAGCGCTCCACCGCCCGGCGGAAGTACATCGTCAACGTCAGCGCCATGGAGGGCCAGTTCTCCCGCGCCTACAAGGGCCCCGGGCACCCGCACACCAACATGGCCAAGGCGGCGCTGAACATGATGACGCGCACCAGCGCCCAGGAAATGCTCGACGCCGACGGCATCCTGATGACAGCCGTGGACACGGGCTGGATCACGGACGAACGGCCGCACTACACCAAGGTCCGCCTCATGGAAGAGGGCTTCCATGCACCCCTTGACCTGGTTGACGGCGCGGCCCGCGTTTACGACCCTATCGTGATGGGCGAGACCGGCGAGGACCAGTACGGCGTCTTCCTGAAGGACTACAAGCCCAGTCCCTGGTGACCGGCGGCCCGCGCGGCGTACGGCCCGCACGTGCGCACCGCGGGTCTTATGGCCCTAATCGAGGTCCGGGACGGTCCGTAACGTGGCTCCACATGGACACCACCTCGCCCACGCCGGACTACTCGCTGACCATGGACCAGTGCTGGGCCCTGCTCGACACCGAAGTCGTGGGGCGCGTGGCACTGATCGTGGACAGCCATCCAGAGATCTTTCCGGTGAATTTCGTGCTGGAGCGGCGGAGGATTGTCTTCCGCACCTCCGGCGGGACGAAGTTGTGGGGCGCCATCACGGGCAAGCCGGTGGCATTCGAGATCGACGGCTATGACGCCCCTGGCGAGTCGGCCTGGAGCGTGATGGCCCGCGGCGAAGCCGAGCTCATCGAAAGCCAGGACGAGAAGGATGCGGCGGACGCCCTGCTCCTGGAGCCCTGGCAGCCGGGCGAGAAGGCCTACTACGTACGTGTGGCGCCCAATGCGCTCACCGGTCGGCGCTTCAAGGTCAACAAGCCCGATCTGTGGACCACGCGCCTGTCGGATCCGCGGCGCTCTTCATTCGAGTAAGGCCCGGCATTCGAGACAGGCATGGCATTCGAGTCAGGCACGGCGCGGGCGTCAGGCCTTCTCCGGTGCGTGAACCACCAGCACGGGGCAATGAGCGTGCGCCACACAGGCGGAGCTGACCGAACCCAGCAGCAGGCCGCCGAACCCGCCGCGGCCGCGGCGGCCGAGCACGAGCATGTCCGCCGACTTGCTCTCGTCGATGAGGATGTTGCGGGGGTGGCCCTGGACGAGGCGGATCTCGACGTTCCCAGGAGTCTCTGGGCCGAAGGCCTTCGCTACCGCCTCGTTGAGGATCTCCCCGGCCCGGACGTCGAAGTCGCCAATGCCGACGGCGACGTAGCCGTCGTACACGGGCGGATAGTCCCAGCACGCCAAGGCGACCACTTTGGCGGACAGGGGCACGGCGAGGCCCTGGGCCTGCCGCAGCGCCTCCACCGAAGCCTCCGAGCCGTCTACGCCTACAACGATCGTGCGCACGTCCCTGGCTTCGTTCATCGGTGATCCTTGCCCTCGTGCCGGCCGGACATCCTGCCCGGTTTGGCGACGCTCCCATAATTTCGCCCGGCCCTCCCGGCGGCTAGGGCCAAAAGACATCCAGCCATCGGTCCGGCACCGACCCGGGGCGCAGGCGGAAGCCAGCGAAGGCGGTGCGGACGGCGGCCGGAGCCGGCCGGCTGGGCACTATGACCCTTGTCCGTGGCCCCGCCGTGCAGAAGAATGGCAGGGCTGGGGTACGTCGATGAACTACAGGATCAAGCGGTCCACCAAGCGGCCGGACGGGAGAATCATGATTGCCTGGGCAGACGCAGGTCTCACTGCATCCGAGGGTATGCAGTCGGTGATGCGCGTCTTTATCCTTGATGACCACGAGCTCGTCAGGCGCGGGCTCCAGGAACTCCTCGAAGGCGAAGGGTTCGTGGTGGTTGGCAGTTCCGGCTCCGCGGTGGAGGCGACGCGCCGGATTCCCGCCCTGCACCCCGATGTCTGTGTGCTGGACGCCCGCCTTCCGGACGGGACCGGCATTGAAGTCTGCCGCGACGTGCGGTCAGTGGACCCGTCCTTGAACTGCATCATCCTGACGAGTTTCGACGACGAACAGGCCCTCCGTGGCGCTGTCCTGGCCGGGGCGCGCGGATACGTGCTTAAGGAGATCGGCGGAACTGACCTGATCGGCGCCCTGCGGCGGGCAGCAGCGGGCGAGTCCCTCTTCGATGAGGGCGTCGCCGCCGGCGTCGTGGACAGCCTCGTAGAGGCCGAGGAAGTGGACCCCCGTACGGCCTCCCTCACACCCCAGGAACGCAAGGTACTGGAACTGGTGGGCGGCGGACTGACGAACCGGCAGATTGCCGCGGAAATGTTCCTGGCGGAAAAGACCGTCAAGAACTATGTATCCTCACTGCTGGCCAAGCTCGGATTCGAACGCCGCACCCAGGCAGCGGTCTTCATCGCCAGCCCGGCATATCCGGTAGCCTCCGCCGGGAGTGCCACGGACGGGACGCGGCCGCACAGCGTTAGGTAGGCGCGATTCGGTAGGCGTCGGCCAACGGGGACACTAACTAAAGCGGCACCGACCATTCCAGGCTGGTCCCGGCGTCGGGCGCGCTCGTGATGGTGCATTCGCCGTCGAGCATCCGCGCACGGTCCTCGAGATTGCTCAGCCCGTTGCGCTTTCCCGGCTGGGCAAATCCGGCGCCGTTGTCGCTGATCACCACCGTCACGCGGCCCTTGACAACGGCAACCGAGACCGAGATGGTGTCCGCCCCGGAGTGCCGGATGGCGTTGCTGAGCCCTTCGGAGACTACCGCCACGACGTTGTCCGCCTTATCCGGCGTCACGGCATCGACGGGTCCTGTGATGGTCAGGCGCGGGGCGAAGGGCATGGATTTCGAGGAGCTCCGGGTGACCCGGCGGATCCGGCCGCTCAGCAGTTCAGTAACGCCGGTGTTGCTCTTCAGCGAGTAGATGGTGTCACGCAGGCTGCGGATCGCCTCGTCGAGTTCGCCGGTGATGTTGCGGATGCGCTCCATCGCCAGCTCCTCCCTGGTGAACCGGGTGAGGCTTTGCACGCTCAGTCCGGCCGCGAACAGCCGCTGGATGACGAGGTCGTGCAGGTCGCGGGCGATCCTGTCCCGGTCCGTGAAGACCAGGAGCTCTTCGCGCAGCCGGTGCACGCGGGACAGTTCCAGGGCCAGGGCCACGTGGGAGCCGAAGACGGCGCCCATTTCGATGTCTGTCCGGGTGTAGCGGACCGAATCCTTGTTCCGTGCCAGCAGCAGCAGGCCGTGGTGGGCGCCCTGGGTGCTAAGTGCCACGGCCAGCAGCGGCCCGGTCACGCCGGCGTCGACCTCCCCGACCACCTCCGAGGCGTCGTCGAACAGCAGCGGCTCGCCGCCGTCGAGAACCTCGTCCAGGAGTTCTGATTCCAGGTGCAGTGACCGTCCCGAAAACGCGATGCCGCGCTCACCGGCAACACCGACCACCACGTGGGCAACGCCGTTGGCGGCGGGCGCCACCAGCAGGGCGAGGTCGGACGCGGACTCCTGGAGCGCGCGGCCGGCGATGGGATCCAGGCCGCCGGAGGTGTAGTCACGGTCCGTGCTCAGCATCAGCCCGGAGACGTCCATGCAGGCCTCCAGCCAGCGGGCCCTGCGGCGGGCGTCGTCGTAGAGCCTGGCATTCTCGATGGCCACGCCGGCGGCTGCCGCCAAGGCGACGGCCAGGGCCTCGTCCTCGGCGCTGAAGTCTTCGCCGCCTATTTTTTCCGTCAGGTACAGGTTCCCGAACACCACGTCGCGGACGCGGACCGGGACCCCCAGGAACGACTGCATGGGCGGGTGGTGCGCCGGGAAGCCGTAGGCCTCGGGGTGCTGGCGAAGATCATGCAGCCGCAGGGGCCGGGGGTCCGTGATCAGGAGGCCGAGCACGCCATGCCCGGTCGGCAGCGGACCGATCCTCCGGGCCAGTTCGCCATCGATACCGACGGTGATGAAGTGGCTCAGCGCGTGGTCATCACCGATCACTCCCATTGCACCAAACCGGGCATGGAGCAACCGGCAGGCCGATTCGACCACGCGTTCCAGGACGGCATCCAGGCTCAGGTCCTCGGCCAGGGCGACGACCGCTTCCAGCAGGCCGGCCATGCGTTCCTTGGATTGGAGCAGCTCTTCCGCGCGGGCGCCGAATCCCGTCAGAAGTTCCTCGACGGCAGAATTTGGCGCGGATACGGTATGGCCTGAACTCTCACCCGTTGAATGCATGTTATTGCCCCCAATCGCTCCGGCCACTGTCGACGCTGACGGCCCTATGCCAGAATACAGTGAACCACTCAGGAAGGCCTCAGATTTCGCAGTTTTTCCCGGGGCTTGGGTCCATTTGCCCTATCCGCCGTCGGCCCGTCCGCGTACGCTCTCGTGCATGACTACTGATTCGAACCCGGGCGGTCACGAGTCAAAGGACCAGGCCCACACGGTGGAAAACCTCGAGCATCACGAATGCTGGGAGCTATTGCGCAGCGTCTCGGTCGGCAGGCTGGCGGTGTGGGTGGACGACCATCCGGACATCTTCCCCCTCAACTACAAGGTGGACCACGGTTCGCTGGTCTTCCGGACCGCGGAGGGCACCAAGCTGCAGGCGGCCACCGGGGACACGCCGGTGGCGTTGGAAGCGGACGGCGTGGACGCGGACACCGGGGTCGCCTGGAGCGTTGTGGTTAAAGGCCAGGCCGCGCCGGTGCAGAACCCCCAGGAAGTCATGGACACCGTGGGCCTGCTGCTGTTCCCGTGGCAGGCCGGCCAAAAGGAACACTTCGTCCGGATCACGCCGGACACCATCACCGGCCGGCGCTTCAAAGTGGTGCCGCCGATGACGTGGTGGACGCCGCTGGACGACTCCACCCGCACCGGCCTCGAATAACCCCAAAACACCACATGCGCTATCAGTTAGAGCTGCCCTGAGGGCGGCAGAGTCATATGGTCGCAGCAACGCTCTGATTGATGGAGCGTTAGATGGCCAGAGTGTTTTCCCTGGATGCGCGCACTGAATTCTTCGATTTGGTATGCGCAGGGATGTCGATCCTGGGTGCCGCCCGGCGTGTCGGTGCGTCGGG